>NZ_QLNF01000039.1:31959-165003 GCF_003261015.1 Agrobacterium sp. MS2 | reverse complement strand
CACGCTGCCGGTCATTGGCGCGCGCCGCAACGACCGGGCGCTGATGGACATCGCTTCGCTCGGCTCGGTGCTGATGTTCCTGCTCGTTGGTTTGTCCTTTGCGGCGCTGACGCGGGCCTATGCCGTCTCGGATTTTTCCGTGCGCAACGTCTGGGAAAACTCCCATTCGCTGATGCCGATGATCTACAAGCTGACCGGTGTATGGGGCAATCACGAAGGCTCCATGCTGCTTTGGCTGCTCATCCTCGTGTTTTTCAGCGCGCTCGTCGCCACCTTCGGCCGCAACCTGCCGGAAACGCTCAAAGCCAATGTTCTTGCCGTGCAGGCATGGATTTCCGTCGCCTTCCTGCTGTTCATCCTGCTCACCTCCAATCCGTTTCTGCGGCTGGAGCCGGTGCCGGCCGAAGGGCAGGATCTGAACCCCATCCTTCAGGATTTCGGCCTCGCCATTCATCCACCGCTGCTTTACCTCGGTTATGTCGGCTTTTCCGTCTGCTTCTCTTTCGCCGTTGCCGCATTGCTGGAAGGCCGTATCGATGCCGCCTGGGCGCGGTGGGTGCGGCCATGGACGCTCGCCGCCTGGACCTTCCTGACCGCCGGCATCTCCATGGGTTCCTACTGGGCCTATTACGAACTCGGCTGGGGCGGCTGGTGGTTCTGGGACCCGGTGGAAAACGCCTCCTTCATGCCGTGGCTTGCCGGCACCGCGCTGCTGCATTCGGCGCTGGTCATGGAAAAGCGCGAGGCGCTGAAAATCTGGACCGTGCTTCTGGCGATCATGACCTTTTCGCTCTCGCTGCTCGGCACCTTCCTCGTTCGCTCCGGCGTTCTCACCTCCGTGCATGCCTTCGCCACCGATCCGAGCCGCGGCATCTTCATTCTCGGCATTCTGACCGTCTTCATCGGCGGCGCCTTCGCGCTCTTTGCATGGCGTGCGCCGTCGCTCAAAGCCGGCGGGCTATTTGCGCCGATTTCGCGTGAGGGATCGCTGGTTCTCAACAACCTCATCCTGACAGTCTCGACCGCGACCGTGCTGATCGGCACGCTCTATCCGCTTATTCTGGAAACGCTGACAGGCGAAAAAATCTCGGTCGGCGCGCCTTTCTTCAATCTCACCTTCGGCCTCCTGATGATCCCGATCCTGATCGTCACCCCGTTTGGGCCGATGCTCGCCTGGAAACGCGGCGATCTCCTGGGCGCATTCCAGCGGCTCTATGTGGCGGCAGCGCTTGCCGCTCTGGCGGGACTGACGCTCTGGTACATTGAAAATGGCGGCCCGGTACTGGCCGCACTCGGCATCGCTGCCGGTTTCTGGCTGATCCTCGGCGCATTTGCCGATCTCTGGTATCGCGCCAATTTCGGCAAGCTCGCTTTCGGTATTGCGTTTCGCCGCCTCAAAGGCCTGCCGCGCTCGGCCTTCGGCACGGCGCTGGCGCATATGGGTCTTGGAATCACCGTTCTCGGCATCGTCATCGTCACCACTTTCGAGACCGAGACGGTGCTGGAAATGAAAGAGGGCATGGCGGCGGAAGCGGGCGGCTACAGCCTGACCTTCGACGGCATCCGCCACGCCGTCGGACCGAACTTCACCGAGGATCGCGGCCATTTCACCGTACGCAAGGCAGGCGTGGAAGTTGCGGATGTCTGGTCGTCCAAGCGGCTTTACACGGCCCGGCGCATGCCGACGACGGAAGCCGGCATCCTGACCTTCGGTCTCAGCCAGCTCTATGTCTCGCTTGGTGACCCCATGGCCGATGGCGGCATGGTGGTGCGCATCTGGTGGAAACCCTTCATCCTGTGCATCTGGGGCGGCACGCTGTTCATGATGGCGGGCGGGTTCATTTCTCTCTCGGACAGGCGATTGAGAGTGGGGGCGCCGAATCGCAAGGCGAAGCCGGTGCGGGCTGCAATGCCGGAGGCGGCGGAATGAGTGTGGAGCGTGCGGCAGGTTTCTTCTCCCCCACGGGAAGAAGTGCCGAGCAAAGCGAGGCGATGAGGGGGAAGCCGCATACACTGAGAGTTACGGCTGGCGTGGGCCCCCTCATCCGACCCTTCGGGCCACCTTCTCCCCGGCGGGGAGAAGAAATGCGCCGCACTCTTTCGGGATTGCCTCGGATGCTGGCGGGTTTTCTGCTTCTCTTCGCTGTGCTTGTCTCAGCATCTCCCGCTTCCGCCTTCAACCCGGATGAAGTCCTCAAGGACCCCGTGCTCGAACAGCGAGCCCGCAACCTCACCTCCCAGCTTCGCTGCATGGTATGCCAGAACCAGTCGATCGATGACAGCAACGCCGAACTGGCGCGTGACCTGCGCGTTCTGGTGCGCGAACGGCTGGTCGAGGGTGACAGCGATAAGGCGGTCATCGATTATGTCGTGTCGCGCTATGGCGAATTCGTGCTTCTCAAACCACGCCTCAGCCTGCGCACCGTGCTTTTGTGGGGCGCACCCATCGGCCTCACCCTTGTGGGAATTTTCGCCGTCTTCGTCTTTTCGCGTCGCCGCGCCACCCTTGAACAGCCACAAAAACTGAGCGCGGATGAAGAAGAAAGAATTCGCAACCTCATTGAAAAATAACTGTTTTTCATTTTTTCCCACGGTTCTTTTTCAACATTACGGATTTTTCATTCCTCAGACACTTCGCCGTAAGGTGTCGCCTCCTATATCTTCATCATCCACCGCTTCCCCGGTCACACGGGTTCCAGTCTGAATGAAGAAAGAAGGTACACCATGTCTCATTCGCAAAACGGCCATTCCTCGCTGAAGACAGCCCTGAAGGCCACGACGGTTGGCGGCCTTGCGGCGCTGATGCTTTCCACCGGCATTGCCGCACCTATCCTCCACTCTTTTGCCGCCCCCGTCGAGGTGACTGCGCCGCAGGTTCCGAGCTTCGCCAACGTGGTCGATGCGGTATCGCCCGCCGTCGTCTCCGTTCGCGTTCAGTCGAACGTGCAGCCCGCTTCCGATGATTCCAGCAATTTCTCCTTTAATTTCGGTGGCCGTGGCCTTGACCAGCTTCCGGATGACCATCCGCTCAAGCGCTTCTTCAAGGAATTCGGCGGCCCGAACCAGGATCGCTCCGACCGCGGCCCCAATCGCCACCGTGACGGCAAGGGTCCGCTGCGCCCCGTCGCTCAGGGCTCCGGCTTCTTCATTTCCGAAGATGGTTACATCGTCACCAACAACCACGTCGTCGATGACGGCTCCGCCTACACGATCGTGATGAATGACGGCACCGAACTCGACGCCAAGCTCGTCGGCCGCGATCCGCGCACCGATCTGGCGCTCCTCAAGGTCGATGTGAACCGCAAGTTCACCTACGTTCAGTTTGCCGATGACAGCAAAATCCGCGTCGGTGACTGGGTCGTCGCCGTTGGCAATCCCTTCGGCCTTGGCGGCACGGTGACTTCCGGCATTATCTCGGCCCGTGGCCGTGATATCGGCTCCGGCCCCTATGACGACTACCTGCAGATCGACGCCGCCGTGAACCGCGGCAACTCGGGCGGTCCCGCCTTCAACCTCAACGGTGAAGTGGTTGGCATCAACACCGCCATCTTCTCGCCCTCGGGCGGCAATGTCGGCATTGCCTTCGCCATTCCGGCATCGGTCGCCAAGGACGTGATCGCCGACCTGCAGAAGGACGGCAAGGTAGAGCGCGGCTGGCTCGGCGTGCAGATCCAGCCCGTCAGCAAGGACATCGCCGAATCGCTCGGCCTTTCCGAAGCCAAGGGCGCTCTGGTCGTTTCGCCGCAGTCCGGCTCGCCGGGCGACAAGGCAGGCATCAAGCAGGGTGACATCATCACCGCCGTCAACGGCGAACCCGTCAAGGATGCCCGCGACCTGTCACGCCGCATCGGCGGCATGGCGCCGAACAGCAAGGTGGAAATCTCGCTGTGGCGCGGTGGCAAGTCTCAGTCGGTCACGGTGACGCTCGGTGATCTCGCCAGCGACGACGCCTCCAAGGCGACCCCGAGCCAGAACGACGACAAGGGCGGTCAGTCTTCCAGCGAGAAGGTGCTGTCCAGCCTCGGCCTGACGGTGGCCCCCGCCGATGACGGCAACGGGCTTGCCATCACCGATGTCGACCCTGACAGCGATGCCGCTGCCCGTGGCCTGAAGACGGGTGAGAAGATCACCTCGGTCAACAACCAGCAGGTCGCTTCCGCCGCCGATATCGAGAAGATCCTCGAGCAGGCGAAAAAGGACGGACGCTCCAAGGCGCTGTTCCAGATCCAGACGGATGACGGCAGCCGCTTCATCGCTCTGGATATCGACCAGGGTTGATAGGCTGAAAGGCGATGCCGGTTCTTTCGGGAGCCGGCGTCGCTAAGGAATGTGTCTCGCCTATAGGACGAGGCAGAACATATGGAGTGAGCGCGGGCCACTTGTTTCCTTCTCCCCGAGGGGGAGAAGGTCGCGGCAGCGGGATGAGGGGGCAAGGGTAGCGATAGACTGCGCGCTTGCCCCCTCATCCGACCCTTCCCCGGCGGGGAGAAGAAAGGACCCGCAACGCCGGTCCAGGCAGTATCGCGGAGGAAACCTCATGGAAAACAAGGTTCAGGAAATGTCTGTCGCATCTGTTTCCGGTTGTGCGGAAAAGGGCGAGGGCGCTATTGTCCCGCACATGAAGATTCTTGTCATTGAAGACGACCTCGAGGCTGCGGCCTATATGACCAAGGCGTTCCGCGAAGCCGGGATCGTCGCCGACCACGCCAGCGATGGTGAAAGCGGCCTGTTCATGGGCTGCGAGAATGTCTACGACGTCATGGTGATCGACCGCATGTTGCCGCGCCGCGACGGGCTTTCCGTCATCAGCGAACTGCGCCGCCGCGGCATCGAGACGCCGGTTCTTATCCTTTCGGCGCTGGGGCAGGTGGATGACCGCGTGACCGGCCTGCGTGCCGGCGGTGACGATTATCTGCCGAAACCCTATGCCTTCTCCGAACTGCTCGCCCGTATCGAAGTGCTTGGCCGCCGCAAGGGCAAGCCCGAGCAGGACATGATCTATCGCGTCGGCGATCTTGAGTTGGACCGCCTGTCCCACGATGTGCGCCGGGGTGGCAAGGAAATCCTCCTTCAGCCGCGCGAATTTCGCCTGCTGGAATATCTGATGAAGAATGCCGGCCAGGTGGTGACCCGCACGATGCTTCTCGAAAATGTCTGGGATTACCATTTCGATCCGCAGACCAATGTCATCGACGTGCATGTTTCCCGTCTGCGCTCGAAGATCGAGAAGGACTTCGAGAAGCCGCTGCTGAAGACCATTCGCGGTGCGGGCTACATGATGAAGGACGAGGGCTGATTGCCGAAAATGGCCCGCCTCAGAATATTGTTCAGGTCGACAGCGGTGCGCCTTTCGGCGCTCTATATCCTGCTGTTTGCGCTCTGCGCGGCGTTCCTTGTTTTTTATGTCACTGCGCTTTCCGAAAGGCTGCTGAACCAGCAGACGCGTGACGCTGTGCTGCAGGAAGTCTCGGATGTGCAGCGCATCTATAATCGCGGCGGTATCAATCCGCTGCTGAGGATGATGGAGCGCCGTGCCCGCCAGCCGGGAGCGAGCCTTTACATCATCGCCGGGCCGAATGGTGAAATTCTGGCCGGCAACGTCGCCTCCGTGCAGCCCGGTGTTTTCGACAAGGAAGGCTGGACCGGCTTTCCCTTCCGTTATGAGCGTTATTCCGAGAGCGGCGACAGCGTGCAGCATCTTGCCACGGCCAATGTTTTCGTTCTGGACAACGGGCTGCGCATCCTGATCGGCCGCGACCTCGGCGAGCCGACCAAATTCCGCGCCCTGGTGCGTAATGCCCTGATGGTGGCGCTCGCCATCATGAGCGGCGGCGCCCTGCTGATCTGGTTCGGCATCGGCCGCAATGCACTGAAACGCATCGACCGCATGTCGGCGGCAACCAAGAAGATCATGGCCGGCGACCTTTCGCAGCGTCTGCCGCAGGGCCGCTCCGGCGATGAGTTCGACAGGCTGTCCGGCTCGCTTAACGCCATGCTTGGCCGCATCGAGAAGCTCAATGAAGGCCTGCGGCAGGTTTCCGACAATATCGCCCATGACCTGAAGACGCCGCTGACGCGCCTGCGCAACAAGGCCGCCGCGGCACTGGACGATGATGACGAAACGAAACGCCGCGCAGCCCTTGAAGGCATTATCGCCGAGTCCGACCAGCTCATCCGCACTTTCAATGCGCTGCTGATGATTTCCCGTGTCGAGGCCGGTTCCATCGCCGCCGAAATGACTGAAGTGGACGTCTCGGCGATTGCCGAAGACAGCGCCGAACTCTACGAGCCGGTGGCCGAGGATGCGGGGCTCGCGCTGGAAACCGAAATCGAACAGGGCCTCATCGTAAAGGGCAACCGTGAATTGATCGGCCAGGCGCTTTCGAACCTGATAGACAACGCCATGAAATATGCCTGCGAAAGCGAGGGTGACAAAAAACTCGTCGTTCGTCTGGCAAAGGCCCCTGGCGCAATCCTGCTTTCCGTTGCCGATAATGGTCCCGGTATTCCTGCCGACAAGCGCGGCGAGGTGCTGAAACGCTTCGTGCGGCTGGATGAAAGCCGCTCCAAGCCCGGCACGGGCCTTGGCCTGTCGCTGGTGGAGGCGGTGATGGAACTGCATGGCGGGTCGCTGGAGCTTTCGGACACCGACGCCTCCAACGCCGCCTGCCCGGGGCTGACAGTCTCCATGGTTTTTCCAGACAATAGCCGCTGAAGAGAGCCGGCGAGTGTATTCCGGCGGGAGTTGTGCCCCGCCAGACGACAATCCTCGCGTTAGAACGTGTAGGCCAGGCCCACCATCGCAAACGGCTGGATATCTTTTTTGGACAGCGGGCTGTCCTTGGCATCGCCCAGCAGGAAACCGACGCCTCCGGTGCCGGTGATCGACCAGTTCTCGGTCATCAGGTAGGTGACGGAGGCGCTGGCGTCGACGCGCTTGAAGCCGGATTTGGCGTCGAAGCGACGCAGGCCCGAACGGGCGGATTGCGCCGAGGTCACACCGAAATAGGATTTCATGTGCTTGTCGTCAGCCCAGGTGGCGGAGAGGTCCGCTCCGAGGATGAACTGGTCGACCTTATGGGAAACGCTGGCGCCGATCGAGGCTGTCAGGCCCTCGCTGCCATTGATGGTCTTGTCGACCTTGGCGTAGATTTCGAAGGGTTCAGCGTCATAGGCGATAACGCCGCCAATGACGCCGCCTGCCTTGATATCGCCCATCCCGCGCAGGTTTTTCCTGTCGTCCTTTTCCTTGCGCCCGGGCTCCCAGCCGCCTTTCACTCCCAGCCGGAAGCCGTTGCTGTTCAGCAGGTTGACGGTGACGCCGCTGAAATCGATGCTCAACATGTCCCCATAGGCGACGGAGACCAGCGGCACGGCGCCGGCCTCCAGCTTGTCCGACCCCTCATATTTCGGGGCATAGGCGGCGCCGACACCGAGCGTGATTTTCCAGTCGCTGGAACTGCTGTAGCGGGAATTATCGAAACCGGCCTGCGGATCGGCCATGCGGTCCGATTTGCCGATATCGGCGGCGAAAACCGGCGCGTAGACCGCTTGTGCCACCGGCAGCGCCGTCAGGCAAAGCGCCATGGCGCACAGGCTCTTTTGCCATTTCATTGTAAAAATCTGTTTCATGATCATATCCGTTGCAGCACCGCGTGTTTGAAAACCGGGGAGTCGGGTTTCGTTGAGGAGAACGCTACGTGGGCACAATTGCGGAGACATTACGCGGCATTGCGATGCGCCGCCGAAACCGTGGTCGCGCCAGCAGGGTTTCGGAAAATTCGGCAAAAGCGGTTTTCCTGATCGCAAAGCGCGCCGCATTTGTTACAACGCAGGTGATATGTGCCTGCCGGCTTCGGTGATGCAACGGCAGGATGGCTAGCGTGGGGAGAGCGGCCCGTCCTGAAAATCCGGTATGGCCGAAGGACAAGCGGGCTCGGGAAAGGGAGAGAAGCATTGACGAAACCGGAAAGCGCCGAAAGGCGGCTGAACGACGTGCTGGCGGGCGTGATCCGCCCCTATACGCAGACCGAGCTGAAATCCGTGCTCTCCACTCTGAAAGACATCGCCAGAAGCGAGCCGGCGGTGGCCGCTCTGCTTGCCGACGAAAGCGCCCTGAAAGACTTCGTCGCCGCGGCCTTCACGCTCTCCCCCTACCTGCGCGACATGGCGGCGGCCGATGAGGGGCTGTTGTCACTGGCCATTTCAAAACCTCTGGAACCCCTGCTCGCCGATCTTGTACGTCAGGCGCGCGATTGCTGGAAACCGGGAGGGGACGGCGGCATACCGAGCGAAAACGAGGTAATGTCGAGGCTCCGGATCGCCAAACGGCGGCTCTCCTTCGTCGCGGCACTTGCCGATCTCGCTCGTATCTTCACCGCGCGCGACACGACCCGCTGGCTGAGCGACATGGCGGATGCAGCACTCTCTGCCGCCATCGATCACCTTCTGCTGTCTGCCCATGAGAGTGGCAAGCTGAAACTGAAGGATGTTGCCGCCCCCAGCGAAGGATCGGGCCTCATCGTGCTCGGCATGGGTAAGCTCGGTGCCCGCGAACTCAACTATTCCTCCGATATCGACGCCGTGGTGTTTTTCGAACCCTCCGCCGGGATCATGGACGACCCCTACGACGCGACGGAGAATTTCGGACGCATGATGCGCCGTCTGGTGCGCATCATGCAGGAGCGCACGGCCGATGGTTATGTCTTCCGCACCGATCTGCGGCTGCGGCCAGACCCGGGCTCCACACCGCTCGCCATCCCCGTGGAAGCGGCACTGCTTTACTACGAGGGCAGGGGCCAGAACTGGGAGCGCGCTGCCTATATCAAGGCACGGCCGGTGGCGGGCGATATCAAGGCGGGTGAGAATTTCCTGCGCGAGCTCACGCCCTTCATCTTCCGCAAATATCTCGATTATGCGGCGATTGCCGATATTCATTCCATCAAGCGGCAGATCCACGCCCATAAGGGCCACGGCGCGATTGCGGTGAAGGGCCACAATGTCAAGCTCGGGCGCGGCGGCATCCGCGAGATCGAGTTTTTCGCCCAGACGCAGCAGCTGATCGCCGGCGGCCGAATGCCGGCGCTGCGGGTGCGCGCAACGCAGGAGGCGCTGGCGGCGCTGACCGAGGCGAAATGGATCGACGCCGAGACCCGTGACAGCCTGACGGATGCCTATTGGTTCCTGCGCGAGGTGGAACATCGCATCCAGATGGTGCGCGATGAGCAGACCCATGTGCTGCCCGATACCGAAGCCGAACTGAAGCGCATCGCCTTCATGCTGGGTTTCGAGGATACCAAGGCCTTCTCGGAAAGGCTGGAAGAGGTGCTGCGGCTGGTGGAGCGGCGTTACTCGGCGCTGTTCGAACAGGAAGTGAAACTGTCAGGCGAGGCCGGCAATCTGGTGTTCACCGGTCAGAAGGACGATCCCGATACGTTAAAGACGCTCTCCGCCCTCGGTTTCGAGCGGCCGGAGGATATCTCCCGCGTCATCCGCACCTGGCACAATGGCCGTTACCGGGCGACGCAGTCGGTCGAGGCCCGCGAGCGGCTGACGGAATTGACGCCGGACCTGCTGCGCGCCTTTGGTGAGAGCAAGCGGGCCGACGAGGCGCTGCTGCGCTTCGACAATTTCCTCTCCGGCCTGCCGGCAGGCATCCAGCTTTTCTCGCTGCTCGGCAACAACCCGGCGCTGCTCGACCTGCTGGTAACGATCATGTCCTCCGCGCCGCGTCTGGCCGAAATCATCGCCGCCCGCCCGCATGTCTTTGACGGCATGCTGGACCCGGCTTTGATGAGCGACATCCCGACACGAGACTATCTCGCCCACCGCATGGGCAGTTTCCTCTCCAATGCCCGCCATTACGAGGATATTCTCGACCGGCTGCGTATCTTTGCCGCCGAGCAGCGCTTCCTCATCGGCGTCAGGCTTCTGACCGGCGCGATCCGTGGCGAAGTCGCCGCCCGTGCTTTCACCCATCTTGCCGATCTGGTGATCGAGGCGGCGTTGAATGCGGTGCTGGCGGAGATGGAGGCGGCACATGGGCCCTATCCCGGCGGCCGTGTCGCCGTGATGGGAATGGGCAAGCTCGGCTCCTTCGAGCTGACGGCCGGATCGGATGTCGATCTCATCCTGCTTTACGATTATGATGATGCCGCCCATGAATCGACCGGTGCAAAACCGCTCGATGTGGTGCGTTATTTCACCCGCGTGACCCAGCGGTTGATTGCCGCCCTGTCGGCACCGACGGCAGAAGGCGTGCTTTACGAGGTCGACATGCGGCTTCGCCCCTCCGGCAACAAGGGGCCGGTGGCGACCCGCATTTCCGCCTTCGAAAAATACCAGCGTGAGGAGGCCTGGACCTGGGAACACATGGCGCTGTCGCGCGCCCGCCTAATCTGCGGCGATGCCTCGCTGATGGAAGATGCGCGCCGCATCATTGCTTCCGTCCTGTCGCAAAAGCGGGATGTGGCCAAGGTCTCGGCCGATGTGCTGGAAATGCGCAGCCTCATCGAGCAGGAAAAACCGCCGGAAAATAATTGGGACTTCAAACTCATCAATGGCGGCCTGATCGACCTTGAATTCATCGCCCAATATCTGGCGCTGGTCGGTCCGGTGAAGGGGCTTGTGGCGCATGAACCCGGTCGCAACACGGCAGAAGCGCTGCAGGCGCTCGCCGCTCCGGTCATGGAGCCGCAGGCCTTCGATGACTGCATGGCGGCGATGGGGCTTTATACCGAGATATCGCAGATCGTAAGGTTGTGCATCGACGGCACGTTCAACCCCAAGGAAGCGCCGGCGGGATTGATCGATCTTGTGTGCCGGGCAGGTGATTGCCCTGACATTTCCACGCTTGAGGGAGAGGTGAAGCGGCTGGCGAAGGCGGTGCGGAAGGCGTTTGTGGCGGTGGTGAAGAATGGGTGATGTTGGTGGGTTTGGCGTGCGCCATTTGCGCTGGTGAGTCTGGCTTCACCCCCCTCTGTCCTGCCGGACATCTCCCCTCAAGGGGGGAGATCGGCAGGACGCCCTCTCGCCACTTCATCCTTGACCGTTGAGATGGTCGAAAGCTGGCCTCATATCGATCTCCCCCCTTGAGGGGGAGATGTCCGGCAGGACAGAGGGGGGTGTCGCGCATTCGACCTTAACGTATCGCAGCACATTCAGCGCGTCCGACGCCCAACTCAATGCACCGTCCCACAAACCCCCGCCGCATGCGGAATGATAATCGTCACCACCGTGCCACGCCCCTCACAGGAGCGTATCTTCATCGTTCCGCCATGCAGCTTCACCAGCGAGCGGGAAATCGCAAGCCCGAGACCGGAGCCGCCCTGGCTCTTGGCATATTGGCTCTGCACCTGCTCAAAGGGCTGACCGATCTTTTCCAGCGCCTGTGTCGGAATGCCGATACCGGTGTCGGCGATGGTGAGGATCATCGCAGCCTCATGCACATGGGTGCGCAGCGCAATGCTGCCGCCGTCGCCGGTGAATTTCACGGCATTGGAGAGCAGGTTGAGCATGATCTGCTTCATGGCGCGGCGGTCGCCCTGCATGGTGAGGCCGGCGCAGACCTTCTGCTGCACGGTGATGTTCTTCTGTTCGGCCTGGATGGCGGTCAGACGCAGCGTTTCTTCGATCAGCGGCGCGAGATCGATGGTCTCGCGGTTGATGCGCATATGGCCCGCCTCAATCTTCGACATGTCGAGAATATCGTTGATGACGTTGAGCAGATGTTTGCCACTGTCATGGATGTCGCGCGCATATTCGGAATATTTGGGAGAACCCACGGGGCCGAACATCTCGTTCAGCAGTATTTCGGAGAAGCCGAGGATGGCGTTGAGCGGCGTGCGCAGCTCATGGCTCATATTGGCAAGGAATTCCGATTTCGCCCGGTTGGCGGCCTGGGCGCGCTCTTTTTCGGCAAGGTAGTTGGCGTTGGCGTCAGAAAGCTCGGTCTTCTGGCGCTCCAGCTTGTGCTGCGAGGCGGAGAGATCGCCGATGGTGGCCATCAGTCGCCGCTCGGAATCGCGCAGCCGTTCCTGGTGGCGCTTCAGAAGCGTGATGTCGGTGCCGACTGAGACGAGGCCGCCATCGCGGGTGCGGCGTTCGTTGATCTGCAGCCAGCGATCGTCGGCAAGCTGCACCTCCGTGGTGCGGGACAGGCCAGACTGATCGGGATCGGCAACGCGACGTTCGACGACCGGCCGGGCTGCTGCGGCATAAACCGTGGATTTCTCCGTGCCTGCCACCAGCACGCTGTCGGGCAAGCCATAGGCCTTCTGATAATGGGTGTTGCACATGACGAGACGGTCGTTCTTGTCCCACAGCACGAAAGCTTCGGACGTGGATTCGATGGCGTCGGCAAGGCGCTGGTCGGCCTCGGCATAGCGCTGCGCAAGGCGGTGCTGTTCGGTGACATCCATTGCAATGCCGATGACACGCGGCCCATTATTGGTGCGGATGACCTGGGCGCGGGCGCGCAACCAGACATAATGGCCCTTGGTGTGGCGCATGCGGAAGATCTGGTCGATCTGGCGCAGGTTGCCGCAGCCGACAGCCCGGGCGAGCTCATAGAGATTGCCGTCTTCGGAATGCATCATTCGCGCCGCATCGGAGAAGGAGAGCGGTGTCGCCCTGGGCGGCATACCGAGAATCTCGTAAAGCGAACCGGACCAGAACATGCGCCGGGTGGAAAGGTCGAAATCCCACAGGCCGCAACGGCCGCGCGAGAGCGCCGTCTCCACCCGCAGGTTGGATTCGGCGAAGATGTCGTCGGCATCGCGGGCGCGCTTCACCTGCATGTAATAGGCATAGAGCACCACGAGCAGGATGGAGGAAATGCCCGCGAACAGCGTGACATTCATGGCGATTTCGCTGCGCCAGAACGAGCGGATCGGCTGCAGCGACCGCGCCGCGATGACCATGGCACCATCGTTTCCGAAGGGGATCATCGTCGCGTAATGCTGCTGGCCGTCTATATTGGTCTCGATGGTTCCGGGAGCGCCGGGAAAACGCTGCACGATGGCGATTTCCGGCAGCAGGGCAGGCAGGGAGGTGCCAATGTAAAGCATTGCCTCCTTGCCGGAACCGGCAAAAATACGACCGTTGCTGCCCGACAGCAGCACCATGGTGCCATCGGCAAGACTGCCCTGCGGCAATGCGGCGACAAGGCTTGCCTCGGCGCGGGTGCGGTCCTGCGAGGTGAAAACAGTGCCGTCGTTCAGCAGGGCCGCCTTGGCGGTCAGCGCCGTCAAAGCCGTGGAGTGGCGGGCGGCTTCTTCCATGCGGCTGTATTCGGCGACGATGCCCAGCATGCGCGAGGCCGCCACGACCACCAGAAATGCGAGGATGAGAATGGGAATGAGGCGCTTCAGCAGGGTCTCGACCTGCGGCATGGGCCGTTCCGCGCCGCTCATCAAACCCATCAGGTCACTGGAAAGCTTTTCGCCCCAGGCCGCTAGATCAGAAAATTTGGCATACGGCCGCTCATCGCCCGCAGTCGCCCGCCGCACGTTCGTCATTGTCCCGCCTTTTAGATGTCCCCGTGATTCGAAGCGCCGCCGCTCGAATATCTCTAATGAATCAAATGCGATTCGCCCTGTCCAGAGGCAAAAGTTAAAAGAATTTTAACCCCTTGAACCGACTCCGTATTTTTTCGGGACAGTCTGCTTCCGCTTCGGCAAAAGCGGGATTCATGAAGAAAAACAGTGAGCCGGCGCTTCAATTCCGGCTGCTTGGGAATGCCGCGTGTAACGTTTCAGGCTCCGTCGAAGGCATCGAGAGCAGGACCAAGCGCGCTGATCACGCCATTTCCGGCGGCAGGAAGACCGGTGAGCACCGCGCTGATGATATCGTCACGGCTCGCACCGCGCGCCTTGGCTTCCATCACATGAAAACCGACGCCGCTTTCCAGGCGGAGGGCGGCAAGAATGCCGATGTAGATCAGGCTCTGTGTCTTCACGTCGAGCGTGGACGCGGCCCCGAGAGCCTGCACGGCCTGAAACCACGCCGCCTTATGGTCTGGAGCATCGCTGATGAAACGCTGAAACGAAGCGCTTGTACTGGACATATCCGTCATCTGAGGTTCCTGTCTGATCCCGGGCCAACCGCGGCCCTTCGCACGAAAGATGCTGCATGATGCACGACGCCGCCTTGATGGAAATCAAGACGGCGTCGCGGAATGGGTCAGAATGTCGGAGCTTCGGCGGAAAGTCAGCCCTTCAGGACACGCCCGACGATATCGCTCACATCCGTCGAGAGGCCTTTCGCCTCGGCAATGGTGGAAAGCGCTGCTTTCGCATGGTCGGCGCGGCTTGCCTCAAGTGAGCGCCAGGAGCGCATGGACGTGAGAATGCGGGCGGCAAGCTGCGGATTGCGTTTGTCGATGGCGATGATCTGCTCTGCGAGGAACCGATAGGCGGCGCCATCGGCACGGTGAAAGCCGGTAAGATTGGAAAAGGCGAGCGTGCCGACGAGCGAACGCACCCGGTTCGGATTGGTGGCGATGAAATGTTTCGATTTCATCAGTGCCTTGATACGATCAAGCGCGCCTTCACCGGGAATGGCGGCCTGCAGCGAAAACCACTTGTCGAGCACGAGTGCATTGTCGGCGAAGCGTTTTTCGAAAGCGGCAAGCGCTTCCTTCGTTTCCGCGCTGTCGGGGAAGCGCTGCGTCAGCACGCTGAGTGCATGGGCGAGATCGGTCATGTTGGTGGCGCCGGCATAGGCCTTCGCCGCCCGCTCCGGCGTTCCCTCGGCAAAGGCGAGGAAGGTCAGCGCACCGTTGCGCAGTGAACGCCGCCCGGCGCTTCCGGCATCGGGGCTGTAGGCCTCGCCATTGGCAGCATCGTCGGCAAGCCGCCGCAGTGTGTCCTGGCCGGCTGTCGCAATCGCCGTGATCGTGGCGTTGCGCGCCTTGTGGATGGCATCGGGATCCGTGTTTCCGCCGAGTTCGCGGGCGATATCGGTCTCGCTGGGCAGGGCGAGTGCCTGCGCCCGGAATGCCGGTTCAAGCGCGTCGTCGCCGATGATTTCGATGAGCGTCGCGATCAGGTCGGCATCGGTGCGGACGTCTTCGCCTTTCTGCACCGCCTTGGTGGCGGCGATCAGCACGGGCAGGGCGAGATCGGTCAGCGCCTGGAAACGCGCGAACATATCCGTCTCATGCCGGGCAATCTGCACCAGGTCGGCAGCATTCTGCTCGAAATGCAGGTTGATCGGCGCGGAGAAGCTGCGGTTGATCGACAGCACCGGCCGCGAGGAAATGCCAGAGAAGGAGAAGGTCTGGTTGCGCTGGGTCAAATGAAGTACGCCGTCGCGATACTCGCCGCCTTCGACGGCCTGTGGTTCGGCGATCTGACCATTATCGAGGATCAGCGCCAGCGAAAGCGGAATGTGGCGTGGCTGCTTCACCGGCTGGCCGGGGGTCGGCGCGGTCGTCTGTTCCAGCGTCAAGCTGAAAGTGGCCTTGCCGGCATCGTAAGCGGACGAAACGGAGACTAGCGGCGTGCCGGCCTCGGTGTACCATAGCGAAAACTGCGAGAGATCGCGGCCGCTGGCATCGGCAAAGCTCCTGACGAAATCCTCAACCGTTGCAGCTTCGCCGTCATGACGTTCAAAATAGAGGTCCATGCCCTTTTTGAAGTCTTCAGCGCCGAGGATCGTGGCGATCATGCGGGTGACTTCGGCACCTTTTTCATACACGGTCGTCGTGTAGAAGTTGTTGATTTCGCGATAGGTATCCGGGCGCGGCGGATGCGCCAGCGGACCGGAATCCTCCGGGAACTGCTCCGATTTCAGGTGGCGCACATCGGCAATGCGCTTCACCGGCCGCGAGCGCATGTCGGAGGAAAATTCCTGATCGCGATAGACCGTCAGGCCTTCTTTCAGGCACAGCTGGAACCAGTCACGGCAGGTGATGCGATTGCCTGTCCAGTTGTGGAAATATTCATGCGCAATGATGCGCTCGATATTGGCATAGTCCGCATCCGAGGCGGTTTCCGGGTCGGCCAGCACGAATTTGTCGTTGAAGACGTTGAGACCCTTGTTCTCCATCG
The DNA here is from genome assembly GCF_003261015.1 of Agrobacterium sp. MS2. Lineage (NCBI taxonomy): Bacteria > Pseudomonadati > Pseudomonadota > Alphaproteobacteria > Hyphomicrobiales > Rhizobiaceae > Agrobacterium > Agrobacterium sp. MS2. The sequence continues at coordinate 148,951 of NZ_QLNF01000039.1, read as the reverse complement.
CGCCCATGTTGAAATCCGACACGGCGACGATCATGAAGATGTCGAGGTCGTATTCGCGGCCGAAGCGCTCTTCGTCCCATTTCATCGAACGCTTCAGCGCATCCATGGCATAGGCAGCGCGCGGCTCCTTGCCGTGCTCGACATAAATCTTCAGCGCCACTTCCCGTCCGGACATGGTCGTGAAAGTATCTTCCACCACGCCGAGATCGCCGGCAACGAGAGCGAACAGGTAGCTCGGTTTCGGATGCGGATCGAACCAGGCCGCGAAGTGACGGCCTTCGTCGTAATTGCCGCCGCCCAGGAAATTGCCGTTCGAGAGCAGCAGCGGATTACCTTCCTTTGCCGCGATGATCGTCACCGTATAAGGCGCCAGAACATCCGGACGGTCGGGGAAATAGGTGATGCGGCGGAAACCTTCCGCTTCGCATTGGGTGCAATAAACGCCATTGGTGCGGTAAAGCCCCATCAGCTGCGTATTGACCTGCGGGTTGATGTAATTGGTGACGCAAATCTCGAAGGGAGATTCAGCGGGAAGGTCGCGGATGGTCAGGCTGTCCGGTGTGGCCTCATATTGAGCGGCGGGCAGCTCCACCTGGTCGAGCAGCAGGCTGGAAAGCTTCAGCTCGTCGCCATCAAGAACCAGCGGTGCATGCCGGTCGGCGCTTTCGCGCCGGTGGAAGATCAGACGGGCTTCGACCTTGGTATTTTTTGGGTCGAGTTCGAAGGTGAGATCCACCCGCTCCAGAACGAAATCGGTGGGGCGGTAATCTGCCAGGTGAACGATCTGGCCCGTGTCTGTTCGCATGACTATCCCTGAATAACTTGGCGTGGTCGTCCCGGCATCATGTCGTCATAAGGCCCGGATGTAAAATGGGTAGAATATTCGTCACGATCATGTGCGCGTCGGAGGACATTCTGTCCCGCCATGGAAGGCTTTGCCGGCCATGCAGACGATCCTCCCCGCTGCCGGACCAACGGACCATCGCAGCAAATGTTGAACGATTGCTGAAATTATATTTTATTTTCTTCAAATTTTAGCGCGTGCCACTTTTTGCCTTCGCATCTGCCTAGCGAGGCTTCGATTTCTCCACGCCATCAACCGAATTCAGGGATAAATCACATTTTTTGTTGTAAAGCGCCGGAGGAATGCTCTAGCCTTGCGCAAATCCAATTCCCCCGCGTCGTCTCCCCCCGCATGAAACCTCCCGATGGCGTGTCTGCGCAGCCGATATGAGTAACTGCTAATGAACGCCGAACCGATGAATCCCTTCCGCGGGATCAGCATGAAGCTGATTTCGGTTGGCTTTTTTCTTGTCATGCAGACCTGTATAAAGGCCGCGGGGGATGTGCCGGCCGGCCAGATCACCTTCTTTCGTTCGGCTTTCGCCATCATTCCGATTGTCGTTTATCTTGCCTGGCTTCACGCGCTCGCAAGTGCGCTGCACACCAACAATCTCCTCGGCCATTTCAAGCGCGGTTTTCTTGGAATCCTCTCAATGGCCTGCGGCTTTTACGGGCTGACCATGCTGCCGCTGCCGGAATTCATCGCCATCGGTTATGCTTCGCCACTTCTCGCCGTGGTTTTTGCCGCCTTTATCCTGCATGAGAAGGTGCGCATTTATCGCTGGAGTGCAGTCTTCGTGGGAATGATCGGCGTGCTGGTCATTCTCTGGCCGAAGATGACGCTTCTCAGGGAAGGCGGGTTTGCCGCGGGTGAGGGGCTGGGCGCCATTGCCGTGCTGTGTGGTGCCGCCCTTGGCGGGCTGGCGATGATCCAGGTGCGGCAATTGGTGGAAACGGAAAAGACGCCAACCATCGTGCTTTATTTTTCGCTCACCGCCACCCTGCTGTCGCTCATCAGCGTTCCCTTCGGCTGGAGCGTGCTGACAGTGACGCAGACCCTGCTTCTGATAACCAGCGGCATCTGCGGCGGCGTCGCGCAAATCTTCCTGACGGAGAGTTACCGGCACGCCGAGGTCTCGGTCATCGCGCCCTTCGAATACAGTTCCATCGTCTTCGGTATCGTGGTTTCCTACGTCCTTTTCGGAGACATACCCACGCTGACGATGCTCATCGGCACGGCGATCGTGATCCTGGCCGGCATCTTCATCATTTTCCGTGAACATCAGCTGGGGTTGGCGCGACGCGCGGCGCGCAAGGCCTCGACGCCGCAGGGGTGATGTTGCATCTGCGGCTGTGTGTTGAGTCGGCCTTTATGACGAAGCGAAATTTCTCTCGCCGTCATCCTCGGGCCTGTCCCAAGGATCTGCAAATGTTTCGATTTTGGATAAGTGCCTAGATCCTCGGGTCAAGCCCGAGGATGACGTCAGAGCAAGTGGCGTGTCCATCACTTCACCGCCCTTAATCGTACACCCACAAAAGCAAAAGGCGCCTTCCCGAGGAAAGACGCCAGCGCGCAATCATATCTGTAAGCCAGTGTAAGCCGGCCTGAGTGCTTCTCAGCGCTCGCGGAAATCCGCGAAGACTGCCGAGGGACGCGTCACGCGGACCTGCTGCATGGCAGCGCGTGCGGTCAACTGTTCGTTAGCGGCTGCGCCGAAACGATGGTAGCCCTGACTGGAGCGAGGGCCGAGGCCCGCCAGGCGGAGCGATTCAAAGCCGGAATGCACCGGACGGAAGCGAGTGGTCATTGCCTTGGTTCCTTTAACCGAAATTCCTCCCAAGACATGGCCGTATATCGCAGCGCAGCATGGATTCGGCAAGTTGACCAAATGCGCCGCTGTTATGCGTAATGCGCATGGCTATTTTCATAATTCATTTACATTGAGCAGGAATGAGGCAATCAGCCTTCGGCGATCTTTGCCCGAAACATCAATAAATCCTGCCATGCCAAGGACTTACTGGCCGGCGCGTTCAATAGTTCCTGGGGGTGCAGGCTGGCGAGCGCCGGCAAAACAAGGTGTCCGGCTGCGACATCACGCCACTGTCCGCGCAATGTATGGATCGTGCCGGTGCCGCCAAAGAAGAAACGTGCGGTAAAGTTGCCCAGAAGCAACAGGTGTTTTGGCTCCGCAAGGGCGATCTGGCGCTCGATGAAGGGGCGGCAGATATCCATTTCGGCTTGGGTCGGCGGGCGGTTGCCCGGTGGCCGCCACGGCACCACATTGCCGAGCATGATGGTGCTGCGCTTAAGGCCGATGGCCGCCAGCATCCGGTCAAGCAGCAGGCCGGTCTTGCCGGCAAAGGGCAGGCCCTCGCGATCGTCATCCGCATCCGGCATGGGGCCGATGACCATGATGCCCGAGGAAGCGTCACCTTCGGTGAAGATCGTATTGCGGGCGCTGTTCTTGAGGTTGCATCCGGAAAAACCCTCAAGCACGGTTTTCAGTTCAGCAAGCGATCTCGCGCTTTCTGCGGCAAAACGCGCCGCTGCCACCGCCTGCTCATCCGGCATGGCGACATTCTGCGGAACGGTTGGACTTGCCGGCGCTCCGCGCGCGGGAGCACTGCGCGTTGCTCCCTGCCGCTGCGGGACATCGGCGCCGCGATCCGCAGGCCTTTCAGTCTGCCGTGCAGATGTCGCCGCCGCCTGAACAGGCGCGGACCGGGCAGGGCGGGCGGCGGCAAATTCGGCGAAACGGTCTACGGGCGCCTCTTCCAGCAACCAGTCGACGCCCGCATCCGCATGGAAATGCAGGAGGGCGGCGAGTTCGGCCGGGGAGAGGTCTTGAGCGGCGATCATGGGCGGAAATTACCCCATGTTCCCCGCCCGGGGAACCCGCAAATCACACTGTCCAGCGCTGAATATCGCCGCTTTCGCCGATCATGGCCAGACCATGGGCAATCGAAAGCAGCTCGCCGCCGCTTTCGATGCGGTCGGCGTCGAAACGGCGGGTGAAAAGCTCCCTCACCGCCGGCACGAAGGAGGTTCCGCCGGTCAGGAACACCTTGTCGATCGCATCTGGCGAAACCTGCGTCTTTTCCAGAACCTCGCCGAGCGCTTCTTCTATCTTGGCAAGGTCCTCGGCGATCCAGCTGTTGAAATCGCTGCGCTTCACCATCTTGCGTCCGGCCTTGCCGAGCGGCGCAAAGTTGAACTCCGCTTCTTCCGCCGAGGAGAGCGCCATCTTGGTGGCGGAAATAGCCTGATAAAGCGGGTAGCCCTCATCATGCTCAACGAGGTCGATGAACATTTCCAGCTTTTCCGGCTCCAGCGCCGAGCGCACCAGCGACTTCAGATCGGTGAATTCCTTCGAGGTCTTGAAGATCGACAGCTGGTTCCAGCGGCCGAAATTCACGTAATAGCCGGAGGGCACATCCAGCACCTTGTCGAAACTCTTGAACTTGCTGCCCTTGCCGATCTCCGGCGACACCAGATTGTCGATCATGCGGAAGTCGAAATGATCGCCCGCAACACCGACGCCGGAATGGCCGATGGGGGTGGCGGAAAGCTTGCCGGCATGGGTTTCGAAACGGATGAGCGAATAGTCGGTGGTGCCGCCGCCGAAATCCGCCACCAGCACGTTGGCGTCCTTCTTCAGGCTTTGCGCGAAATAATAAGCGGCCGCCACCGGCTCATAGACATAGTGGATTTCGGGGAAACCGGCCCGGCTCAGCGCCTCGTTGTATCGGGCAAGCGCCAGCGTCTCGTCCGGATTGCTGCCGGCAAAACGCACCGGCCGGCCGGCAATGACAGTCGATACATCATCGGGCCATTCCGTCCCGGCATAGGTCTTCAGCTTGCGCAGGAACACTTCCATCAAATCCTCGAAGCTCTGCCGCTTGGCGAAGATCAACGTGCCCTGAAACAGCGGTGACGCCGCAAACGTCTTGATCGATTGCAGGAAACGGCAGTCGCCGGCATTGTCGATGAACTGGCGGATAGCGGCGTGGCCCGCCTCCACATGCAGGGCGGCCGCGCCGAGGCCGGCGTCCTTCATGAAGGAGAGGGCCGTGCGCATGCTGTCATCCGTGCCGGCGCTGCTGGTAAAGCGCATGGAATGGCTTGCGCCGCCATTGTCGGAAAGAGCCATGACCGTATTTGTCGTGCCGAAATCGAGGCCGAGAGCCCGCTTTTGCGTCATCGCCATATTCCTTGTGTCGATAGAAGAACCCGCCCGGCCTTGGATGGCCCGGCGTGAAAATAAGGGATGCTCTTGGCACCCCGATGTCAGAGGAGGGCGGTTGATTGCACAGGGCGGGCGGAATGGCAAGCGCCGTGGGTCTTTTTTCGGTCGAACGCCCGTGCCCGCGCGCCAGTCGCAAAGTTGCGGCAATCCTGGCAACGCATGGTAAACGGGATTACAATTCCTTTAAGAAAGAACAGTGTAGTTCTAGGCGACGGCTTTAAGGGAATTCTGTTAAAGTCAGCTTTGTCGAAGTAAGCGGATCGAAGACGTATCCACTTTGCTGTCGAGCGTAAATATTTATTAAATTTCGGAATGTCCATATGGACATGCTGTATTTGGTTTTCGGTCGTTTTTAGTTTTGGAAATTATATGCCCCACGAAATCAGCCAGCATGCAGTGGAGGATGCAGCGCCGGACGATGCCGGTGTCGTTCAAGGCGATATGGGCGTTTTCTCCCGGCAGCTCATGGCCCTTCTGGAAGCATCGCAGCAGGGATACGCTTTGTTTGATGGCGGCGATGAGTTGCGGTTCGCCAACAGCGCCTTCCGCGCCGCGCTCGGTATCGGACAGCGCGATTTCCCGAGCTGGGTGGAACTGATGCGCAGTGGTTTTCGCAACGCGACCGGTACGGCCATCGAGACATCGGATTTCGAACTCTGGCTGCGCTCGGCCAAGACGAGGCGCGGCAAGCTGCCATTCCGGACCATTGAGACCAGTCTCAATGACGGGCGCTGGATACTGACGACCGAGACCACGCTGCCGGGCGGCTGGATGCTATGCGTGGTCACCGATGTTTCCGAACTTGGCATCGAATTGCGCGATCTGCGCCAGGAGCGGGACAGGGCGCTGAAATCCGCCCTGAGCGACGAGCTGACCGGGCTCGGAAACAGGCGTTACGCCATGGATGCGCTCAACCACCTGCTTGGGCCCAACAAGGCGCAGGCGCTCGCCGTCATCATCATGGATATCGACCACTTCAAGAGCGTCAACGATCGCTTCGGCCATGCCTACGGCGATCTCGTGCTGAAGGATTTCGCAGGACGACTGTCCGCCGCTGCCGGGCGTGACGACCTTCTCGGCAGGATTGGCGGGGAAGAGTTTTTGCTGGTGCTCAGTGGCTCGCGCATGCACGGCGCCGAAAGCCTGATGCGGCAGCTCCTGTCGTCACTGGCCGATGCAGCCCCTCTGCGCGACATGCCCGAGTTTCGCTACAGCTGCTCCGCCGGGATCGCCTTTGCCAATCCCGGCGAGAGTACAAGCGACGTTTTGCGCCACGCCGATACCGCGCTTTATGAAGCCAAGAATACCGGGCGGAACCGCTACGTGATTTACGGAACGGCGTCGTGACAGCACCCAGTCGTCAGTTCGACTTTGCCGCGCCGCCATCTACCCTGAGCATCGTGCCGGTGATGTAGCTTGCGGGCACCGAGCAGAGGAAAGCGCCGGCGGCAGCGAACTCCTCCACCGTGCCGAGGCGGCCAGCGGGAATGCTCTTGACCGAGGCCTCGCGGATTTCCTCGATGCTCTTGCCGAGACGCTTTGCATTGGCGCCATCGAGCTCATCGATGCGGTCGGTGTGGATGCGGCCGGGCAGAAGCAGGTTTGAGGTGATGCCGAAACCGGCCACTTCGGAGGACAGCGTCTTGCTCCAGCCCACAAGCGCGCCGCGCAAGGTGTTGGAAAGGGCGAGATTGGCAATCGGCTCGAATACGCCTGACGAGGCGACGGTGAGGATGCGGCCGAAACCCTGCTCCTTCATGCCGGGCAGAAGCGCATTGGTCAGAGTGATGACCCGCAGCACCATCGACTGGAAGAACGTATCCAGCTTCTCCGCCGTCATCTCCTGAGCGAGGCCCGGCGTCGGGCCGCCGGTATTGTTGACGAGAATGTCGATGCCGCCGAGCTTTTCCCTGACGGCCTGAACCATGGCCTCGACAAAATTGTCGTCGGCAAGATCACCCCAAACCCAGTCGGCCTTGCCTTTGCCAAGGGCGTTGATGGCCTTGCAGTTCGCTTCCAGCTTTTCACCGCTCCTGCCGACGAGAAGGACATTTGCACCCTCCTTTGCCAGCGCCGTCGCAATGCCAAGCCCAAGGCCGCGTGAAGAGGCGAGAACGAGGGCGCGTTTGCCGGAAATGCCGAAATCCATGGGTTTTGTCCTGTCTTGTGAGTGCTGTATGTGGTGTTTATAGAGCATTTCCAGGAAAAGTGGACCCCGGTTTTCCGTCTGGAAATGCGCCGAAACAAAGAGTTAGGCGTTTTCTCGATTCGAGGAAAAGCAAAATCCCCCTGTGAAGGCGGGCCCGGTTTTGAAGGTCGAACAAGTGTCATGACAGAACAATCTTTGCTGAAATTCTCGATTGCCGTCACGGTTCTGCTGGCGTTGTTCGGCATCGGGGCGGGCCTGTTTTCCGGCTCCTTCGCGGTCGTCTTCGACGGTGTCTACGCCCTGACGGATGCTTTCATGACGGTGCTCGCATTGCTCGTGGCGCGGCTGATCGCCGCCGCCGCGGCACCCAGGCCGGGCGGCCGGCTGGTGGAGCGCTTCACCATGGGCTTCTGGCATCTGGAGCCAATGGTGCTCGGCCTCAACGGCACGCTTCTGATGGGGGCGGCGATTTACGCGCTCATCAATGCCATCGACAGCCTGATAGACGGCGGCCGGTCGATCGAGTTCGATTACGCCATCATCGTCACCTTCGTCAGCTTCGCCGTCTCGCTCGCCATGGCATGGTTTGTCAAACGGCAGAACCAACGGCTGAAATCCGCCTTCGTGGCGCTGGACGCTAAAAGCTGGCTGATGAGCGCGCTGCTGAGCGTGGCGCTGTTCATCGCTTTCGCCATCGGTTACGGGCTGACGGGAACGTCGCAGGCATGGCTGTCGCCCTATGTCGACCCGGCCGTGCTGGCGCTGGTCTGCCTCGTCATCATTCCCATGCCACTCGGCAATGTGAAACAGGCGCTAGCCGACATACTTCTTGTCACCCCGCTGGAGTTCAAGCAGCATGTCGACAGGGTGGCAGGGGAGGTCGTGGCGAAGTTCGGCTTTTCCTCGCATTACTCCTATGTGGCCCGGGTTGGCCGCGGTCGCCAGATCGAACTCTTCTTCATTGTTCCCAGAAACTGGCCGCCGCGGCGCCTTGAGGAATGGGATGCGATCCGCGACGAGATCGGCGAAGCGATAGGCGGCGAGGGGAGTGACCGTTGGCTGACGATCGTGTTCACGACGGATGAAGAATGGGCTGTTTGAGCGGGGTGTGGAAAGCAAGATCTGCTTTGTCCCCGGGGGTGGGCCAAGCGGCCCGCGCCTTTAAAACTGGCGGCGCTTACGGTCCCTTGGTTTCGTTTTCCTTCTTCGCCTGATCATGATGCCATTTGATGGCGAAGAACATGCCCGTTCCCAATACGAGAATTTTGAACGGCAAGAAGACGATAGGGAAGAAGTCCCACATTTCAGATATTTCCAGCTATGACGCGACGATATATTTCTTGGGAATATTAGCTCAAAACCGCTGCATCCGACACCGGCCATATTGACGCAGATGCGGTCCCGATCTCCCCTTGTCATGCGATCGGCCCGCCCATCAATCGCTTTTGGCCGCCTGATTATAGGCGGGCTATGCCTGCCCAATGCCCGCAACCCTTGACGCATTCCCCCGTCGATCATATCCTCATTATTACGTGAACGTAAAAGTAATAAACAATCATCAGGTTGTCTGACAATTGACTGGCGTGCGACATGTTTTGCCGCTATAGAAGCTCGACAAAGGCGTGCCGCTTTGCAAAGACGGATGCTGATGGATACGGTGTCGCGGATGGACTTTTTGTCCGGCGCAGGCGGTGCGTCGCAGGTGTGGAAAAGACGATAACAACAGCCGGATGGGACCGGCGATCTGAGAGGATGGAAATGACGGAAGCGATGGAACTGCCCGAACGCGAAGCGATGGAATTCGACGTTGTGATCGTCGGTGCGGGTCCGGCCGGTCTTGCCGCCGCAATCCGACTGAAGCAGGTGGAGCCGGAGCTCTCGGTCGTCGTGCTGGAAAAGGGCGCGGAAGTCGGTGCCCATATCCTCTCCGGCGCCGTGGTCGACCCCATCGGCATCGACAGGCTGTTGCCGGGATGGCGCGAAGAGGAGGGGCATCCCTTCAAGACCGAGGTCAAGGACGACCAGTTCCTGTTCCTGGGGCCGGCGGGCTCCATCCGCCTGCCGAACGCCATGATGCCGCCATTGATGAACAATCATGGCAATTACATCGTCTCGCTTGGCCTCGTCTGTCGCTGGCTGGCGGAAAAGGCGGAAGGGCTCGGCGTCGAGATCTATCCGGGCTTTGCCGCCACGGAAGTGCTTTATAACGACGAAGGCGCTGTCATCGGCGTTGCCACCGGCGATATGGGCATCGAGAAGAATGGCGAGCCGGGCCCGAACTTCACTCGCGGCATGGAACTGCACGGCAAATACGTGTTGATCGGCGAGGGCGTGCGCGGATCGCTCGCCAAGCAGCTGATTTCCAGATTCGACCTGTCCAAAGATCGCGAGCCGCAGAAATTCGGCATCGGCATCAAGGAGCTCTGGCAGGTCAAGCCGGAGAAGCACAAGCAGGGCCTCGTGCAGCACTCCTTCGGCTGGCCGCTGGGTTTCAAGACCGGCGGTGGCTCTTTCCTGTATCATCTGGAAGATAACCTCGTTGCCGTCGGTTTCGTGGTGCATCTCAATTACAAGAACCCCTATCTCTATCCCTTCGAGGAATTCCAGCGGTTCAAGACGCATCCGGCGATCCGCGATACGTTCGAGGGCGGCAAGCGCATTTCCTATGGCGCGCGCGCCATCACCGAAGGCGGTTACCAGTCAGTGCCGAAGCTCACCTTCCCGGGCGGCGCGCTGATCGGCTGTTCCGCCGGCTTCGTCAACGTGCCACGCATCAAGGGAAGCCATAATGCGGTTCTCTCGGGCATGCTCGCGGCGGAAAAGATCGCCGCGGCGATTTCCGGCGGCCGCGCCCATGACGAGGTTACCGAGATCGAGGCCGAATGGCGCGAAGGCGATATCGGCAAGGACCTGAAGCGGGTCCGCAACGTCAAGCCGCTCTGGTCGAGGTTCGGCACGCTCATTGGCGTCGGCCTCGGCGGTCTCGACATGTGGACGAACCAGCTGTTCGGTTTCTCTTTCTTCGGCACGCTGAAGCACGGCAAGACGGATGCGCAGAGCCTGGAGCCCGCCTCCAAACACAAGCCGATCGCCTATCCGAAGCCGGATGGCGTTCTGACCTTCGACCGCCTGTCCTCCGTCTTCCTGTCGTCCACCAACCATGAAGAGGACCAGCCGGTCCATCTTCAGGTGAAGGACATGGAGCTGCAGAAGCGCTCCGAACACGACGTCTTTGCCGGTCCCTCCACGCGTTATTGTCCAGCCGGCGTTTATGAGTGGGTGGAGAAGGACGGCCAGGAAGCCTACGTCATCAACGCCCAGAACTGCGTGCACTGCAAGACCTGCGACATCAAGGATCCGAACCAGAACATTAACTGGGTGCCGCCGCAGGGCGGCGAGGGGCCGGTTTACGCCAACATGTGACGGTGAAGCTATCTTGCCTCATGATGCTCGGGCTTGTCCCGAGCATCTGCAACGGGTGATTTTACGATAGGTGGACGGATACTCTGCGGAGCGCCGTTTCCGTCGGCGAAAGCTCGTCGCGGTCATGCAGCTCGTCGGTCCGCCTGGTTCATTGTGTCTGCCACGGCACCAGAGCAGCGCCATTGCCCTCTTTCCCGTCAGTATTTGTGGATTGCTCTTCGATTTCTTACATATAGGATGTTGGGGTGTTGTAGCATCATGTGGCCTGTGGATCGCGGGCAGTGAATGCGATAACGCCTTGAACGTGCATATGGTCCTAGGTGCCGTCGCCAGACGGCAGGGAGTGAAGGAATGTCCGGCTTTCAAAGGCTGAATATCGTGCGGAAGACAGGCTTGGCTGGCAGCGTCGCGGCGCTTGCGATGGCTGCCTTTTCTTTCACTGGCAATCCGGTGGCTGCCGCGAGCTGTCGTTCCGATGCCATGGCCGGCATAGACTGGCGCGAATGCAACAAGCGCCTCCTGATGCTGGGCGGCAGCAATCTCGACTCGGCGATGCTCTACGGTACGGATTTCACTTATACGGATCTGCGCGGTTCGTCGCTGAAGGGCGCTAACCTTGAGAAGGCCAAGCTCATCCGCGCTGCCCTTGGCGAGGCGAACCTTCAGGGCGCCAATCTGACGAAGGTGGAAGCCTATCGAAGCGATTTTTCCGCCGCCGACGCCACCAACGCGAAATTCGTGAATGCCGAAATGCAGCGAACCAAATTCGAAAACACCAAGCTGGACGGCACGGATTTCACCAAGGCTGAACTCGGCCGCGCCGATTTCGAGGGCGCAACGCTGAACGGCTCGAAATTCTCGCTCACCAACCTGTCGCGGGCCCGGTTCGGTGGCGCGAAGCTGGGTGGCCCTGTCGATTTCACCAGCGCCTTCCTGCTGCTGACTCGGATTGAGGGGGTCGATCTTTCCACGGCCACCGGCCTTGACCAGAAACAGATCGACATCGCCTGCGGCGACGCCAAGACCAAACTGCCGAATGGCCTGACGGCGCCCGCCTCCTGGCCGTGCCCGGAAGATCCCGACGACGAGTGATAAAAGGCCGCGCGGTTTTGCGCGGCCCGAACCTCTCCGTAAGCGGAAGGGAAGCGTTCGCCATGCGAACGCTTCATCGGCGATCAGAAGCCCGAAAGCACGATCTTGCCCTTGGCCTTGTTGCTCTCGATCAGTGCATGCGCCTTGATAAGATTTGCGGCATTGATGGTGCCGAAAACCTCGGTCAGCGTCGTCTTGATCTTGCCGGCATCGACAAGCTCGGCCACGTGGTTGAGCAGCTTGTGCTGCTCGATCATGTCAGGCGTCTGGAAAACGGCGCGGGCGAACATCATTTCCCAATGGATGGATATGCATTTGCGCTTGAACGCCATGATGTCGAAACCGCCAGCCGGATCGTCGATCAGGGCGAAACGGCCCTGCGGTGCGATGGTCGCCACGCTGTCGGCCGCGTGGATGTCGCTATGGGTGGTGGAGAAGACGAAGCCCGGCGCACCGAGGCCAAGCGCCTCCACCTGCGGCGCGATGGGCTTGCTGTGATCCACGACGTGATGCGCGCCGAGTTCCTTTACCCATTCGATCGTTTCCGGCCGCGAGGCAGTCGCGATCACGGTCAGGTCGGTCAGCGCCCGCAGAAGCTGAACGGCGATGGAACCGACGCCGCCCGCGCCGCCGATGACGAGAACGGCGCTGGCTGCACCCGGAACCGGCTCATTCACCCGCAACCGGTCGAATAGGGTCTCATACGCGGTGATGGCGGTCAGCGGCAGGGCGGCGGCTTCCTCGAAATTCAAGGACTTCGGCTTGGCACCGGCGATGCGCTCGTCGACCAGATGGAATTCGCTGTTGGAGCCGGGACGGTTGATGACGCCGGCGTAAAACACCTCATCACCCGGTTTGAACAGCGAAACCTTGTCGCCAACGGCCTTCACCACACCCGCTGCATCGAAGCCGAGGACACGGGCCTCGCCGTTTTCCGGCGACTGGTTCCGACGCACCTTGGTATCGACGGGATTTACCGAAACGGCTTTCACCTCCACCAGAATGTCGTGTCCCTTCGCTTCCGGCTGGGGCAGATCGATGTCGATGAGGGCATCCTTGGCAGTGATGGGCTGGCTCGTCCTGTAACCGATGGCGCGCATGAAAGTCTCCTTTGCTTGTTTGCGTGCCTCTTACTTGATACATATGAACAACGATCGCAAGAATGCACATTTTGTGATGATACATACAAAAAGGATACTGTGATGTCGCGACCACGCGCCAAGCTCACCGGCAACTTTCCCGGCTGCCCGGTGGAATCGGCCCTGAGTTTTCTCGATGGCAAATGGAAAGGCGTGATCCTCTATCACCTCATCAATGAGGGGACACTGCGCTTCAACGAACTGCGTCGCCATATTCCAAGTGTCACCCAGCGCATGCTGACCAAGCAGCTGCGGGAACTGGAGGAGGCGGGTTTGATTTCGCGGACCGTTTTCCCCGTCGTGCCGCCGCGCGTGGATTATGCGTTGACGCCGCTTGGCGAGACGATGCGGCCGGTGATTTCGGCGCTGAAAAGCTGGGGCGATGCGCACGTCGTCTGCAAAAACGGCGCGAAATACACGCAGCTTCCGCAGGTGGCGGAGAAGGCGGCCTGAAAGAAATCACGGGTAAGAGCACGTGCCGTGGACATCATTTTTCATGGTGCGATGCAACACGGATTTGCCCCGATTGATGCATAATGCTGCCATCTCGATTCGCAGCAGGGACATCAAAGCACATGAGCATGGGTTGGATGGAGGCCGGATTTCTCGGTCTTTTGCAAGGACTTACGGAGTTTCTCCCAATTTCGTCGAGCGCGCATCTGAGGATAGCCGGGGAGTTCCTGCCCTCCGGCGCCGACCCCGGCGCTGCCTTCACCGCCATTACCCAGATCGGCACGGAAATGGCCGTGCTGGTCTATTTCTGGTCCGACATCATGCGGATCGCTGCCGCCTGGCTCCGGCAAAACCTTCGTCTCGGCCCCTATGACAAGGCCGATGCACGTCTCGGCTGGCTGATCATCGTCGGCTCCGTGCCCATCGTGCTGCTCGGCCTTCTCTTCAAGGACGCCATCGAGCATTCGCTCCGAAACCTCTACATTACTGCCGTGATGCTGATCGTGTTCGGTATCGTTCTTGGCGTCGCCGACAGGATCGGGAAAAAGCGCTACAAGCTCAACCAGCTGATCTGGCGTGATGGTATCCTCTTCGGTTTCGCGCAGGCCATGGCGCTTATTCCCGGCGTTTCGCGTTCCGGCGGCACCATCAGCGCCGGCCTGCTTCTGGGTTATACCCGCGAGGCGGCGGCCCGTTATTCCTTCCTGCTCGCCGTACCCGCCGTCTTCGGCTCCGGTTTCTACCAGCTGTTCAAAAGCATCGGCGAAGACAATCCGGTGGGCTGGGGCCCGACAGGCCTCGCGACCCTGATCGCCTTCATTGTCGGTTACGCCGTTATCGTCGTTTTCCTGAAGCTGGTTTCGACCAAAAGCTACATGCCCTTCGTCTGGTACCGCGTGGTCATCGGCTTCATTCTTTTGGGGCTGCTGGGAACGGGCGTGATCAACGCGGGTGGGTGAGGGGATTTCCAGGAACCATACTTTTGGCAGAGTTGCATCATCCGCACGCCGTCACCCCGGACTAGATCCGGGGTCCAGCGCGATCAAGTCATTGATCGCAAAAGACTCTTCTCACGGCGCAGACGCGCCGTGGCTGGATGCCGGATCAAGTCCGGCATGACGGGGAGAGATTATGACGTGCCGCGAAATGTAGAAGGCCCGCTCTTTCGAACGGGCCTTTCGTCTTTCAAAGCAACGTACCGCTCAAGATCACCAGCGCCACCGAGAAGTAGATGACGAGACCGCTGACATCCACCAGCGTGGCGACGAAGGGGGCCGAAGCGCTGGCGGGATCAAGCCGCAGACGCTGCAGCACGAAGGGCAGCATGGAGCCGGCGAGCGAACCGAAAGTGACGATACCGACGAGGGCCGCAAAAACCGTGGCACCAACGAGCAGCCAGTGCTCACCGTAGTCGTAGAAGCCAGCCTGCTGCCAGACCGTGAGCCGCAGGAAGCCGATGGCGCCCAGAATGCAGCCGAGCGTCAGGCCCGTCGGGATTTCCCGAAGCAGCACCCGCCACCAGTCGGAAAGCTTCAGTTCGCCCAGCGCCAGCGCCCGGATGATGAGCGAGGTGGCCTGCGAACCGGAGTTGCCGCCCGAAGACATGATGAGCGGAATGAACAGCGTCAGCACCACGGCCTTTTCCAGCTCGCCTTCGAAATGCTGCATGGCGCTGGCCGTCAGCATTTCTCCGAGGAACAGTGCTGCGAGCCAGCCGGCGCGCTTGCGGATCATGTCCGGAAAGCCGATCGTCATGTAGGGCTTACCCAGCGCCTCCATACCACCGAACTTGTGGGCGTCTTCCGTGGTATCGGCGATCATGGTGTCGATCACGTCGTCAACGGTGACGATGCCGAGAATATGCGAGCGGTCATCCACGACGGGCAGCGCCAGAAGGTCGTGCTTGCGGATCAGCCGGGCGACATCCTCCTGTGACATCAGGGGGCTCGCACAGACAATGCCTTCCTTGGATGCGACCGAAAGAATGGAGGCGCCCGCTTCGCCGGTCAAAAGGCGGCGCAGCGTCACGACGGTGGTTAGCGTCCCGTCCTCGGCCAGCACATAGATGGCATAGACCGTTTCACGCGAGCGCTCGACGACGCGGATGTGCGAAAGGGTCTGTTCCACCGTCCAATTGTCCGGCACGCTAACAAATTCCGTGGTCATGATCGAGCCGGCCGTGCGCGGCGGGTAACCCATCAGGTGCTTGATGGAGAGCGCCGTGGTGCGGTCCAGCCGGGCAAACAGCTTGGCGCGCGGCTCTTCGGCCATTTCCGCCATGACGTCGGCCACGCGGTCGTCCGACATCAGGTTGACGAGGCGCGCGGCCTGTTCGACCGGAATATCGGCTATGATCGCGGCGGCACCATGCAGTTCCGGCCGGTCGAGAATGGCGACGGCCTTTGCCTGCGGCATGGCGAGAAGGGCGGCTGCGGCGGCGCCGACATCCAGCGTGTTGAGGTGCTCGACGCGTTCGGCAATGGTGGTGGAGCCGGCATTTCCGCTACGAAGAAGGCGTGCGGCCTTGCTGGCCCTCTGGGAGAGGTTGTGGAAGTTCATGATTGCTCACCTTTCCGTCGATTCGCCGATCACGGCGAACGCGGTGGTGAGCCGACAGCGGTCGGATCAGTTCACGTTCGCCGGTCTCGGCAAAGGCAATCGACTGCTACTGTCGCTAGACATCTAATGATGCTCCGTTGAAATCCGCGCCGTGCCCAAGGCATGCGCGTAAGGCCGTGTTGCGCCTGAAACCGGAAAGAGTCAAGCGCCCGATTGTGAATTTTCCGTAAGCTTCGAAAGGGCCGGGTCAAGCCGCCTTTTGACGCCGCTCTACCGTGATGGAAACAAGAAAAACGCCAAGCCCGAGTAGGGAAAGAACGGCGCCCACATAACCCGTCGAGGCGTAACCGAAGCCCATGGCTATGACGAGGCCGCCGAGCCAGGCGCCAAGCGCATTGGCGATGTTGAATGCGGAATGGTTCGAGGCGGCAGCCAGCGTCTGCGCATCCTGCGCCACATCCATCAGCCGCGTCTGTACGGCCGGGCAGGCGGCAAAACCGCAGCCGATCAGGAAGACGCAAAGGCAGAGCATGAAGGGATCCTGCGCCGTCATGCCGAAAACAGCCATGACCACCACGTTGAAGGCGAGCATGCCGCCAATCGTGCCGTTGAGCGAGATATCGGCCAGCCGTGAGCCGACGACATTGCCGACATTCATGCCGATGCCGAACAGCGCCAGCACCATGGAGACCGTGGAAACCGGCATCATCGCCACGTCAGTCGTGGTCTTCGCGATATAGCTGAAGACCGAGAACATGCCGCCAAAGCCGACGGCGGCAATGGCGAGCGTCAGCCATACCTGTACGCGGCGGAAGGCGCCGAGTTCGCGCCATACGCTGGCGCCTTCTTCCACCCTGTCACGCGGCTGGAACAGCCAAAGCAGGGCCACCGTCAGAAGTGCGATGCCGCCGACAAGCATGAAAGCCGCGCGCCAGGACAGCAGCTGGCCGAAGAAGGTGGCGAGCGGAGTGCCGAGCAGGGTGGCGATGGTGAGGCCGAGCATGACGCGGCCAACAGCGCGGGCGCGCTTGTGGATTGGCGCCATCGAGGCCGCCACGAGCGCCGCAACGCCAAAATAGGCCCCATGTGGCAGGCCGGTGATGAAGCGCAGAATGGTGAAGCTCACAAAATCCGGCGCGACGGCGCTCAGGATGTTTCCAGCCGCAAAAAGTCCCATCAGACTGAGAAGCAATGTGCGGCGCGTGATGCGCGCGGCGAGAACCGCGATGATCGGCGCGCCAATGACGACGCCCAGCGCATAGGCGGTGATGACATAACCCGCTTCCGGCACCGTGACGCCATAGGTCGAGGCGACGTCGGGCAAAAGGCCCATGATGGCGAATTCGCCGGTACCGATGCCAAAACCGCCGGCAGCCAGCGCCAGCTCTATAAGCGCAACGGCAAGTGGGGAGAGGACCACGGCAGGCGCAGCCGTGTAAACGGTTTCATTCTCCCCGCCAGGGCGGGTTTCGGAGATGTTCGAATGGCTCATCGTGACCTGAAAAGCGGGAAGGGCCCACAGAAAAAAGGGCAAGACCGTATGGGAGCGGTCTGCCCTGACTGGAGATGCGCGGTCATGAAAATGACCTTAAGTGACCTCTAACATGAAATGATGCGTTGCGGTAGAGCGATTCTCGGCAAAAGACGATCTTCACGCGATGGTGTTCGGAACTCTATATAAGGCCAGGCATTTACGCGCGGCTGCGAATGTTACGGGACCGGGTTGGAAACATGAAGCTCATTGCAATTTTCAATCGTGACGGCGGCACATTTCGCACCACCGACATGGAAGCCTATTGTGATCATGCCCGCGAGGTCTTCACCCGGGCCGGACACGTGATCGATTGCCGTCTTGTCTCCGGAAAGGACGTCGTCGAGGAAATGGCACGCGCCGCCGAGGAGCCGGGCATTGAAGGCATCATTGCCGGCGGCGGAGATGGCACCATTTCGGCGGCTGCCGGCATTGCCTGGAAACAGGGCATCGCGCTCGGCATCGTGCCGGCCGGCACCATGAACCTCTTCGCCCGCTCGCTGAAGCTGCCGCTCGACATTCGTCAGGCGCTGGAAACGCTGGCGAATGGCGAGATTGCCAGTGTCGACATCGCCAGCGCCAATGGCCGCCTCTTTGTCCACCAGTTTTCCGCGGGCCTGCATTCGCGCATGGTGCGCTATCGAAACAATCTCGCCTTTGCCTCCCGTCTCGGCAAGATCAAGGCGAGCATCCGCGCCGCCATCAGCGTCATCCTCAACCCGCCTGTCTTCGAGGTGGAATACACCGTTGATGGCCGGACGCAGCATCGAAAGGTATCCGCCATTTCCGTCTCCAACAATGAATTCGGCCAGAATTCGCTGCTGGTGGCGGATAACGTCTCCGGCGGCCATCTGGGTTTTTATCTCACCGATCCGTTACGGCCGTCCGGTGTCGCCAGACTCGCCCTGGATATTCTGCGCGGCAAGTTCAAGCAGAATGCCGCCGTGACAGCCATGACCGTGACGGATGTGGAGCTGCATTTTCCCAAGAAACGCCATGATGTCCGCTGCGTCATCGATGGCGAGCTGCTGCCGATGGAACGCGACGTGGCGCTGGAAGTGCACGCCGGCGAGTTGAAGGTGCTGGTGGGGCGGGCGTTCTTCGCTTAGCGCAAACCGACTGTGAATTAGGCCATCGCCGCCTGTTCTTCTGCCGGCGGGGAGAAAAACAGGCGGCGATGCCGTATCCTCCCTAGCCCTGAAAACCTCCAGTCTTGCCAAATCGAAGCCGCCCGGCCATGGTCGGCGGGTGCGATGGCGTGCGCGCTGTCGCTTCTATGGGAGTGCGATCTGTTATGAATGAAATCTCCAACCCCCTCTCCAACCTTGCTGCCATCGATGCCGCCCATCATCTCCATCCCTTTTCAGACATGGGCAAGCTCAACGCCGCCGGCACCCGCATCATCGAGCGCGCGGAAGGGGTGTTCATCTACGACAGCACCGGCAGGAAATATCTCGACGCCTTCGCCGGCCTCTGGTGTGTGAATATCGGTTACGGACGCCGCGAGATCGCCGATGCAGTACGGCGTCAGATGAACGAGCTCCCCTATTACAACGCGTTTTTCGGCACCACCACGCCGCCCGCGACGCTGCTGGCGCAGAAGATCGCTTTGCACGCCGGGCCTGGCATGAACCACGTGTTCTTTACCAATTCCGGCTCGGAAGCCACCGATACCTGGTTCCGCATGGCGCGGGTCTACTGGAAGGCCCTCGGCCATCCCGCGAAGACGAAGGTTATCGCCCGCCGCAACGGCTACCACGGCTCGACGGTGGCCGGGGCCTCGCTGGGTGGCATGAAGTGGATGCACGAGCAGGGCAGCCTGCCCATCGATGGCGTCGCCCATGTTGGCCAGCCCTATTGGTATGCCGAGGGTGGCGATCTTTCTCCGGCCGAATTCGGCCTGAAGGTGGCTCGCGAACTCAATGAGAAAATCGACGAATTGGGCGAGGAAAACGTTGCTGCTTTCGTGGCCGAACCGATTCAGGGAGCCGGTGGCGTCATTGTACCGCCGGAGACCTACTGGCCGGAAATCGCCCGTATCTGCAAGGCGCGCAATATTCTTCTGGTGTCAGACGAGGTGATCTGCGGTTTCGGTCGCCTGGGCTCCTGGTTCGGCTACCAGTATTTCGGCGTGGAGCCGGACTTTGCCCCCATCGCCAAGGGCCTGTCCTCGGGTTATCTGCCGATTGGCGGCGTGGTCGTGTCGGATCGGGTGGCAGAAGTGATGTTGTCCGAGGTCGGTGATTTCAACCACGGCTTCACCTATTCCGGACATCCCGTCTGCGCCGCCGCCGCGCTGGAAAACCTTCGCATCATCGAAGCGGAGGGTCTGGTGGAGCGGGTGCGCGACGATATCGGCCCTTATTTTTCCGAGGGCTGGAAAAGCCTTGAGGACCACGAACTGGTGGGCGAAGCCGTCAATGTCGGCTTGATGGGTGGACTGCAGATCACGGCGGACAAGGCGACCCGCAGACGCTTCGGCAAGCCGGACGATGTTGGTATAACGGTGCGCAATCATTGCCTTGCAAACGGCCTCGTCATGCGCGCAACGGGCGACCGAATGCTGGCTTCGCCGGCGCTGACCATCAGCCGTTCGGAAGTGGATGAGATCATAGAGACGTTGCGCAAGGGGCTCGACCACCTGCGTGATACGCGCGAGCATTTCTAGGGAAAGTGGACACCGGTTTTCCGTTAAAGAATGCGAAAAGAGATGCCAAGGGAGGACTGAAATGGCAGGACAGGAACACCATTACGCCGTGAAGGTGACGTGGACGGGTAATCGTGGCAAGGGCACGTCGGGCTATCGCGACTACGAACGCGACTACACAATTTCCACCGAGGGAAAGGCTGATATAGCCGGCTCGTCCGATCCTGCCTTCCGTGGCGATCCCGCCCGCTGGAATCCTGAAGACCTGCTGGTCGCTTCGCTCTCGGCCTGCCACAAGCTCTGGTACCTGCATTTCTGCTCGGTCAACGGCATCATCGTCGAAGACTATGTCGACGATGCCGAAGGCACGCTCGTCATGGAAAAGGATGGCGCCGGGCAGTTCAGCGAAGTGGTGCTGAAACCGGTCATCACCATCTCGAAGGGCGATCCCGCCCGGGCGGATGCGCTGCACCATGACGCGCACGACAAGTGCTTCATCGCGCGGTCGGTGAATTTTCCGGTGCGGGTGGAGGGGACCGTGAAGGTGGTTTGAGACTCATGCCAGTTGCAGACCGAGATGATCGGCCATCGGCTGAAAGTCTCGGTCGTTTTGCAGCAGCTTATGGCCGTGCTCAATACAGTAGGTGCCGATGATGAGGTCGGGAGTTTTACGCACGGTTTTCCCAACGCTTCGAAGTTTCCGATAGTTAGCGGCGGATTTCACGGCAAGTTCTGGCGTGAGCATCGAGACAAAACCGAAGCGCTTTAACCGGTCATGTATCGCCGCCGCCCGATCGTCGTTGCGTTCGCCCTGCAGGATTTCGAGGAGAATAATGTCGCCGATGATGACGTCGGTCAGATCGCCGATATCATTTAGCATCCTACCTTGGCGGGTGGATTTATTCTGAAACCAGTCAATCCAGACAGAAGTATCGACGACTATCATTCCGCGGCGTCTTGCGCTTCGATGTCGTCCACGCTCCAGCTACGGCGCACATCGTCCAGATTACCACTCCAGCCGATGCCTCTCAGTTCTTCCAGCGCTTTGCGTCGTCCGAGATTCTCTACAAGATCGCGCAACGCCTTCTCCACCGTCGCCTTTTTTGTCGAAAGGCCGGTAATTTCCATCGCTTCGGCGATCAAGGCGTCATCAAGATCAATATTCGTACGCATGGATAATCCTTGGTGTATCGATTTTCAAAATCATACACCAAGGCATGCTTCTGCGATATCTCTTTTTACTGGAACGCCGTCTCGTAGAAGCTTCTGAGCTTGCGCGAGTGCAGCGTTTCCGTCGGCATGGCGGCAAGCTTCTGCACGGCGCGGATGCCGATCTGCAGATGCTGGGCGACCTGGGTGCGGTAAAATTCCGTCGCCATGCCTGGCAGCTTCAATTCGCCATGCAGTGGCTTGTCGGAAACGCACAGCAGAGTGCCGTAGGGCACACGGAAGCGGAAGCCGTTGGCCGCTATGGTGGCGGATTCCATGTCAAGCGCGATGGCGCGGGACTGCGACAGGCGCTTGACGGGACCGGCCTGATCACGGAGCTCCCAGTTGCGGTTGTCGATGGTAGCGACGGTGCCGGTGCGCATGATGCGCTTCAGTTCGAAGCCCTCGTAACCCGTGACTTCGGCGACTGCACCTTCCAGCGCCAGCTGCACTTCGGCAAGCGCCGGGATAGGCACCCACACCGGAAGGTCGTCGTCAAGCACGTGGTCCTCGCGCACATAGGCGTGGGCCAGAACATAGTCGCCCAACCGCTGGCTGTTGCGCAGCCCGGCGCAGTGGCCGACCATCAGCCAGGCATGCGGGCGCAGCACGGCGATGTGATCGGTGATCGTCTTGGCGTTGGAGGGGCCGACGCCGATATTGACGAGCGTAATGCCGGCATGTCCTTTTTTCTTCAGGTGATAGGCCGGCATCTGCGGCAGTCGGGCCAGCACCGCGTCCGTCTCGGGCTTATCTGAACCCGCATGGGTGATGATGTTGCCCGGCTCCACAAAGGCCGTGTAACCCTCGCCGCCATTCTTCATCATCTGCCTCGCCCAGGCAGCGAATTCGTCGATATAGAACTGGTAGTTGGTGAACAGCACGAAGTTCTGGAAATGGCTGGCGCTCGTCGCCGTATAATGGCTGAGGCGCGCCAGCGAATAATCGATGCGCTGCGCCGTAAAGGGCGCAAGCGGCGCCGGCTCGCCCGGCACCTGATCATATTCGCCATTGGCGATGAGATCGTCGGTATTGTTGAGATCGGGCGTATCGAAGAGATCACGCAGCGGCACGTCTGACAGCGACGAAGCCGCCGCCGCCTCTACATACGCGCCTTCGCCGAAAGCGAAATGCAGCGGAATGGGCGTAGCCGATTCCGACACCGTGACCGGAACGCCGTGGTTCTTCATAAGAAGCCCCAGCTGTTCCTTGAGATAGTGCCGGAAAAGCTCAGGCCGTGTGATCGTTGTCGTATAGACGCCGGGCGCGGTTACGTGGCCATAGGAAAGGCGGGAATCGACATGGCCGAAAGTGGCGGTCTCGAGGCTGACCTGCGGGTAGCAGGCGCGGTAACGCCCGGCAATCGGCGCGCCCTTGGCAAGGTCTGTGAAGGAATTGATCAGGAACGCCGTGTTGCGTTCGTAGAGCGCGCTCAAAGCCGCAACAGCTTCTTTCGGGTCCGTGAATGTCTGCGGCGCGAAAGGCTCTGGACTGATGAAGGTAAGGGGCGGAATCGTTGGTTTTGCTATTGTCATGGCCCATTATAAGAGGCCAATTTCGACAGGCAAGCGACAGAAATACGAAGAAACTGAAAAGAAACGCGAAAATGCAGCCGGACAATGCTGGCGCGGCAGAAACTCAGCCGAGCGCGCCGCGCTGCAGGCTCATCAGCAGCACGAAGCCGGCGCCTTTGGAGGCGGGGCGGGGATCGGCCTTGTAAACCGCAAGTCCGGCCACCGGGCCGAGAAAGATCGAGGCCATCAGCATCAGCCGCAGTGCGGAGAACAGGCCGTTGGAAAAACTGGTGGTCATTGGCCGGTCCTCACAATACGACGGGGCAATTGGCGGCGGGCGCCGGGCCGTGCTGGCAGGCGATTGCCGCACCGGCATTCACGCGCTGGAAACTGCGGTTCGGATTAACGACGAGCGAGGCGAAGGACATGGCGAAGATCGCCATGAGAAACGCGAAGATTGCCAGTCGGCTGATCAGCTTTGTCATGTCCATTCCCCTTTATCGGAGTTGATGGACAGAGTTTTGCCATAGTCGGACTGAACGGACCCTGAGGCCCCGGTTCATATGGTGTTCAGGGATGTTAACGGGCGGTGACATGGCGGATTGATGCCGCAGTGGTGCGCATGTCCAGCTTCAGGACATAGGGATGTCCGCGCCTGGCGCAAGATCGGTTAGCAGTTTCTCCAATTCTTCACCTTGGGTCACGTCGACAATTGGCACCCGGTGTTCCTGCGCGGATGCCAGCATCTCGGTGTTCTCACGTAGCGAGCGTTCGATGAAGGCGTCCATGATCCGCTGCCTCTTCGCCTTTGCATCTTGGTAGCGTGCTTCAGAGCGCATTCTTTCGAGAAGAAAATCATTGTCGGCATGAAGAAATACGCCCGCCACCGTGCTGTCGAGGAGAGGCGATATGAACTCCGGTCGCAGGGCGGCGCCCTCGAAGATCGTCGTAGTCCCTGTGCCGGATCTTCTGTCAATCATCGCGCGGATCAGCGGCCAGATGTTCTGGTGATGGACCTTGAGAAACCAGTGGATCGTATCCGCCGACAGCTGTGTGTAATATTCCTCAACCGGCACCGGAATACCCGGCCATGGCCTCCCCGGATGGCGGGCGAGACTGTCGGTCGATATCGCCTCGCAGCGCAGCCTTTCGCTGAGCAGGCCGGCCAGCGTGCTTTTGCCGACATGCGAGGTGCCCGCGATCAGAATTGTCGAAAGGGTGGGGCGCATATCGTTGCTCTCATTGGCATCGGATGCAGCGATAATAAACGGATATATGGTTTCCATGCGACGTCTGTTCGCAGCCTGCGCGCGATTCCTGGCAGCCACCGCGCTCTGCGTCGCGAGACGGCAGGCTGGGGAACAAAAGCCCGCCTGCCGTTCCCTGTATTACAGCCGTGTCCAGGTCTGCGATTTGCACAGGACCTTCAGCACGCAACCCTTCATGCTCAGCGAATTCCCCGAAACGGTGCCGGAGCCGCTATAGGTCTTGTCATTGGCGGGATCGGTGATCTCACCCGAGTAGCTGTTTCCCTTTCCCGAAAGCTTGCCGATCTGTTTTCCGGCATGCTTGCCGGTCTTCAGCGTCACGCAGAAAGCGCCGCCGCAGGGGCCGATCACGGCGGTTTCGCCGCTGGCCGTCTTCCAGTTGCCTTCGATCGCCTCGGCGGCAAAGGCAATATTGCCGCTCATCAACAGGGCAGCAGCAATCGTCATCATAAGCTTCATGAAATTCCTCCCGAAATTCGCGCAGGCTTTTCCCAGGCCGGAGCGGCCAAGGACGCGATGCGCAGATCAAACTCCCTTCAGCATGCCTCCACCATCTCTGGCCGGCGGCCGCCGTGCGGTGCAACGATTGCTCCTCCCACCGCGCCATTCCATGCCCGTTTCATCCTCGTGACAGGCAGGGCGGATAGTATTTGACGTTCACGTAAAAGGAAACAGAAATTTGCGGTGCCGGTGCAGCGTTGGCGCGCGGGAAGGGCGAAGGAGAGCAGTTTCGAAAATCTCGGTTCTTATCGTGGTGAAGGAAGGGTTTAAATCCAATTGTAAAGCTTTCGTAAAATTCATCGGAAAGTCCTTAATTTCCGCAGGCAATGATATTTAACAAAAACCCAATTTTACCAATCGTTTGCAGTTTGTTTGCGGCACATTAATCATGCCTTTTAAGCGAGCGTTGAAAGCCTCGTGGCATAGTGAACTCATCAAAAGCGCAGGGAAAACCTGCCGGACGGAAGGACAAAAAAGCCGCAAAAGACGGCAGTCCGGAAGACGCCTCGGCAAGAAGGCGCACGATGAAAACAGGTAGAACGACAGGGATTAAAACAATGGCACGCTTTGACATCAGTGATATCGAAATGGCTGCCGGTGGCGAAACCCGCGCCGACACCCTTTGCAATCTCGGCCTGGTCTATGCGACCGGCCGGGGCTGCAAGGTGGACCTGATCGCGGCCCACAAATGGCTTAACATCGCCGCGATCCGCGGATCGGAAAGAGCGGCTTCTCTCCGTGCGGATCTCGCCCGCAACATGACGAAAGCGGAACTGGCCGAAGCCCTTCGCGCCGCCCGCGACTGGATGACGATGCACTGATCCATCTCCGCGACGCATGAGATTGCCGGTCCGGTTCCCTCCAGTCCCGACGACCGGCCCAAACGAAAGTAAAACCCGAAGGGGAACGCGGCGAGGGCTCCGAAACGAAGCTTTTGCGCTGACACATCGAACCGCGACCGGCAGGAACAAGGCCGGCGCGGTTTTCTTATGTTCTGCAATGTGTCTTCGCCGGAAAATGATTCTCGCGCAGGGACTTGCGGGAGGATGTTGATTCGATGCGTGTAGTGCGCGGTACTTTCCAACCCTCATTCCTGTGACGAACACAGGAATGAGGGTGGGTTGGGAGCTTACCCGACTGCCTTGAGAACCTTCGGCAATGCCTGCTCGAACAGATCGAGCTTGTCACCCGGCCCAACGCTCACGCGGATGCAACGGTTAAGAGGGGCCACGCCCGGCATGCGGATGAAGACCCCATGGTCCATCAGCCCGTCAACGATGGCGCGCGCATAGGCGCCGTCGCGGTGGCAATCGATGGTAACGAAATTGGTAGCGGAGGGCAGCGGTGAAAGACCGTTATTGCGGGCGACAGCGGAAATACGAGCCCGTGCCTCGGAAATCTTGCCAACCACCTCGTGCAGATAGGCCTGGTCCTTGAGCGCTGCCAAAGCGCCGGCGATAGAAATACGCGCCATGCCGAAATGGTTGCGGATCTTGTCGAAGGCTTCGACATTGCCAAGTGTACCGATGGCGTAACCCACGCGGGCGCCAGCGAGCCCGTAGGCTTTGGAGAAGGTGCGCATGCGCAGTATATTGGGCTGGCCGATCAGCGCGTCGATAGCGGGCACCGCGCTCGCGGGAGCGGTTTCGCAATAGGCCTCGTCCAGAATGAGCAGGCAGGTCTCCGGCAACGCACGGGCAAATGCCACCACCTCGCTCGCATCCCACCAGCTTCCCATGGGATTGTCCGGATTGGCGAAATAGACGAGCGGCGCGTTTTCTCTGTGAACGAGGTCGAGAAGCCCGTCGAGGTTTTCGTGGTCGTCTACATAGGGCGTGGTCACCAGTTTTCCGCCAAAACCGTTCACGTGATAATTGAAGGTGGGGTAGCCTCCCAAAGAGGTGACAACAGGCGTGCCTGGTTCCACGATCAGCCTGGCGATTTCACCGAGCAATCCGTCCACTCCGCCGCCTATGGCGATGTTGCCGCGCGAAACCCCGTGGTGGATGGCAAGCGCTTCCTTCAGCTCGAAATTTTCCGGATCGCTATACATCCAGGTTTCAGCCGCCGCATCGCGCATCGCCAGAAGCACTGATGGGGCGGGGCCGAAGCCGCTTTCGTTTGCACCGATTCGCGCCTCCACCTTCAAACCGCGGTTCCTTTCTATGGCCTCCGGGCCGACGAAGGGAACGGTGGAGGGAAGCGAAGCGGCAAGCGGCGTGAGGCGTGAAAAAGCGGACATTGACAGAAGTTCCGGGACCTGTGTTTGAAAACCCGGCTCACAATAGGTGCAAAAAAACCGGACGCAAGCCGCGCCCGGGGGTTAGATGAGCGTTTGGCAACAGATTTTTGGTTCGCCACGGCACAACGCAAAGATCGGCGGGCTTACGCGCGGGTGCTGCTCAGACGCTGGTCTCGAAGCTCAGCCGGCGGACATGGTGCAGAAATTCGGCATCGATCAGCATGTTGAAGCCGATCGTCACTTTTTCCTCTTCCCGGCGGATCAGCGTGCAGCCGATTTCGTCGCGGATACCGAGAATTTCCAGATAGAAGTTGACCGGCATTTCCAGATCGGCACTGACATCCAGCTCCGCGCCGTAGAGCGAAATGGTGCGCACCAGGCAGCGCATGGTGTCCTTGGCGCTCAGGTGGTGCCCTATGAAGGTGATCTTGCCGGGCCGGTCGATCTGAAATTTCTCATACATCTCGTCCTGCGGGACGTTTTGACCGATATCCATATGTAGAGCCATGACAACCTCCCGGATTGCCTCTTCCGTCTGATTTTAACGCGGCTTCCTTGCCAGGGCGTGAAGGAAATATCCGCAATTGTCTCTAGTCCGTATCGACATGGGCCAGCTTTGTGTACGCAACCCGTGTTTCGCCTGTTTACAACGCACATTATCTCGACTGGTTGCAGAAGGCGGGCGCCCGTTTTGATAATCGGGCACGCTTGCACAGGGCTGGAGCCTCGTGCGGTTGACGCCGGCCGTACTTGGCGTTACGCCTGATCGCGCAATATCGCTTCACAGCCTCGGGCGTCATCGGCCGGCTGTGATTGTCCTGGGAGTGGAAAGTGACTGGAAGGCTGGTAATCGTCGGGGCGGGGCAGGCCGCTTTTGCGCTGGCGTCGAAGCTCCGGGCGCTGAAGGACGAGCGTACCATCACCATCATAGGCTCGGAAGATGCCTACCCCTATCAGCGGCCGCCGCTCTCCAAAAAATACCTTCTCGGCGAGATGAGTTTTGACCGGCTGATGTTCCGCCCGGAAGAATGGTATGCCGAAAACAATGTCGATATCCGGCTTTCCACCTGGGTGGAGGAGATAGACCGCGCCGGCAAGACCGTGCGCATGCAGGATGGCAGTACGCTTTCTTATGACCGGCTGGTTCTTGCGACCGGGGCCGCGCCCCGGCTGCTGCCCGCCAGCATCGGTGGCGATCTCGACGGCGTGCTTACCGTCCGTGACAGGCGCGACGCCGACCGCTTGACGGAGGAGATGAAGCCGGGCCGCAGGCTGCTGGTCATTGGCGGCGGTTATATTGGCCTTGAAGCTGCCGCCGTTGCCCGCAAGCTTGGCCTCGAGGTGACGCTGATCGAAATGGCCGACCGTATTCTCCAGCGCGTGGCGGCGAAGGAAACTGCGGATATCATGCGCGGCATTCATCAGGCCCAGGGCGTTTCCATCCGCGAAAAAACCGGCCTCGTGCGCCTCGTCGGCATGGACGGGCGTGTTGCCGCGGCCGAACTTTCGGATGGTTCAACGATCGACGTGGATTTCGTCATCGTCGGCATCGGCGTGACACCGAACGACCGGCTTGCCCGCGAATCGGGTCTCGATGTTGGTAACGGCATCGTGGTTGACGAATATACCCGCACATCCGACCCCGCCATTCATGCGGTGGGCGATTGCGCGCTCCTGCCCTGGCGCGGCCAGCAGGTGAGGATCGAATCGGTCCAGAACGCGGTCGATCAGGCTGAGGCGGCTGCCGCCGTACTCGCCGGCATGGAAGCGGTATACGACGCGAAACCCTGGTTCTGGTCGGATCAGTACGATGTGAAGCTGCAGATCGCCGGCTTCAATCTCGGTTACGACGAGACGATTTTGAGGCCCGGCGCAAGGGAAGGCAGCTGGTCCATCTGGTATTTCCGTGATGGCCGCTTCGTGGCTGTCGATGCCGTCAATGACGCCAAGGCCTATGTTGCGGGTAAGAAACTGCTCGATACAGCCGCCCAACCCGACCGCACAATCCTGGCGGATCCGTCCGCCGATCTGAAATTACTGCTCTCCTGAGGATATCATGCCCGCTGCCGAAAACCGTTTCAAAACCGCCATTCATGCCGGCAAGCCGCAGATTGGCCTGTGGCTCGACATGGGCGAGGCCATTACGGCGGAAATCGCCGGAACGGCTGGCTTCGACTGGCTGGTGATCGACGGTGAGCACGGGCCGAACGACCTGCGCAGCATCATCGACCAGCTGCGCGCGCTTGCCACCTCTGTCGCCGAGCCGGTGGTGCGTGTGCCTGTCGGCGAGAGCTGGATGATCAAGCAGCTTCTGGATGCTGGCGCCCGCACGCTTCTTGTGCCCATGGTCGATTCAGCGGCACAGGCGGAAGCTCTCGTCAGCGCCATGCATTACCCGCCGCGCGGCATTCGCGGCATGGGAGCGGCCGTCGCCCGCGCTTCCGCTTTTAATACGATAACGGATTATGCCGACAGCGCCTCGGCCAGCGTCTGCCTGCTGGTGCAGGCGGAAACCCGCGCGGCAATCGAAGATCTCGACAATATTCTTGCGGTGGACGGCGTGGATGGCGTCTTCATCGGCCCGGCGGATCTGGCCGCGGACATGGGTTATCTGGGAAGGATTGACGAAGCGGCGGTGCAGGCGGTTATCGAAGCGGCGATCGTGAAAATCGTCGCGGCTGGCAAGGCCGCCGGCATCCTCACCTTCAATGAAACCTATAATCGCCGTTATCTTGAACTCGGCGCGTCGTTCGTCGCCGTGGGAGCCGATGTCACGGAACTCGCCAATACGCTGCGTGCGCTTTCCGCCCGCTACAAGGGTGGGCCGGCAGTGACGCCGTCCGGATCAGGATATTGATCAATCGTCGTTACTGGCGTTCAGCTTCTCCGGCGGAATACCTTCCTCGCCGGAGGCGAGATAACCGCCATTGATGAGGGCGGAGCGGACGATGCGCTGGATTGCCTCGTCCCTATCGATGCCGTGATCCCTTGCAAAATCAGACAATGCTGCCTCAAGATCGTCGCTGAACCGCATATTCGCCCCCTTCATTCCTGCTTTTTTCACCAATGCATAAAGGCAAGGCGGGCAAACCCGCCTTGCCTTGATTTAATGCCCGTTCGTCATCAGCGCCAGCGATAAAGGCTGCTGTTCGACGAACTCTGCTGCGTGCTCGTGCCCACCGCATAACCGATCGCGAAACCGAGTGCGCCGACGATCGTCAGCAGGGAAGTGGCGGTGCCTGGATTTTCCTTCACGGCTTCCACGACATTCTGGCCCTGCGCCCGGACATTATGCGCCGCCTTGCGAACGCGGCCGCGCGCCTCATCTAGAAATTCCGATGCATCCTCGCCAACACCTTCCGCACGGGCGGAAACGGATTTGGACAGGGATGCGATCTGCGAACGCAGTTCTGCAATCTGGTTTTCGATCGTGTCTTCGACAACATTCAGTTTGGTCTGAGCCATTAGAACACCTCTTTTGTTACCGATGCGGAAACGTGCGGGCCCTGAAGAAGTTCCGCAACCGGGCGTAAAGTTTGACCCGCGGTTTATTTGGCCAACAGGTTTTTTGGCTTCTTGGCGAAAAAGCCTTGCAATCATTTTTCTTACGCAATAATCAGGCCGCACCGGAGAGGTGGCCGAGTGGTCGAAGGCGCTCCCCTGCTAAGGGAGTATACGTCAAAAGCGTATCGTGGGTTCGAATCCCATCCTCTCCGCCATGACCCTTGTTTTCATTGCATAATTTGGCTTTTTTTGCCGCTTGCCATAACTTGGTCGGCGCGTTTTTCCGCTGTGGATATATGGTCCAAATAGCGAAAACCCGCCAGTTGGTGATTCTGGCGGGCCTCGTAGGCGTTGTGGTGGCGGTTGGTAATTCAGTTGTGGCAAATTTTGCCAGTAGTCGATCCTTGGTCTTCTTCGCTTTCCCTGCCGTCCATGGTGTAGAAGGCAGGCATGACCCACGCTTGTGTCTTGTGCGTGCGGGCCATGTCATCAGCTACATCTATCGCGTCCTCGAAGCCGCCAGCACCTTCGAACGTGGCGCACCACGTCACCGCGCCGAATGCGTCCGTCATAAAGACGTTGAAAAAGGCGCCAGCTTTGCCGCACGCGTCATCTGGAATTGGCATTTGCATGCTTTTCATTGTCGTCTCTCCTCAGTTGTGGAATTAACGGCCAGCGGGCGGCTGCGTGTCTAGGTGGCCGGAACCGTTGGTGGCGGAAAGCCCCGCTGGCCTGTGGTGATAAAGGACCGCGCGCAGCCACAAGGGCGCGCTGCGGCAAGGTGGCTGGCCTCCATGAAGAAAGGCCAGCTGGGAAAGTGGAGAGCATGGCCGGGATCGAACCGGCATCATCCAATTACCGTAGTCGGGATAGAAGGCCCGAACGGATACATGCCCGAATTATTGCTTCTTGCGCTCCTTCATCCAAACCTCCCTCAGGACGTCCAGACGCGCTTCAATCTCCTCAAGCCTTTCACTCGCTAAATCGGCCGTAGCGCATATAGCGCCTAGTGCCACAGTGCTCGCAGGGTCCGCGCCTTGCGCCGCGATGGATATCAGATGAACAACCTTGCGGACTTCGCCGAGCAAAGTAGCGGCGTCATCCAGAGCGAGTGGGCCAGGGTCAAAGGTGTACTTCATGACCGGGCCTCCGCACGCATCGCGGCCCATTCATCTTCACGGAACTTGAAGAATTCGCGAACCGCGATCGCTGCGGCTTCTTCCTCATCGCAGATGATCCCGTGCGGATCCTCAATGAGCATCGCAACAAAGCGAAACTTCCCGGCAATGTCAGCTTCGGTCTTCACCGGTGCTTCAATAACCGCCCGCCGCACTATGCCCGCCGCTTCGGTTATGTGGTCCATGGCGTCGTCGGGCATGGTGCCAACGCGACTGCCAATCGTGTCAAGCTCGATGTACAGGCGGGTCATGCGGGATATGAACGACTCGTTAACCGTATCTGTTTGGGACTCGCTAACCATATCGGGCGTTCCTTGTTGCTTTTGTGTCGCTGCATTTGTACTGTGTACACATCAAGCCACACGAAATTAACCGTGTCAACATGTATTTGTACAGGGTACCAAAAATGAACGCCACTCAGCTTAAAATGGCCCGCGTCGGACTTGGTTGGGGCGTGCGAGACCTGGCTGAAAAAGCGGGTATTACCGCCAATACAGTCACGCGTATTGAGAACGGTTCAGACGCGAAGACTTCCACGGTGCACCTTCTTCAGACGGCTTTAGAAATTGGCGATGAGATCGAACCGGGTAAATGGCGTTTCGCAGAGTTCATTGATCCCGACGGCGTGCGTATAAGGATTGGCGGCGATCCTGATGCCGTTGGTGGAGCGGTTGTCCATAAACCAATATAGCGGCGGGCTTGACCGGCGGTAATGCCTCAATCATCTTGCTCCCCTAAAGCGGGGGTCATGATGAAGTCGATTATTGCCGTGGGCGCTATAGTGGCAATCTTAGCGGGCGCATGGGCCGCAGGCGTAAGGGTATTCGTGCTCCAGCCATCGGAGTTCCTGCCGCGGCAGGGAACGGTAATAGTCTACGGCATGCAGGACTTCCCGATAATCGATTCGCCCGAAGCGATCTGCGCTAGGAGCAACACGCCTTCAGAAGGCTGCAAGGCCGGTGCCGCCGTCGGATACCTGCAATCCGCGAAAGTAATCGCAGCCCTCCCGTACAGCGAAACGCTGCACGGGTTGACTATGAGGTAATGCATCTGCCGACGCCTGCCGACGCCTCGAGGCAAGCCTTTAGGCTACATCCTCAAACATGCCGATAAGCTTTGACGTCATGCCGTCGCGGGTAAGGTGTGCAAGCTGAGCGAATGCGCCGATTGCGCCGGTGACACTCTTGCCGTCTGGCGATTCGACATTCGCGCGCCGCTGCATTTCCAGAATCCGCATCCCGTCTCGCGCTGCGTTCTCCGGTTCGAACGTGAAGCCGACAGCTGCAGGCGGGTACGGCCGCATGTACTTCGTCACTGGCCGAAGGGTGAAGGCCGGTTTGCCGTTCGATATGCTGCTGTCAGTGCTGACCGCGTATGCCTCATAGCGCTGTCGT
Source organism: Agrobacterium sp. MS2 (assembly GCF_003261015.1). NCBI lineage: Bacteria > Pseudomonadati > Pseudomonadota > Alphaproteobacteria > Hyphomicrobiales > Rhizobiaceae > Agrobacterium > Agrobacterium sp. MS2. Next base: position 116,058 of record NZ_QLNF01000039.1, on the reverse strand, counting down.
TCATCTGACCACCCACCAATGACGACTTCGCACGGGCCGAACAAATGAGCTTGGCCAGCCCTGCGCATGTCATCGGCTCCCCGCTTGAGAAGGTCGGGAAAGCCCATTGCAAACTCGTCGAAATTTTTGGCTGGACTGTCGCCAATCATGGGGCCGTGGCAGAATGTCGCCATAACTGGCCCCGTGATAGCGAAGGCAGCACCAAGCCACGGTATATGGTGCACCTTGGCCATGCGTCCGGACTTTGCCGGATTGCCACCAATCGCAGGCAGGTAAGTTGCGCCATCGACGACGAAGTAGACACCGCTTTCGCGAACGAAGGTGTTAATGGCGGTCATGGTAATCCTCCATATCGAATTCTTCCAGGTTGGTTGGGAGAGCCTTGCTGGCCTGTTTGCGGGTATTATAGGTGCGGGCGGCGCTGGCATTGTCATGCAGCTGGGAGACATCGCCAAGGGCGTTGCTGAGATCGGTGATGCCGCCAAGATGGCGGGCGTTTCAGCCAAGGCTTTTCAAGAGTGGCGGTACGTCGCGGAAAAAGCACGTATCCCCATCGATTCCATCACCGACGGCCTGAAAGAGATGGCCATCCGTGCGGACGAGTTCGCTACTACTGGAAAGGGTAGCGCTGCCGAAGCGTTCGCACGTCTCGGATTGACGCCTCAGGAGGTCAAGGAGCGGCTGAAGGATCCATCGGAGCTCTTACTTCTTCTAATCGAGCGCACTCGAAAACTCAAAGACACCGCTGCCGGCGTTCGCATTTTTGACGAACTTTTCGGCGGCACTGGTGGCGAGCGCATGGTGTCGCTCATTGAGCAAGGCGAGGCCGGCATTCGCGACCAGATAAAGGCGGCAAGTGACTTCGGACGCGTGCTCGATGATGACGTCATCAGAAAAGCGGCTGAGATCGACCAGCAGTTTAACAGCATCGCGGGAACCATTGGCACCACGCTTAAAAGCGCGATTGTCTCCGTGGTTGGTAGCATGGTCGACTTCATTGACGGCCTTCGCACCGTTGAGAAGCAGCGAAACCAAACGATCCAGGGCGGCATCAACGACATCATGGCGCAGAAGCAGGAAGTGGCGAAAGCCCTTGCCGCGATCGACGCTGCCGACAGCAAGCTGAATGACCGCCAGAAGGCTCGCGCTCGGGGAACGCATGAAATCACAATGCAGCAACTCAACGAGCGCGAAAATGCGCTTATCAAGGAACTGGAATCGCGGCCATCGGTGATGAATTTCACGCCGAAGAGCAGCGACACTTGGACGCCGCCAACGAAATACACGCCGCCGGTGGACCCGAAAGCAGAGAGTGCGCGCGCTAAGGCGGCCCGTGAAGCGGAGCGTGAGCGCAAAGCCGTGACTGACCTTCTGGCTGACCTTCAGCTCGAATACGACATGATCGGCAAAACCGAGGCCCAGAAGGCCAAAATGAACGCCCTCAGGCAGGCCGGTGCCGCCGCGACAACGGAAGAGCAGCTGGCTATAGCCAACAAGGTAGACGCTATCTATCGCGAGTCTGACGCCTACGAAAAAGTGCAAGCCGCAGCCGAAGAGGCAAAAGACGCGGCCCGCGACTTCGCCGGAACCATTGTCAACGGCATGCTGGAAGGTGCCAGCGCTACCGAGGTGCTAGGCAACGCCCTGAAGAACCTTGGCAGCCGTCTGATCAACAGCGGACTCGATAGCCTGTTCAACATGGGCGGCTCTGGCGGTGGTGGCCTGTTCAACATCTTTAAGGGTGGTGGAGGCGGCTTTCCTTCGGCTCCAGGAGGCCTTTATTCTGAAGGCGGCTATACCGGCGATGGCGGCAAGTATCAGCCGGCCGGGGTAGTGCACAAGGGCGAGTATGTCATGGACGCGGACACCGTGCGCAAGGCCGGTGGCCCTGCCGTCATGGAAGCCATGCGACGCGGCCTGAAGGGCTACGCTGATGGCGGCTACGTCGGCGCAATGCCTTCGCTTTCGCCTCCCAGTATTCCGAATATGAAGTCCGTCACGGGCGGCGGCACGTCCATTGCGCCGGTCATCAACTTCTCCCCTACCATTGACGCGAGGGGGGCTGATGCCAGCGCTGTAGCGAGAATTGACGCCAGCCTGAAGAAACTAAAAGCCGAGATCCCGACCATTGTTGTGGGGTCAGTAAGGGACGCGCAGAAGCGCAACGTCAAGTTCAATTAAGGACAGCATAAAATGGCACTTTTCGCACTCGCCAACCTCGCGGTAGGTGCATTCAGCGCAATAAGCACATTTGTCGGCGCGATCGGCCCCATCGGCGCCTGCCCTCGCCTTAGCGAGATTGTGCGGCCATGTGCGGTTGCGGCGTCGGCGGACATGGCGCGGTAAAAGGCGGCGCTCTTTCTGTGCGTGATCCGGTTTTTTGTGTCCTGCACCTGAAACGCAGCTTCAAGCTTAGGATGCGCCGAGATAACGCCCTTCATTTCTTCAAGCGCAATGCGCGCCTGGTCGCGGTCAACAGCGGCCGAAACTACCTGAGAGCCGGGAATGCGCTCTGGACCTAAAGCAAGCAGGCACAGCGCAGCGCCAAGGGTGGTTTTGCGGTTGCCGCGTGGAATGAGAGCGAAGACCGTTTTAATCCGCCGCGTTCCATCAGGCTTCGTGTCGCCATATACCTTGCGGATTATGCGCTCCTGCCACCGGTCCAATTGAAAAGAGCGCCCCTCCAAGGCGCTCTTAGGATGTCTTAGTGCTTTCAGGAATTGGACTGCCCGCTCCCCTTTACCGTGAGGATCCGGAATAGGGCTGTCGTCGAATACCCAGGCAGGATAACTAGATGCTGGCGAGGGCGTCGTTTTCGTCTTCAATCGCGGCGCCTCCCTTGTTCTTATCGCGGCTGGCCGGCGTAAGACCGAGCTCCGCAGCTAGGCGGCGGCTGGCCTCAATCGCTTCTTTAAGGATGGTTGTTTCGGGACGGCGCTTTAGTTCACCAGTTGGTGACACATATGTGAGCCCGTCATTCTGCAGGACCACCTCAGCTTCGCGCTTGCGGGCCACGCAAAGGCAATAGTCTTCGACCGTTGAAAGCTCATGGCGCGCGATGCGGCCGTTCTCAATGAGGCCGGGCATAATCCGCCGCCATTCGTCCTTCGCATGCTGCGGCAGCCAAGCGGGGGCAGGTGGGGCTTTGGTCAACGCGCCGTTGACCGCGCGAATTTCAGCCTTCCTGCCCTTCATGCTCCAACCCTCACGCAACGCAGCTCAAGGCCGCGTCGGCGGCCAATGGGCTTGATCTGTTTCAGGTCATAGTCCAACCCGTCGTGCTTGATCTTCATTTCAAGGTCGACGCCATCAATCCAGCGGGTGCGAAAGATCCGCAGGCGTTCCGTGGTGGCGCCGTAATTGCGGATAAATTCGTCCGTGCTTTCTTCAATGATCTGAGCGCGAGCAGTGGCAATATCTGCCACAACTTCAATCTGGCCACCGTAGCCGTCGTCGACATAGGTCACGCCACGAATGGTGATGGTGGTGTCAAGTTTGCCAGCCCTCATTCGGTGTCCTCCGCGGTGACGTTAAATGTGACCACGCCATGTGAAAGCAGCCCGCCGGGGTCACGCAGGAAGCGCGAATCCTCATAGCTGAAGTCCAAACGGAAGCCGTCCTGAGTGCCGCCCAAGTGTTTGAGCGCGCGCCGCATTTCGCCGGCGATGGACTTGCACATGGTGAAGGTGTTCTCTTCGGTCCACACGTGGAAGGTCAGATAGACGTCACTCGCGTCCACACAATCTATGTCGGCGCCCACGGTTTGCGCCTCGCCAACAATGATGCACGGCTTCACTTCAGGCCGGCCATTGCGGTCGATGATATTAGCCGCAGGGACAAGGGCAGTGGGCACGCTGCACCCGCATGACGTAATGCGATTGGGCATTCAAAGGTCCCTTAACAATTACTTGACAAATCCACCGTAATTCAGTATAGTCAAAGATACCAAACGAGGTGGTCTCGGGCGGATTCAAGCAACATATTTCTCTTAGATGGAGTTGCGATGGTATTATTAATACAAGGTTTAATTAAAGAAAATGAGAAACGGACTAGAACTACTAATTGACGTCATATACAAATTACTAGCAGTATCATACTATATTATAAAGCTCATCGAGCATTTTGGTATTTTCTAAAGCTGGCAGATTGAAGTAAGGAGGGGATGAGAAATCACCCCCTCCTTTTTTTGTTTACGGCGTGACGTCGAATTCGCCGTGGACGAAGCTTTCCGGACGGTAGATCGCCAGTGCAAGGCGTTCCTCGGCCCGAATCGAAACTAGGTTGAGCTCGAAGTCTTTGTCGTTCTCCGTCGACACTTCGACGCGGGCCTGCCAGCGGTCGAAGATCTGGGCGGCACGGGCAAACGCACCAACCATGAACTCGCCTTCGTTCATGACCGTGGTGTCGACAACCGGAAGGCCCCAGAGGTTCTGGCCGTTGTTGATGGTCGGGTTCGACCAGACGTAGCCGCCGGTGGTTTCCTTGATGAGCTCGATGTCAGCCCAGTCGGACGGGTGCATGACAATGCCGGTGGCGCGATATTCAGCCAGGCGGACCTGAAGAATGGCGCGGCGCAGAATGTCGATCTTGGTATCACCGGCCTCAACAAGCGCAGTGTTGAATGCCGTTGCATTCGGGATGAGGCCGTCAAGGTTTTGGCCGGTGCCGTCACCGCGGAGCAGCTGCGCTTCTTCGACGTCCGCGAGACCTTCACGGGCGCGCGTGTCGATGTAGCTGGCCAGCATGGGCGCATCTTCAAGGATCTGTTTCGACGCCTTGAACATGTGCGCGATAACGCGAACCGGGGTGGTGTACTGTTCGAACGTCAGGTTCGAATAGGGCTTCGCTGCGCCTTCGGCTACCGGAGCGGCAGCATTGGTGAAGCCGGTTTCGCGGACGTACTGAATGATGCCGGAGGTCGTGGAGCCCGAAGCAAGAAGGTCCCGAATGGTGAGCATGCGGCGAGCCGGGCCGATGATCTCCTGAACGCGGTGAGCGGGTACAAGGGACGTGGAGCCGTCGGTGCCGGTGCCAACGGTTGCGGAACCGGTGGTGATGGCCTTGAGCTCAAGATCGGCCTTGCCCTTCGACTGTTTCGCGGCGAGGACCTTGAAGCCTTCAGTCTCAATGAACTGCTGGCCAACAGACTTCGTTTCGACGGCGTCATTGTCGGCGCCACGGGCCATCTTGGCCTCGATCTTGTCAAGCCGGTCGACCAGCTTTGTGTCGGCTTCGGTCTTGTCCTTCACCGCTTTGGTGAGGTCGTCGATTGCGCCCTTGACGTCGATATCGTTGTCATTGGCAGCAGATTTGGTTTCGAGCTTTGCAACTTTGCGTACAGCGTTCATTTGAGGTCCTTTATGGATTGGGAGGCGGCGCGAATAGCGGCCGCGATTTCGGAATTGTTGGCGGCCTTGACCGATGAAACGGTGGCGTCGGGGTGCATGGGGAAGGTCACGAGCGAGACCTCTTTTAGCAGCACCTGTTCAAGCACCCGCGCAGACTTGGTGCTGTCGCGTGTGGCGTTGATGGTCTGGAAGCCGATTGATAGGCCGTCCAGCGCGCCCGCCTTCATGAGCGCGTGCGCTTCACGGCCCTTGGCAGTTTCCAAGATGAGGCGACCCTCAGCCTTGAGGCCGATTTCGTCTTCTTCGAACTTGGTCCAAACGCCGATTGGTTCGTCGCGGTCATGCTGCCAGAGCATGCGGACTTTGCCGGCGGGGATCTTGGCAAGAGAGACATTGAAGGCGCCCTTGCGGATGATGTCCCCACCAGTGTCCTTCGTGCCGAAGATTGCGGCATAGCCCGAGAAGGTGCCATCCTCCTTCACCGCTTTGGTGTCGAGCTCAACCGGCGTCAGAATATTAGGATTCGACATCGGTCTTGCCCTCCCTGAAGATAGCTTCGGAGAGAATTTCCGCTGCCAGATCCGCATAGTTGCCGTGACCAGCTTCCTGAAGATGGTTGATCACCGCAGGGTGCGGCACGTAAGGAAAGATGCCCGAGTATGGCATGCCGTACTTGAGAGCTTGCTTCGCCATATCGTCCCTCATGCGCAGTTCCGCAGTCGGGCCGTACAGGGCGAAGGACAGCACAAGTGCAAGGTCGTGGAGCCGCCAATGCCCGGCGGTGAATTCCTTCAGAACCGCAAACAGCGATCGCCCCAGAACCCCCTCAAACATTGCCACGTGTTTGGGTTCGATCTTGAACTCACGTTCCTTGCCGTCGAATGTCGCTTTGATTGTCAACGTTTCCCTCCTGGGGGTTGTTGTCATTGGCCGGCTTCGCCACGTCGATGGCCGGGTTTTCATAGGTGTCGCCTCCATCGCGTGGGGGGAGGTCGATCCACTGGCGGGCCTCATTCGGAGAGATTGTCCTTGCCGTGATGAAGCTTGAAATTGCCGTCGCGCGCGCGGTCAGGTCGGCCCTTGTGAGGTCGTCGCGGTCGAACAGGATGCGGTGAGTTTTCTGCTCTTCCTCAGAAAGAAGGATGCGGCCATACGCACCTTCCAGCTGCTTCAGCCAAGGCTCAAGGCAGTAGACAAGAAACTCACGTCCCATCTGCTCGGCGTTGCCCCACGTGCCGCGATCAAGGTCAAAGATCATGGTGGGTGGCACGCGGAAGGCGCGGGCAATTTCTTCGTTCTGGAACTTGCGATTTTCCAGATACTGCGCGTCGGTCGATGATAGGCCCAGCTGCGTGTATGTCGTGCCGTCCCATAGGACCGGGGTCTTGCCGGCGTTCTGGGCGCCGGAGAATGCGGCCGTCCAGCCCTTGAGCATCGCCTCGACACCCTTGTCGCCTAGCGCCTTTTGGCTAACCAGAACGCCACCCGGTCGCGCGCCGTTGGCGAAGAGGTTTCGCCCATAGCCTTGAAGACCGCGCGCGAAAGCGATTGCTTCCCTTGCGTGGGTGACCGGAGAAACGTTGAAGGCGTTTCGCACATGGATGACGCGTTTCGCATCGAGCACAAGGCCGTTCTTTGTGTAGCGAGGCTTGCCCGATCCGTCGGCGGCAAACTCAACGGCGATTTGACCGTGCTTATATTTCACGATTTCAATCGGCCTGCCGTCGGTGGATATGGTTGCCAGCGCGAACCCGCCCTGGTCGTTTGTGAGCGCCTCGACGATGATCCCGCGTGTTAGCTCAAATCCGGAAGTCCAGTCATTGACCTTGCCGTTAAGGAGCTTTGTCGCTGCATGATCCTCAACGTCCTTCCAGACGCCGCCCTCTTTGCGCTGCACCTTGACGTCAAGGCATGCGGCGCTTTCCGAAATTAGGCGGATATCCGAATCCTCGCTCTTTTCGCCACGCGTCAGATACAGGCGCGATCGTGCGCTGTTGGACCAACCAGTGGAACCAGACGTGCCGGTGCCTGAAGTCATGCCCGAAACAGAAGGGTGAGCTAGCAAGATAATCGCACAATCAATTTCAATGGCCAGCTTGCGCAGCATGCCGACGAACTGACGGGCTTGGCCGCGTTTGATTTCGTCACCAGCGAAAAGGTCGGCCACCGTATCCAGAACGATGAGCTTCGGTTTGAATTCGGCAGCATACTCGGCAAGGTCCAACCAAAGCGGCGTGGGCTGCATGTTGCCCGATTTATCAGGGACTGAAAGAAGCGCGTCTGCGTCGGCCAACGACAGAAGGCGAAAGAGTTGCAGATCATCAAACGACTTTTCGTGCGCTTTCAGGATGGATGAAAGACGCCGCTGAAACTCTTCGGCTTCATCTTCGGCGCCGAGATACAGAACGCGGCCTGCCCACGGCTCAAGGTCCAGCGTTTCCACTGACAAGGCGCCGGCCGCTGCGATCTGAAGTGCAAGAAGGGACTTGCCGACACCACCATCACCATACAGCAGCGTAACTTGGCGCATTGGAACCAAATCGGGAATATACCATTGCCGGTCAGGGACAGTCTGGCCTTGCCATACCGCAGGATTGATAAGGTTCAACGGCGCACTTTCTACAAGCGGCTTGCGTCCTCCCCTTATGGTGTAGGTGTAAGCTTGGTCGTCATCGCCGATTCCAATGTTGACCTGCTCACCGTTGACGGTGGCGCGATAAAGCGTAGGGCCAGCGGTTGGGATTATGTGGATCTCGCCTCCGTACCGGCGCTGAAAACGCTTCATGCGGTCAAGGCGCGGGTCGGGGTTGTTGTCATTGTCGGCCTTGGCAGGCTGCAGGAAGTTTGCAAGAATACGCTTGTGGCCTCCTACCGGGAAGTCAACGCCTATGCGGTCTCCGTCAACCTGAGAAACCGTACCGTTTCCCCATTTGTCATGCCAAACGTCGTCACCAACTGAAATAGTCTCAGGCTGCGGCTTGGGCAGCGGTGGTATCTTGGCCAATGGTCAGCCCCTTGTATTCGGTTACAGCGACATCGATGATTTGAGCGCGGAGCTCTGGTGAAACCGTGACCGCTGGACCGCCGCCACTGATCTTAGGGAAATGGATATTGAACCCGGTGGCGGTCCTTAGGAGACGCACTCCGCAAATCCGCAAATCGGGATTAAGCTGAATGATGAACTCAGCGAGCATATCGGGACCGCCCCACGTCGGCGGCGCCATCTTTAGAATTTTCATGGTGCTGACCTGCGATGCTCTACTATCCGGATGAATGCGTCACACGCAGCGTCCATGATCTTCCTTTCGGCGGCACTTGCAATCGTGGTGAAACCCAGTTCATGGTTGATGTAGTCGGTTATTTCTTCGACCCTCAGCTGGATGGCATGCTCGCCGCCAGGTCAGCTATATCAAGATCGCGGGCAATTCCTTCTGCGTGCTTCACATAGAATTCTGCGTCTGTTCGGATGCTCATGCGGCTCTCCCATTGATTGCGGTTTCAATCCACGCCTCGACCTCGGCGCGGACATAGGCGATGCGCTTCAAGCCAATCTGCACAGGCTGCGGGAACCGCTTTTCTTTGGACATGCGCGCGAGCAGCACGCGCGACATAGTCGTTGCGGCCGCAGCCTCTTTCGGCGTCATGAGGCGCGGCTTGTTGTCATTGGCTGGAATTGTCATGGTGTTTCTCCTCGAAGCCAGGACAGAGTCATGGCGCGAAATGGAACGAAGATTTTTGAAGGGGTTGGGTTGCCGGTCACTGCCGGAGAGGGTTGCTAGCGCTTGGCGCCAATGAGCCGGTTTTCCCGGCACTGCTTCTTGGCGGGCACCACCCCGCCGATTGCCGCAACCACCACAATTGCGACGTTCATTAAATAGACCGATTTTACAAATTTGTCAAGATTTGGAAACTGTTGAAACCTTGGTTTCGCAGTATTCGGTCCAGTCCTCCATCATGCCGCGCCGCTTTGCAAGCGCGTCGCTTCGGCGGTATGCTTGCTCAACTACATCACCCACTGCGTGGGCAAGGGCAGCTTCCGCAACTTCGCGTGGGTGTCCGGTTGTATCACCTGCCCAATCGCGGAATGATGAGCGCAGGCCGTGCAGGGTGATTGTTTTGTCCTCAGATGCAGCGCGCAGGATTTTCACCATCGCCGTGTCTGATATTGCGGCGCCTTCTTTGCCGCCTTCAAATATCAAGTCACCTGTGGCGACTTGCTTGCGTTCTTCAAGGATTGCCAACATGCGGCCGGTGAGCGGAACGCGGTGCTCGCGGCCAGCCTTCATACGCTCAGCCGGCACTATCCAAACCGCCTGGGCGAAATCGATTTCAGACCAGACAGCGCCGCGGACTTCGCCAGAACGCGAAGCGGTGAGGGCGGTAAATTCAACGGCTCGAGCAGAAACGGCGTCGCTCGCCCGAAGCTTCGCCATGATGGCGGGTATGTCCTTGTATGCTGCCGCTGCGTGGTGGCCGCGCGTCAGTTTGCTACGTGCGGGCAGGAGCTCTTTCAGGCCACCGCGCCAGCTGGCCGGGTTGTCGCCGGTGAATAGCCCACGCGCCCGCGCATGATCCATTACGGCCGCAATTCGCATTCTGGTTCGGTCTGCGGTTTCGGGAATGGTAGTCCAGATAGGTTTCAAGGCCTCAACCACGTCGTCGCGGGTGATGTCGCCAACCGCCTTCTTGTGAAGCGGCTTTGCGTATTCATCGAGCGTCATGCGCCACTGCGCCTTATGCTTCTCATTTTTGAAGCTGGCTTCCTTTACCGCAATGACGTCTTCCATGACGTCGGCGAATGTCTTGCGCGTAGCCAGATCCTCGCCGCGCGCCAGCCGTGCGCGAACCTCATCAGCCTTTTCGCGAGCCAAGGCCAGCGGCACCGGGGCGGTGCCTTGACCATATCCCCCAAGACCTATCTCGACGCGCTTGCCTGCGCGTTTGTATATAAAGACCCATTGGCGGCTTCCGCCGGCACGGACGCGAAGGAAAAGCCCATCGCCGTCGCCGTATATTCCCGGCTTAGTCAGTGCTTTGATTTTGGTCTCTGAAAGCTTATTGCGCGCCATCGCTTCGCCCGTTGTCATAACTTTACGCATGAAACTATGGCAAATACGGCCGTTGTCAACGAAATCGTGTCAATAATTTCAATAGCTTACGAAGCGCGGCGGACATCCTCTCCGCCATTCATTGTCGATCACCGCACGCCACCAGGCAGTCGAAGCGCTGGTCCTTTCTTAAGCCCCACACCACATATACTGAGTTCATGGCCCGGTTCCGTGCAATGAGGATGGCATTCATCCCTTCGGCAGGCGGGGGAGAGGCTTGTCGTAGGCGTCAAGACCGTATGGAGACTGATGAATGATCCATACCAGTCGGAACAGGCCTGCGCCGCCGTACGGGTGTGGCATGCAATTTAGCGCCTCTATCGTTCACGTTTACAGTTGATTCGGTTGCCACCTATTTCGATTTCTCGCTTGATAATCTTCCGATTCATAAAGGTGAGATAGCGGGCTTCATTGACATTGGCCGGGCTGGCATCGCTGACCGATATCAGGATATTAATCTACAAATCATCCGCAAATAGCGCAAATGCGTGAACTTTCGTGTTTCGACCTTGTTCGGCTGCCTTCCAGCGGAAGGTAACTGACAATGCGCCTCGTTCTCTCCATCCTCGCGGCCGCCATCCTCATCGCGGTCATCGCTTACGCCATGTCCGGCAATGACCCGGTCGAACAGCAACCATCGCCGCACGCGATCGACCAGGACGGGTGAATCGCTTTTCGAATCATTGCCAGTGAATCGCTCCCCGCTCGCGCTCGTTTCCGAAGCCGGCTCGTTCCCGCATGACGGCCGCACCTGCGATGTGTGCAGCGGAGGCAAAAAATCTCTATAGCGCGGCCTGCGTAGCAAGGGATCGCGGAAAACGCCGGTGGATTGGAAATACCTTGTTAACCGCCCTAACTAACGGATTCTCAAAAGAAATCTTAACGTATTATAAAACCTTTTGTCCATCCGCAGGGCGGTGTGTGTTGTTTCCGCAACAAACCGAAATGAAGCATATACGTAAATGCTATTTATCGGATGTTGGCGATTGCATGCGGCGAAACCTTTTGTATTTTCACCACCAGAAGCGAGGCGGTGGATCGTTTGGCTTCTGAGAACACGGGAATGGGGCAGGGAATGCTGTCCTTCAGCGAAAGTACCCAGACCCTTTTAAAAACTTTGACTGGAGGTCAACCATGAACATCAAGAGCCTTCTGATCGGCTCCGCTGCGGCTCTCGCAGCAGTATCCGGCGCACAGGCCGCTGACGCCATCGTCGCTGCTGAGCCCGAGCCCCTGGAATACGTTCGCGTTTGCGACGCTTTCGGCACCGGCTTCTTCTACATCCCCGGCACCGAAACCTGCCTGAAGTTCGGCGGTTACGTTCGTTTCCAGACCGACATCAACCGCGGCACGGGCTTTGGTCCTAACACCAACAACCGTACGTCTGACTGGAACTCGTTCACGCGCGCCCAGTTCGAAATCGACACCCGCACGGACACCGAACTCGGCGCTCTGCGTGGCTTCATCGGCTTCCGCGGCAACGCTGACTCTGGTTCGTCTTCGCAGTCTTCCGTATTCGTTGACCAGGCTTTCATCGAACTCGGCGGCCTGAAGGTCGGTAAGTTCTACAGCTGGTGGGACGATGGTCTCTCCGGTGAAGCTGACGTTCTTTCCACGAACGCTCTCTTCAACTCCATTCGTTACACCTACGACGCTGGCTCGTTCTGGGCAGGCATCTCGGTTGACGAACTTCAGGGCATCGACGGTCAGTTCCGTACGCAGGTTGGTCCGGCTGTAGGCGGCGTCATCCCGGTCGTTCAGGCTGAAGTTGACAACAATGTTGGCGTAACCCTCGGCCTCGGCGCTAAGCTCGGTGCGGCTTCGCTGCAGCTCATCGGCTCCTACGACGTCGACCAGGAAGAAGGCGCAGTTCGCCTGATCGCAACTGCTGACCTCGGCCCGGGCACGCTCGGCCTGGCTGGTGTTTGGGCTTCTGGCGCAAACGCTTACTACGCAGAATCCGAGTGGGCAGTTGCTGCTGAGTACGCAATCAAGGCAACCGATCGTCTGACGATCACGCCCGGCGCGCAGTACTTCGGTAACGTTGCTGATCGCGTTGTTCTCGGCACTGCCGCTGCACCGACCGGTCTTGCAATCCTCACCAACGACTGGTCTGACCGTGACGCGTGGCAGGCTGGCCTGACCGTGGACTACAAGATCACGCAGGGTCTCTCCACGAAGGTTGCAGTTAACTACTACGACGAAGACAACCGCTCTTCTTCTTGGAACGGTTTCGTTCGCCTTCAGCGTTCGTTCTAATCTGATCTGACATCGTCAGTGACGGAAAGCCCCGGCAGAGATGCCGGGGTTTTTTTGTAAGAAAATTTTTCGTCGTCAGACGCCGGCGTCACTCTCGCTTGCATCCTTGCGTGACGCCACGTCCCCATAAGCGGGATCTGTGATTGCCAGCTGTTCGAGGTGCTTGTGCTCGAGACACTTGATTCGACCCGCGCTAGCCCAACGCTTTGACAGTCTGCCTTTTTTCAATGACGCCTCTACTCTCAGGGCCACCGGGAAACGTTTTCTTGTCCTTTTGCGCGCGACGCTAACCATTTGAATAATATGTAGAATTAATGCATTGTTAACAATTGGCTCCGGACATTACAAATGTATCAATTTCGCAACAATAAAAAACTAAGGACACCTTACTGTCTTCCTTTTGTCACGATTGCGATTGCCCTGAAGCGATGTTTTGGCTCTAATCAAACTCATAAGCAGCACGCATCGATATGCGCTTCCCACCCGCTGCTTTCGCAATTTAGCGTTTGACTGGAGGTCAATCATGAACATCAAGAGCCTTCTTATCGGCTCCGCTGCAGCTCTCGCAGCAGTATCTGGCGCTCACGCTGCCGACGCTATCGTCGCTGCTGAGCCTGAGCCCCTGGAATATGTTCGCGTTTGCGACGCGTTCGGTACGGGCTTCTTCTACATTCCTGGTACCGAAACCTGCCTGAAGTTCAGCGGTTACGTCCGCTTCCAGACCAGCTTCGGCCGCGATCAGATGGGAACTTCGGACTGGAACTCGTTCACGCGCGCCCAGTTCAACGTTGATACCCGTACCGACACCGAACTCGGCGCTCTGCGTGGTTTCATCGAATTCCGCGCTGATGCAGAAAGCGGCTCTTCGTCTTCTTCCGGCGTTGAAGCTCGTCAGGCATTCATCGAGCTCGGCGGCCTCCGCGTTGGTAAGTTCTACAGCTGGTGGGACGACGATCTCTCCGGCGAGACAGACCTGCTCTCCTCGAACACCCTCTTCAACTCCATTCGTTACACCTACGACACCGGTTCTTTCTGGGCAGGTATCTCGGTTGACGAGCTTCAGGGCACTGACTCGGAGTTCGCGACCGTCAATCCCATCGTTGGTGGCGGGTTCACACTTTCGCAGGAAGTGGACAACAACGTCGGTATCACTGCCGGCATTGGCGGAAAGTTCGGCGCTGCTACGCTTCAGTTGATTGGTTCGTATGACGTCGATCAGGAAGAAGGCGCCATCCGTGCAATGGTATTTGCGGATCTCGGACCTGGCACGCTTGGACTAGCCGGTGTTTGGGCATCTGGCCCCAACGCTTATTACGCTCTTTCCGAGTGGACGGTTGCGGCTGAATACGCCATCAAGGCAACAGATCGCCTGACCATCACCCCTGCAGTGCAGTACCTCGGCAATGTCGGCGACAAGGTCGCTCTCGGTAGCTCTACCTTCATCGTTTCCAACGATTGGTCTAACCGCGATGCCTGGACCGCTGGCGCAACCATCGACTACAAGATCACCGAAGGTCTGAGCACGAAGATCACGGCAAACTACTACGACGAAGATGGCCAGGACGATCAGGTCACTGGTTTCGTCCGCCTTCAGCGCGACTTCTAATCTGATCTGACATTGTCAGTGATGGAAACCCCGGCAGAGATGCCGGGGTTTTTCGTTTGATGGCTTCCAGCGCCAAGAGGCTTTAATCAAACGTCGAAACAAAAAAGCACCGGGCGAACCGATGCTTGAATGTTTTGGAATGATCAGCGATTGGCCGATGAATACCGCTCTTACCCTGCACGCCCATGGCGCAGGTCATCGACAATATCCGCCTGTTGGCCCAGCCTAGTCTTGTAGACCTGATAATTCTCCATCACCCGCTGCACATAATTGCGCGTTTCGGGGAAGGGGATGCGTTCGATCCAGTCCACCACCTCGTCAATCGGCTTACCGCGCGGGTCGCCATATCGCGAGATCCATTCGGGGACACGTTTCGGGCCGGCATTATAGGCGATGAAGGTGAGGATGTAGGAGCCGCCGAAGCTGTCGATCTGCTCGCCGAGATAATGGGCGCCGAGTGTGGCGTTATAGCCCGCATCGCTGGTCAGCATCGCCTGTGTGTAGGGCAGGCCGTGGCGGCCGGCCACGCCCTTGGCCGTTCCGGGCAGCAGTTGCAGCAGGCCGCGGGCATTGGCGGCGGAGACGGCGGCGGGGTTGAAGGCGCTTTCCTGCCGGGCGATCGCATAGGCAAGCGCCTTTCCGGAGCCGGCAATATTGGCGCTGGCGGGAATGACGCCGAGCGGATAGGCAAGGGCCGCCGCATCGATACCGCGGCTGAAGGCCGTCTTGCCGATCTGCAGCGAGACCTGATGATTACCGTTGCCCTCAGCCCGCGCCGCCAGAATGGCAAGCTCGCCGGGACTGTCGAGCTGTTCGGCCAGCGACCTGTAAAGGCTGTCGGCGCGCCAGCCGTAACCTGCCGCCTCCAAGCGGTCTATGGCGCGCACGGCTTCGCGGCCGGCAAAGCGTTCTCGGTCGCCATTGCTCGGGCTGGGATAGGTCACGTTCAGCGTCTTCGTGCCGATCCGTGCAGCGGCAAGCTGGCCGTAAAACGTACCGGGATGGGCTGCCGCCTTTGCAAAGAAGTCGCGTGCATCGCCGGGTCCTCCGGCTTCGGCCGCCCTTCCGAGCCAGTAATAGGCGCGGGAGGCCGAAAGTGGCCGGTTTGATGTCTGGAGCAGGGCGTTGAAATGACGCGAAGCCGTGGCCGGGTCGCGCATCGCCCGCAGAGCATACCAGCCGGCATGAAACTCGGCATCGGCGACATCCACCGCTGATGTGGCATTGTGATTGGCGACGATACGATAGGCTTCGGCAAAATCGCCGAGATCGGCGAGACCGCGCGCGATGATTCGCCGCTCGTTCCACCATTCGCCTGGATTGACCAGCTTGGCAGTATCCTTCGGCGCCTGCCGCAGAAGAGCCGCCGCTTCCGGATATTTCTGCTGGTTGCGCAGGTTCTCCACGCGCGCGAAAAGGAATGCGGGATCATCGCGCCAGCCGGCATCCACCTTGCCGAGCAGGGCGCCGGCATTGGCGGAACGCTGCAGCACAGCCGCCCAGGCATTGTAAAGGGACTGCGCTTTGCCGAGTTCGCCGAAACGTTTCGCCTGGCTGATGCGGCTGCGATACATCAGATAATCCATGCGCGCCTTGTGGTCCGCGGCCGTCAGATAGGCAGGAAAGGCGGCCAGCACGCGGTCTTCCATATCCTTGTCCATGCCTTCGCTCACCCACAGCTGGCGAATGAGTCGCTGCGAATCCACGACCTTGCCGGAGGCGGCCAGCGCCTTGGCGAGAACCACCGTGCCCTCCGCCGTTTCTGGCTTGCTGCCGCCGAATGCAGCAAGCACCTGCTGTGCCGGCGGGTCCTCGCGATAAAGCGCTTTTTCGGAATTGGCCCGCAAAGTCGCGGCGCCCGGCCAGCCGGCGAGTTCGCGCTGTGCTGCGGCGATTTCGGCTGAAGGCACATCCTTCTGGCCCGAAACGGCGATTGCCCATGTGAGGATGTGACGGTCCAGACTGCCGGTCGGCATGGCGTTGCGCAGCGCGATGGCCCGCGCCGCATCGCGCCCGGAAAGCGCGTCGAGGCTTGCCTTCAGCTGGCTCGCATCATCGGGCCGGTTAAGGCGGGGAATGGCGCCGGTAACCTCTGGCGAAGCGGGCATGAAAGCGGGAACGGTGGGCGCATCCGGCTTCACATAGGGAAGCGGCGCGGCGCCCTCGGGCAGCGGCCCGGCCAGCGCGTTCCACACGGTTGCGGCAAGGCCCGCCGCCATCAATCCCCAGACTGTTTTTTTCATGCCGTTCTTCATCGTGTAACGGAGTTGCCGACTTTCTTCTAATATCGCTACATTGCAGCGGGATTGCCGAAAAAAGGTCTGATCTCCCGCCCGGAAATCTTGGGATTTCAGGCTTAATGAAATGTTAAGCGCGCCCCTGCAATTCAATCAACTTTTATTCACCGGCCCGCGAGCAATATCGCTTTTCGCTATGTGCATTTAATGCTTGCAGATCACGGCCCGAACACTGTCACACTTCCGACAATTTCGGACAAAATACGCTGCCTTTGCGCTTGTCGGCGCCAAGGGCTGGCACTAATGTGTGCCGGTTTTAACCATCGAATGCGGCCGAAGCATGAACCGGCTCGGCGCCAGGAGCTTTGCATGTTCAAGGGATCAATTCCCGCCCTCATTACCCCGTTCACGGACAATGGCGCCGTGGACGAAAAGGCTTTCGCCGCCCATGTGGAATGGCAGATCGCCGAAGGCAGTAACGGACTTGTGCCGGTGGGCACGACGGGGGAATCCCCGACGCTTTCCCACGACGAGCACAAACGTGTCGTTGAACTGTGCATCGAGGTTGCGGCGAAACGGGTTCCGGTCATTGCGGGTGCAGGCTCCAACAATACCGATGAAGCGATCGAGCTGGCCCTGCATGCGCAGGAAGCGGGTGCGGATGCGTTGCTGGTGGTTACCCCCTATTACAACAAGCCGACCCAGAAGGGCCTGTTCGCCCATTTCTCCGCCGTCGCGGAAGCGGTGAAGCTGCCCATCGTCATCTACAATATTCCGCCGCGCTCGGTGGTGGATATGTTGCCGGAAACCATGGGCGCCCTGGTCAAGGCCCATAAGAACATCGTTGGCGTCAAGGATGCGACGGGCAAGATCGACCGCGTTTCCGAACAGCGCATTTCCTGCGGCAAAGATTTCGTCCAGCTCTCGGGTGAAGACGGTACCGCTCTCGGCTTCAACGCCCATGGCGGTGTCGGCTGCATTTCCGTCACGGCCAACGTGGCACCGCGCCTCTGTTCGGAATTCCAGGCGGCGATGCTTGCCGGCGATTATGCCAAGGCGCTGGAGTACCAGGATCGCCTGATGCCGCTGCATAAGGCCATCTTCATGGAGCCAGGCGTCTGCGGCACAAAATATGCGCTGTCGAAGACGCGCGGCGGCAACCGCCGTGTGCGTTCGCCCTTGATGAGCACGCTGGAACCGGCAACCGAAGCAGCCATAGATGCGGCGCTGAAGCATGCCGGCCTGATGAACTGAGACAGGTCTGAAAAGCCGGAAGGCGCGCAATGGACCGCTTCGCAGCAGAAGCAGTCCCGCGCGCCTTTTCTTTTCGTGGCGACGATACTAAATAGAGGTTCGAAAACCGCTCTCGGCGGCAGGCCGAAGGCGCAATAAGAAAAACAAGGGATTGAAATATCATGGCCCCCAAAGGCAGCCAGCGCGTGGTGAACAAGATCGTTGCGGAAAACCGCAAGGCCCGTTTCAACTACGAAATCGTCGACACCTATGAGGCAGGACTGGTGCTGACCGGCACCGAGGTCAAGTCGCTGCGCGAAGGCAAGGCGAACATTGCCGAATCCTACGCGTCGGACGAGGGCGATGAAATCTGGCTCATTAATTCCCACTTGCCGGAATATCTGCAGGCCAACCGTTTCAACCATGAGCCGCGCCGCCGCCGCAAGCTGCTCCTGAGCAAGCGCGAGATCAACCGCCTGCGCGCCGGCATCAACCGCGAAGGCATGACGCTGGTGCCGCTCAAGATCTACTTCAACGACAGGGGCCGTGCGAAGCTGGAACTGGCGCTCGCCAAGGGCAAGAAGCTGCACGACAAGCGCGAGACGGAGAAGGAACGCGACTGGAACCGGCAGAAGTCGCGGTTGTTGAAGGGTGGGGCGGCCTAAGTTCGCCGCCTTTCGCAGCATGCTCCTCCGTCATGCCGGACTTGATCCGGCATCCAGTCGCAACGCGTCTGCGCTGTGAGAAGAGCTTTTTCAGCCCAAGGACTCGGGCTGGCTGGATCCCGGCTCAAGGCCCGGATGACGGGAGTGTGTTACTGTCCGCTGCGCCCGTCACGCCGCCCGGTACGTCCGCTCCACATGCGCCTTCGTCGTCGAAACGCTGAACCGGCTGACAAGCGCCGCGAGGTTGGCGCTGACATCGCTCAGATTGTGCGTGGCTGCATTGGTCTCTTCCACCATTGCCGCATTCTTCTGCGTCAGATTGTCCATGCTGTTGATCGCCGCACTGATTTCCTGAATGCCGACGGATTGTTCCTGCGCCGCCTTGGTGAGCGAGGTGATGTGATCCTTGATGTGATCGACCTTGCTGCCGATCGTATTCAGGGATTCACCCGTTTTGTTCACCAGCGAAACGCCCTGCATCACATCCTCGGAAGACTTGGCGATCAGTGTCTTGATTTCCTTTGCGGCGGTGGCGGAGCGTTGGGCCAGTTCACGCACTTCCTGGGCGACGACGGCGAAACCCTTGCCAGCCTCGCCGGCGCGCGCGGCTTCCACGCCGGCGTTCAACGCCAATAGATTGGTCTGGAACGAAATCTCATCGATGACGGAAATAATCTGGGTGATCTTCTGCGACGAGTCCTCGATGGCTCCCATCGCTTTCACCGCATCCGTCACCACATTGCGAGAGCGTGCTGCTTCGATGGCCGAACTTTCGACGATGGCCTTGGCCTCTTCGGAACGTTGCGCCGACAATCTGGAAATGGTGGTGATTTCCTCAACGGCTGCGGCGGTTTCCTCAAGCGCGGCCGCCTGCTGCTCCGTCCGGCGGGCCATGTCATCGGTGGCGGAGGTGAGCTCGCGCGTATTGCCGGAAATCTTGTTCGCTTCCTCCACGATCTGGGCGAAGGCACCGGCGAGATTGCCGACGGCGGTGTTGAAATTGGCGATCAGCCCTTCGAATTGCGGCGCGGTCTTTTCGTTGATGCTGGAGGTGAGGTCGCCGTTGGCCAGCCGGTCGAGGGCACTGTTGAGGAGCGTGAGAATATGGTCCTGCTCCTTCTTCATCTGCGCCTGTTCGGCCTCTACCTTATGCCGCTCGGCGGCGAGCACGTCGAGATAGACGGAAATCGAATAGTCCATGTCCAGAAGGGCGGCCTTGATGGTGGCGGACAAGGCGTCCTTCACCTTCCTGGCCTTCTTCTCCATGAATAGGCCCTTCAACTCGGACTCGATCAGGGCCTTGACGATGCCGTCAAGCATCAGCGCATAACCGCCAATGTACCATCGCGGCTCCAGCCCCAGTCTGGCATGGGTGCGGCCGATCGCGGTCACGGCATCGGTATAATCCGCGTTGAATGTACCGGAGGCGATCCTCGTCCAGTGTTTGAGCTGCATGCCCTTGGCGTGCTGCACATGTGAGTCATTGGCAAAGAACTTCGCCGTCTCCGGCACCGAGCGCACTTTCGCATAGAAGCGGTCCAGCGACGCATCGAGAGAGCCGGTGATGACGCCCTTCATGTCTGAGAGATTCTGTCGCTGCTCGTGGCCGAGCCCCAGAAAATTCAGTCTTTCTTCGAGCTGTCGGTCGGTTTTTTCTTGGCCATGCATGTCTAGTCATCCTGCTTTGGCACCCAAATCATGTCTTTGGTGCCGTTACTTGATTTAGACACGTCTAAAATTAACCAAGATATAATTTTCCCCGGCCGGATTTGACGGTTGTTAATTTCAGGGGAATTTTTTCCCTGCCGATAGGGGGGGTAAACAAAAACGCGCCAGTCTTTGAGACGGACGCGCTCTTGAAATATCGGTGATTGCGAAATCGGGATCAGACCGTCTCGGGGCCTTCCGCGTGCCGGGCAGGGCGCTCATTCGGATCGCGTCCGATTTCGGCTTTCAGCGTCATCAGGTCGATGAAGTGATCGGCCTGGCGGCGCAGGTCGTCGGCGATCATCGCGGGCTGGGTGGCCATGGTGGAAACCACGGAAACCTTGCGGCCCTTGCGCTGCAGCGCGTCCACCAGCGTGGTGAAATCGCCGTCGCCGGAAAACAGCACCAGGTGATCGACCGTTTCGGACTGCTCCATGGCGTCGACCGCCAGTTCGATATCCATGTTACCCTTGATCTTGCGGCGGCCGAGCGCGTCGGTAAATTCCTTCGCCGGCTTCGTCACGACCTTGTAACCGTTATAGTCTAGCCAGTCGATCAGCGGGCGGATCGAGGAATATTCCTGATCTTCGATCAGGGCCGTGTAATAATAGGCGCGCAGCAGATAGCCGCGCTTTTGAAACGCCTTCAGAAGCTTGCGGTAGTCGATATCGAATCCCAGGCTTTTCGATGCTGCATAAAGATTGGCTCCATCTATGAAGAGCGCAATTTTCTCCCGTGGATCGAACATTCCATCCCATTCCTTTTTTTTGGAAAGGCCATTATCTGGCTTTTATATCCGGTCGATAGCGCTAAATATCATGTCGTATCAACGCGCTTTGCGTACCGCCGTTGCGTTTTAAGTAAGCTACCTTCCCCCTTATTCCAAGACAATTCTTCTAGACATTTTGTTCATCAGGCGCCAAACATCGAGGATAAGGTGCCAAAAGACGCCAAAGACAGGAAAAACTTGAATTCCGCGGCCAATGGCTGTATCGGAAGCTGGAAAGCTTCGTCGCGAGAAATTCCAGGTGTTTTCCGCAAGGCACGAAGCGCAGATTCAATAGGTTAGAGCAACCCTTGTGCATCCTGAAGACCGCACGGCGCTCTGATCCACGACATTACGACCCGCAAAGGACAGGCAATGGCCCGCGTCACAGTTGAAGATTGCATTGATAAAGTAGACAACCGTTTCGAGCTGGTGCTTCTCGCCAGCCACCGTGCGCGCCAGATTTCTCAGGGCTCTTCCATCACGGTTGACCGCGATAATGACAAGAACCCCGTCGTTGCGCTGCGTGAAATCGCCGACGAGACGCTGTCTCCCGACGATCTGAAGGAAGACCTCATCCATTCGCTGCAGAAGCACGTGGAAGTGGACGAGCCCGAGCCCGATCCGGTCACGCTTGCCGCCGCCGCTGCCGACAGCGAAGAAGACGACCAGCCGGAGACCGTCACCTTCGACCAGATGTCGGAAGAAGAACTGCTGGCCGGTATCGAAGGCCTTGTGCCGCCGGAAAAAAATGACGATTATTGATCCGGTTTTATGACGCCTTTGGCAGGCGGCGGTTACCGTCTGTCAATAGTTGCCGTCATAATCTGATCCTTATTGATGCAGCATTGTGCGCCGACCCCAAGGTTGGCGCGCTTTCTTTTTGTGGAATATCGCATGATGCGGCAATACGAACTCGTTGAGCGGGTTCAAAAATATAAACCGGATGCGAATGAGGCCCTGCTGAACAAGGCCTATGTTTACGCGATGCAGAAACACGGCCAGCAGAAGCGGGCCAATGGCGACCCCTACATCTCGCATCCGCTGGAAGTTGCCGCAATCCTCACCGAAATGCATCTCGACGAATCGACCATCGCGGTGGCGTTGCTGCACGATACGATCGAGGACACCACCGCAACTCGCGCTGAAATCGACGAATTATTCGGTGAAGACATCGGCCGGCTGGTGGAAGGGCTGACCAAGCTCAAGAAGCTTGATCTCGTCACCCGCAAGGCGAAACAGGCGGAGAACCTGCGCAAGCTGCTGCTCGCCATTTCCGATGACGTGCGCGTTCTCCTGGTGAAGCTCGCCGATCGCCTGCACAACATGCGTACCATGGAATACATGCCGGCAGACAAGCGCAGCCGCATTTCCGAGGAAACCATGGAAATCTATGCGCCGCTCGCCGGCCGCATGGGCATGCAGGACATGCGCGACGAGCTGGAGGACCTGTCCTTCCGTTATCTCAATCCGGAAGCCTATGAGACGGTGACAAACCGTTTGCAGGAACTGGAAACGCGCAATGAAGGCCTCATCAAGAAGATCGAGGACGAGCTGCGTGAATTGCTCGTGGCGAACGGCCTCATCGGCGCGGGCGTCAAGGGTCGGCAGAAAAAGCCTTATTCGGTGTTTCGCAAGATGCAGTCGAAGTCGCTCTCTTTCGAGCAGCTGTCTGACGTCTACGGTTTCCGCATTCTGGTCGACGACATTCCCTCCTGCTATCGGGCGCTCGGCATCGTGCACACACGCTGGCGTGTGGTGCCGGGCCGCTTCAAGGATTACATCTCCACGCCGAAGCAGAACGACTATCGCTCCATCCACACCACCATCGTTGGCCCGTCGCGCCAGCGTATCGAGCTGCAGATCCGCACCAAGCGCATGCATGAGATCGCCGAATTCGGTATTGCCGCCCACGCGCTCTACAAGGATGGCGAAAACGGGGAGGGCGATCTGCTTTCGCCGGAAAGCAACGCCTATTCCTGGCTGCGCCACACCATCGAATCGCTGGCGGAAGGCGACAGCCCGGAAGAATTCCTTGAGCATACCAAGCTGGAACTCTTTCAGGATCAGGTGTTCTGCTTCACGCCCAAGGGCAAGCTGATTGCCCTGCCGCGCGGCGCGACGCCCATCGATTTTGCCTATGCGGTGCACACCAATATCGGCGACACCACCGTTGGCGCCAAGATCAACGGCCGGATCATGCCGCTCGTCACCCGGCTGAACAATGGCGACGAGGTGGAGATCATCCGCTCCGGCGTGCAGGTGCCGCCCGCCGCATGGGAAGAGGTAGTGGTGACGGGCAAGGCCCGCTCGGCCATCCGCCGCGCCACCCGTATGGCCATCCGCAAACAATATTCCGGCCTTGGTTATCGCATTCTCGAGCGCACCTTCGAACGCGCCGGCAAGGCCTTCTCCAAGGAGGCACTGAAGCCGGTCCTGCATCGGCTGGCGCAGAAGGATGTCGAGGACGCCATCGCGGCCGTCGGCCGTGGCGAGGTTTCCTCGCTCGATGTGCTGCGCGCGGTATTCCCGGATTATCAGGACGAGCGCGTGACGGTGAAGATGACCGGTGACGACGGCTGGTTCAACATGCGCAGCGCCTCGGGCATGGTCTTCAAGATACCGGGCAAGTCCCGTTCGGCGCTGGAGGATGACGGTGCGGCCGAAATGCTCGACGGGCCTGACCCGCTGCCCATTCGTGGCCTTTCCGGCAATGTCGATGTGCATTTCGGGCCGGCCGGCGCCGTTCCGGGGGACCGCATCGTCGGCATCATGGAAAAGGGCAAGGGCATCACCATCTATCCAATCCAGGCGCCGGCGCTTCAGCGCTTCGACGACGAGCCGGAACGCTGGATCGATGTGCGGTGGGATCTGGATGAAGCGAACAAGTCGCGCTTCATGGCGCGGGTGATGATCAATGCGTTGAACGAGCCGGGCACGCTAGCCTCGGTGGCGCAGTCGATCGCAACGCTCGACGTCAATATTCGCGGGCTGAACATGGTCCGCATCGGTACTGACTTCTCCGAGTTGGCGCTGGACGTGGAAGTCTGGGATCTCAGGCAGCTGAACCAGCTTCTGTCGCAGCTCAAGGATCTGGATTGCGTCTCCACGGTCACGCGTGCCTTTGATTGAGGCATTTTTGATGCCTTTGAGATAGCGGAAGGCCGTTGTTATGCGTTCTGTGCATGGCAGCGGCCTTTTCCTGTCTCTGGTGGTTAATGCGGTTTGCGACTATTTTCCTCTCAGAAATTGAAGAGAAGGAAACGCGGCGTGCCGGTGGATGAACACCGATGAGAAACGCCAGTTCCAAACCGAAAGGACCGAAAATCATGTTTACTCCGCTTCGCAAGATCGCCCGCGCCGTTCGTGGCAAGACCACCCAGGAACGCGAATTCGAATATCTCAGCGGCTCGGTATCGAATGTCGACCTCGAGTTCCGTCAGCGCGAAATCGACCGCGGCCTGTTCCGCCGGTAATGCGCTCAGCGCATGGCAGCCAATCGCCATGCGTATGGACACGGAAAGCGCGGCGGTAATGGCCTGTGTTTTCCTGTGCACCGCAAGCCCAGGAGATACGCGCCTCAGCGCGTCTCCTCCATGCCGCTGTCCAGTGTGACTGATCGGGTATGCTGCATCTGCAATGATCAGCGTGGGATAACCGGGCAAAAGTTCTTTGTTGCCTACCACGCTCTTGGCTCGGCCGGGGTGATGAAATAGACTGTCCCCATGCCGTTTCGCCGCCGTGAACCCGTTGGTTTTTCAGAGAAGATTCGCGACCTCTTCTGGCCGCGAACGGGTTTTTCCCGTTCGTTGCGCTATATGAAGTTGCGCCTGCTCAGGCTTTCCGCCTCTCCCCATTCCATTGCCGCCGGTGTCGCCATCGGTGTGGGTGTGGCGTGGATGCCGTTTCTCGGTGTTCACATCATCATTGCCATGGCGCTCGGTTTCCTCATGCGCGTCAACCTCGTGGCGGCGGCACTCGGTACGACTTTCGCCAATCCGCTGACATTTCCTTTCATCTGGGCCTCCACCTGGGAGCTGGGACATGTCATTCTCGGACGAAAGACGTCGGAAAGTGCTGCGCATGTGGATTTCGTGGCGCTGTTTAGCCATCTTGAATTCCGGCAGATATGGACGCCGGTGCTGGAACCCATGACCATTGGTGCGGTTCCGCCCGCCATCATCAGCGCGGTCATCGCCTATATCGCCGTTTATGGGCTCATCAACGGTTTTCAGCGCCGCAAGATGGAAAATCTCGCGCATCGCGCCGCCAACAAGAATGCTTCTCTGGAGATGTTGAAATGATCATTGGATTGGGAAGCGACCTGATAGACATCCGGCGCGTTGAAAAATCGATCGAGCGCTTCGGCGAGCGTTTCACCCATCGGTGTTTTACCGATATCGAGCGCGCCAAATCCGATGGCCGCAAGAACCGCGCCGCGTCCTATGCCAAGCGTTTCGCCGCCAAGGAGGCCTGTTCCAAGGCGCTTGGCACCGGCCTTGCGAACGGCGTTTTCTGGAAGGACATGGGCGTCGTCAACCTTCCGGGCGGCAGGCCCACCATGGTGCTGACAAACGGGGCAGGGGAGCGACTGGCGGCCATGCTGCCCGCAGGCCATCGCGCCAATATTCACCTGACGATCACGGATGACCACCCTTACGCTCAGGCATTTGTGATCATCGAGGCGCTTCCCGTGATCGATTGACGCCTGGGGCACCGTTGGGCGCGCTCTATTTGCACCGCTGTCACAGAAGCGCTTCCCTTCGGGCTGGAAAGGTTCTAGAGAAGTCGCAGAAATATAAAAGCGTTGCGGGCCGCGTGAAACAGCATCACCCGCCGCAGGCGCGATAAGCAACGGCCCGTCAGCTTCTTGGATCGAAGAAGCCGGGAAACAATCAGGCAGGTCTTTAAGTGTCGGAAAAAGCGGAAAAGAAGCAGAACGCCCTTTGGGAGAACGTCAAGGTCATCATTCAGGCGCTGCTGCTGGCAATGGTCATCCGCACCGTGCTGTTTCAGCCCTTCACCATCCCGTCGGGCTCGATGATGCCGACGCTGCTGGTCGGCGACTATCTTTTCGTCAACAAGTTCTCCTACGGCTATTCTAAATATTCGCTGCCTTTCTCGCCGAACCTGTTTTCGGGCCGCATTCTGGAATTCAGCAAGCCGAAGCGCGGCGATGTCGTGGTCTTCCGCCTGCCGCCCAATCCTGAAGTGGATTACATCAAGCGTCTGGTCGGCTTGCCGGGCGACCGAATTCAGGTCACGAACGGCGTGCTGTTCATCAACGGCCAGCCGGTGCCCAAGCAGCCCGACGGCACCTTCACGTCGGATTATCGCGCCGATCCGGGCGCCAACGTACCGGTTTTCCGCGAAACGCTTGACAATGGCGTTACCTACGACACGCTCGATCAGTCGCCCGACTCGCGCGGCGACAACACCCGCGAATTCGTGGTCCCCGAAGGCCATTATTTCATGATGGGCGACAACAGAGACAATTCGCTGGATAGCCGCTTCGATGTCGGTTTCGTGCCGGAAGAAAACCTGATTGGCCGCGCAAGCGTCATCTTCTTCTCTTTGGGCAACGACACGCCGTTCAGCCGCATTTGGGAATGGCCGGCCAACATGCGTTGGGACCGCCTGTTCAAGGTTGTGGGATGAGCAAGACCAAGCCGCTTTCCGCGGACGAGATTGCCCGTCTGGAAGCGTTGATCGGATATGAGTTCAAGGAAAAGGCCCGGCTCGACCGGGCCTTGACCCATGCCAGCGCCCGCTCCGCCGCGGCGGGCAATTACGAACGTCTGGAGTTTCTGGGCGACCGCGTTCTGGGTCTCTGCGTTGCAGAGCTTCTGTTCTCCATCTTCCGCAATGCGTCCGAAGGTGAGCTTTCGGTGCGTTTGAACCAACTGGTCAGCGCCGAATCCTGCGCGTCGATCGCTGACGAGATGGGCCTGCACAATTTCATCCGCACCGGATCCGACGTCAAGAAACTCACCGGCAAGGCGATGCTGAACGTGCGCGCCGATGTCGTCGAAAGCCTGATTGCCACCATCTATCTGGATGGCGGCCTCGATGCGTCGCGCAAATTCATTCTGAAATATTGGCAGGGCCGTGCCACGAGCGTGGATGCCGGACGGCGTGACGCGAAAACGGAACTGCAGGAATGGGCGCACGCAAAGTTTGCGGTCACCCCATCTTACCGGGTTGACGATCGCTCCGGACCGGATCACGATCCCCGCTTTACGGTGACTGTTGAAATTCCCGGCGTAAAGCCGGAAACCGGCGTCGAGCGTTCCAAGCGCGCGGCCGAGCAGGTGGCGGCAACCAGATTGCTGGAACGCGAAGGCGTCTGGCAGAAAAGCTCTACCTGAAACTGAGCTGACCGGCGACGGCAGCTGACTATCAAGCGCATGGCGAGCCCTCTGGCCGCATGTTGAATACCTCTGACCTTGAATGGATATCATGACCGATCACGAAAACCCCGCCTCGACAGGCGAAGACAATGCCCTTCCGACCCGCTCCGGCTTCGTTGCCCTCATTGGCCCTACAAATGCCGGTAAGTCGACGCTGGTAAACCGGCTGGTGGGCGCCAAGGTTTCCATCGTCAGCCACAAGGTGCAGACGACGCGTGCGGTCATGCGCGGCATCGCCATTCACGACAACGCGCAGATCGTGTTCATGGACACGCCCGGTATCTTCAAGCCGCGCCGTCGGCTGGACCGCGCCATGGTCACCTCCGCCTGGGGCGGCGCGAAGGACGCCGATCTCATTCTTCTTTTGATCGACAGCGAGCGCGGCCTGAAGGGTGACGCTGAGGCGATTCTCGAAGGCCTGAAGGACGTCCCCCAGAAGAAAATCCTCTGCCTCAACAAGATCGACCAGGTAAAGCGCGAAGACCTCCTGAAGCTCGCCGCCGCCGCCAATGAGACGGTCGCTTTCGACCGCACCTTCATGATCTCGGCGACCAATGGCTCCGGTTGTGAAGACCTGATGAACTATCTGGCCGCCGAATTGCCGGAAGGCCCATGGTATTATCCGGAAGACCAGATCTCCGACCTGCCCATGCGCCAGCTTGCCGCCGAAATCACCCGCGAAAAGCTGTTCCTGCGCCTGCACCAGGAGCTGCCCTATGCCTCGCATGTCGAGACGGAAAAGTGGGAAGAGCGCAAGGATGGCTCGGTGCGCATCGAGCAGGTGATCTATGTCGAGCGCGACAGCCAGAAAAAGATTGCGCTCGGCAAGAACGGCGATGCCATCAAGGCGATCTCCACCGCCTCGCGCAAGGAACTCTCGGAAATCCTCGAGCAGCCGGTGCATCTATTCCTGTTCGTCAAGGTGCGCGAGAACTGGGGCGACGACCCGGAGCGTTTCCGCGAAATGGGGCTGGAATTCCCGCGAGGCTGAAGGCGCGTCATTCCCGCGTTTCTGTGAGGATACAGAAACGCGGTGGGAGGAGCACGATGTCTTTGTTCCCGGCAGGGAACCGAATATCCTTGGAACGGGTTGTTCCAAAAACAATTGGGCGCAACCTTTTTTCATGATGGATATTCATGTCACCCAAAAAACCGAACGGGATTTCCACCACCCCCTGCCAGCAATGCCCGCTGCGCGATCTACCGCATTTCAGGGACTTTTCTTCTTCGGAACTGGATTTCGTGTCCCGTTTCAAGACGGGGGAATTGGCGGTGGAGAGCGGCTCCGTCATTCTGATGGAAGGCTCGCACAGCGCTCACCTCTACACGGTGCTTGCGGGCTGGGCATTTCGCTACAAGACTTTGGAGGACGGCCGGCGGCAGATCCTGAATTACGTGATGCCGGGCGACCTCGTCGGCCTGCAGGGCACGGTGATGGGGGAAATGCAGCACTCGGTTGAGGCCTTGTCGCCGGTCACGCTGTGCGTCTTCGAGCGATCGCGCCTCAACAATCTCTTTACCGACCACCCGACGCTTGCCTATGATCTGACATGGATTGCGGCGAGCGAAGAGCGCATGCTCGACAGTCATCTGCTCAGCATCGGCCGTCGCACGGCGCTTGAGCGCGCGGCCTACCTTATCGCTTTCCTTTACAGCAGGGCGAAAGCGGTCGCGCTGCTGCAGGGCGAGGCGACGATCCCTGTCACCCAGCAGCACGTGGCCGATACGCTCGGCCTCTCCATCGTCCACACCAACAAGACGCTGAGAAAGCTCGTCGATCGCGGGCTTATCCGCTGGACGGACAAGGGCTGTCTGGTGCTGGATGACGCCGGACTGGCGCAAGTTGCGGGCTGGGAAAGCGACGGCAAGCGGCAGAGACCGTTTATCTGATCTTCCGACATGTCTTTTTTAAATGACGGGCGAGCCGCAATTTGCGACTGCTCCCATGATATCTCACTGGAGAATCGTTTCGAAGACGACGGCTTCGAGCCTGACGGCTCTCTTTGTTAGGAAGAAAAATATGGTGCCACAACGGGTTATCATCGTTGAGGATGAATATCTGGTGGCGCTCGATGTTGAGGCGGTTCTCCAGTCGATGGGTGTGGAGACCGTTATCATCGCCACGACGCTTGCGCAGGCGAGGAAGGCTCTCGAAGAGGATGGCGCCGATTGCGTGCTTCTCGATGTCAGCCTTTCTGACGGTAAAAGCTATGATTTTGCACGCCACTTGCGGTCTGCGTCCATTCCTTTCGGTTTTGTCAGCGGTTACGGCGACACGACCGGATTCCCCGAAGATCTCCTGCATGCGCCCTTGCTCGGCAAGCCTTTCGGAGAAAACGAAATCACCGATTTCGTCCTCCGCCTCGTCGATGCGGCGCGTGTTACCGTAAAAGAATAACGTTTCGCCGCCGGATCGGTTATGATCGGGCTTGAATCGAAATTCGGACAGGTTTCATGCAGTGGCAGGATGAGGCGATCATTCTCGGCGTAAAGCGCCATGGCGAGACGAGTGTCATCGCCGAGGTGATGACCCGCACACGCGGCCGCCATCTCGGCATGGTGCGCTCCGGGCGCTCCCGCAGCATGCAGCCGGTGCTGCAGGCGGGAAACCGGGTAGACGTCGTCTGGCGCGCGCGCCTTGACGATCATCTCGGAGAATACCGCATCGAGCCCCTGCAACTGCGCGCGGCGCAATTGATGGAAACGGCCACCGCCGTATACGGCGTCCAGGCCATGGGCGCGCTGCTGAGGCTTTTGCCGGAGCGCGATCCGCATCCGCATCTTTATCAGGCGCTCGATATCATTCTCGATAATCTCCACGACCCGGCCGATGCAGGCGAACTTTTCGTGCGCTTCGAGTTGGCGGTGCTGAATGATCTCGGTTTCGGGCTTGATCTTACCGAATGTGCGGCGACGGGGCTGCGCAACGATCTCATCTATGTTTCGCCGAAAACGGGAAGGGCGGTCTGCCGCACGGCGGGAGCGCCTTATGCGGACCGGATGCTGTCGCTTCCGGCTTTTCTCGGCGAAGGCCAGTCGAAAGCCGCTGATCCCGAGAGCCTTGCGGCAGCTTTTCGCCTGACCGCCCATTTCCTCAACCGCCATGTCTATGATCCGCGCGGGCTCAATGAAAACGCCGCCCGCGACGGTTTCGTGCAGGCGGCGCTGAAGGCTTTGGAGCGCAGGGGATCGCCGCCCGCACTGGACAGGGCGGGTTAATTCCGGGCCATCGCTATTGGGCGAAGGCCGGCCGTGGGGCGGGGCGTTCTTCAATGGGCCAGTGCACGACGGCCGCAAAAATCCCCATGCCGACGCCAAGCCACCAGACGAGGTCGTAAGAACCGAACCTGTCATAAAGAAAGCCGCCCAGCCAGACGCCAAGGAAAGAGCCGATCTGGTGGGTGAGGAACACGACGCCGCCGAGCATGCCGAGATGGCGCGTGCCGAACATGATGGCCACCAGCGCATTTGTGGGCGGCACGGTGGAGAGCCAGAGGATGCCCATGACGGAAGCAAAGAGAATGACTGAAAGCGGCGATTGCGGCAAAAGCAGAAAGGCAGTCACGACCACGGAACGGGCAATATAGATATAGGCCAGGAAATAGGGCTTGGAATAACGCTGTGCGATGACGCCGGCGGCCAGCGATCCGATGATGTTGAAGAAGCCGATGAGCGCCATGGCAATCACCGCGTATCGTGGTTCGATACCGATATCGCCGAGATAGGCCGGGAAATGCGCGGTGATGAAGGCCACCTGGAAACCACAGACGAAGAAGCCCGTCGTCAGCAGCAGATAGCTCTTGTGGCCCAGCGCTTCCTTCAGCGCTTCGCCCGCGGTCTGCTGGAACTGCGCCTGCGACTGGGTGCCGGAGGACGAGTTTCCGCGCATGAAAAAGGCGAGCAGCGGCACCAGCATCATCATGGCGGCGAGCCAGACGAGACTGTCCGACCAGCCATAGGTGGAAATCAGCCCCTGGCTGATAGGTGCAAACAGGAACATGCCTGCCGAACCCGCCGCCGTGCCGATACCAAAGGCGAATGAACGCTGCTGCGGCGTGACATGGCGGGCGAAGGCGGAAAGGATGACGCTGAAGGACCCTGCGGCAATGCCAAGCCCCACGAGAACGCCGCCGCCGAAATGCAGCCAGAAGGGCGATGTGCCGAAGGACATGCAGATGAGGCCCGTCGCATAAAGAAAGCCGGAGAGCACGAGCACGCGGCCCGTACCGAACTTATCGGCGATGGCGCCGAAGAAGGGTTGGCCGAGACCCCAGAAGAGGTTCTGCAGCGCCATGGCAAGGCCGAAGGTTGAACGATCCCAGCCGGTATCGGCCAGCATCGGCAACTGGAAAAAGCCCATGGCGGAGCGGGGGCCGAACGTCATGACCGCAATCAGCGACCCGGCTGCGATAATCAGCCAGGGCATGCTCTGGCGAGTGGCTTGCGACATGAATATTCCCCCCTCGCAGCGCCCGCCTCTGAAAGAAGCGCAAAGCATGCCGCGGATTCCACAATGATGGGATGAATATTATCTTTTGTCAGCCGGCCTCACTAGCGACTTTTCTTGACGGCCATTATTCATGCGATTGATGGAATGCGGCCTAAGAGGCGACGATGAAACAGAATATCTACGACGATCCCGGGTTTTTCGAGCACTACAGCGCCATGCCGCGTTCCGTGGAAGGTCTGCGTCAGGCCGGTGAGTGGCATGAATTGCGCGCCATGCTGCCCCCGCTGAAAGACAAGTCCTTTCTCGACCTCGGTTGCGGTTTCGGCTGGCATTGCCGCTTTGCCGCGGAGCAGGGCGCACGCCATGTCGTCGGCGTCGATCTCTCGGAGAACATGTTGCGCCGCGCCGCCGAGATCAATGGTGGGCCCGGCATCGAATATCGCCGCGCCGCTATCGAAGACATCGATTTTCCGCGGCAGAGTTTCGATGTGGTGCTGAGTTCCCTTGCCCTGCATTACGTCCGCGATCTCGACGTGGCATTCGCAAGGATTTTCGCCGTGCTGAAGTCGGGCGGCGATTTCATTTTTTCCATCGAGCATCCCGTTTTTACGGCGCTGGAAAAACAGGACTGGTTTTACGGCGGGGATGGCGAAATCCTGCACTGGCCACTCGACAACTACCAGAACGAGGGCGTGCGCCACTCCAACTGGATGGCGGACGATGTGGTAAAATATCACCGCACCGTGTCAGCTATCGTCAACGGCCTCCTGTCCGCTGGTTTCACCCTGACGCGTCTGGCGGAACCACGTCCGGATCCGGCTTTGATGGCCGAGCGCCCGGAGCTGAAGCATGAAGACCGCCGCCCGATCTTTTTGATCGTCGGTGTGAAGAAGTCGTGACATGACCCGTGCGTTGTATCGCCGGGGTGCACAAAGATTGAGATCGGCGCGTCAGGCTCGAAACTTGCCTTGTTCACAGTGCTCCGTCCTCTCCTCATCTGTGTGCTTGTCACAGAGATCCAGCCAGCCCAAGTCTTTGGGCTGAGGGATCGTTTCGCCGCGCAGACGCGCATCGGCTGGATTCCTGTGACAAGCACAGGAATGAGGGGAGCGAGGGTTTGACGGCACGTTAAAGCGCTGCCTGATGCCCAGAGGATTCCGTTTGAACCGGACTGACTTAGCGCCTCTTGATCGCCCAGCCTTCGGGCCTTTCCTCGATCACCTTTGCGACGTCGCCGACAGACAGCCTGCCTTCACCGCGCGGTGTCACGTTCCAGCCGAACAGCGGGCCGGGCACGCGCCGGTCTGCGGACATGCGGATGCGGCCCATGGCCTTCATGGGAGAGGGCACATCGCGGGAGCCGGTCGTCTGATCCTGCGTGGTCATGATGCAGCGGGCGCAGGGTTTGACGAGATCGAAGCGAATGCCGCCGATCTCGATGGCCGCCCAGGCGTCTTCCGCCCATGGTTCGTCCGTCTCAAGCACGATATTGGGCCGGAACCGCTCCATGCCAACGTCGTCTTCGCCATTTTCGCGCATGTTGTCGTTCAGCGCGGCAAGCGAGGCGGTGGTGGTGACAAGGATCTGGTAGCCGTCGGCAAAGGTGACGGGCGTTTCATTGCCTGTCCACTCGAGGCTCGCGATGCGTTTGGAAGCGTTATCGAAAAAGGCGAGCTTCACTTCGCGTCCGAGCCATGCCGAGAGCGTGTCATTGGTCACAGCGTCGGCCATATCGGCGCTGACGATCGATTTCCATACCGCCACATCCATGCGCTCGCCGGATGGCCTTGCGACGATCTCGCCATGCCGGTCGCGCGAAAGCAACATGCCCCCGTCCTCGTGCCGCGCCAGAACCGTGGCAATGGCAGGCAATTCACGCTGGGTGATGAAGTGGCCCGACGGGTCCACAAGCATGGCGCGACGGTCACCCGGCAGACCCTCGGCCGACACGGCGCTGTCCGGGAGGGAAATGCCGCGCGCGCTTTTCAGCGGGTAGATATTAAGCTCTGTCACACGCATCATGCTTCCTCATATTTCATCGAGAAACAGGTCCAGCACCTGTTTCAGCCGCTCATGGCGGGCTCTGGCCATCTGCCTGCCGGTCTCTGTGCGAAAACCATCTGCCAGCTTGAACAGCTTGGTCTCGAAATGGTCGATGGCAAAAGCGCGGTCATCAAGCGGCCGTTCCTTCGCCAAGGGGTCGACCGGATCGTAAAGTGCGGAGCCCATGCGTCCGGCAATATAAAAGCAGCGCGCCGCGCCCACCATGCCTATGGCATCCAGCCTGTCGGCATCCTGAAGGATTTTCGCTTCCAGTGTCTGCGGTTCGATATTGGCGGAAAAGCTGTGGGTGATGATCGCATGCGTGACGGCGTCGATATCCTGCTTCTTCCAGCCGAGGCCGGCCAGAATGCCTGAAGCCTTTTCTGCCGCCAGCCGTGATGCCTGTGCCCGCAAGGGCGAGTTTTTCTCCACGGCCACACAATCATGCAGCAGCACGCTGGCCGCCAGCACGGTGCCATCGCCGCCTTCACCCGCATGGATGCGCATGGCATTGCGGAAGACGCGGTGAATATGGGCCAGATCATGCGAGCCGTCGCCCGCATCGGCGGCGTGCGGGATCAACTCCTGCGCAAGCGCCGCATGGGGCGCGAAAGCCTCCGCCGCGATCATGCCTGCGGCTTCCGGGTGAGGATTTTCTGGTAGAACAGGCCGATGCCGATGAGCACCGCGCCGAGCCCGATGAAGGACAGCGCCCGGAGCACGCCTTCGAGGTTGCTCATGTCGATCAGGAAGGCTTTGGCAACCGAGATCAGCACGATGGCGGCCGATGCCAGACGCAGGCTGCGGGCATTAAAGCGCGAGCCAAGCACGAGCAGCAGGACGCCGATCAGCAGCCAGACCACCGAGTAGCTGTAGGTCTCGCCCTGCATAAAGCCCTTCCAGTCAGCAATGTTCTCGCCTTGCCAGAAACGGCGCACCGAAAGCGTGGCCCAGGCAAAACCGAGCGCTGCTCCCGCCACCGCCAGCATGCTGACATACGGCGGCGGACGTTTTCCGCGCGCGTAATAGGCAAGGCCGCCATAAGCGAATGCCGGCAAAAGGTAACCGATCAGCAGCAGGTTGAGGACCGGGATGCGGCCGGTATTCTCGCCGGTGAAATAGGGGTTGAGCGTGAAGAAATGCATCGTCAGCACGTTGATGACGGCGATGACGCCGGCGATCATCGAGCCGTAACGGAAGACGGGGCTGGGGCTTTTCAAATCCAGCGTCATCAGGACACCGGAGAAGCCGATGGTCAGCAGCGTGTAGATCGACTGCTCGCCGAGCGTCGGCACATTGCTGTCGAGCGTACCGCCATTCATTGCGTGGCGAACGAGGATGGCCACGGCCAGAAGTCCCATGACGCTGGCGATGGCCTGCAGGAAGTTGTTGATCCGCATGCCCGGCCAGTCGCGCAACAGCCACGCGGAGACGATGGCCAGCAAGGCAGGGATGCCATAGCCCGGCAGCAGCGCGTTGAAGACTGGCGTCGTGCCGAGATTTTGCGGCCCGACGATTGTCGGCTCCCAGGCGATCCGGCCAAGAACGGCAACACTTGCGACAGCCATGACCCAGGGCAGTATATCCCATTTGCGGTAGCGGCTCGCCAGCACGTAGACGAAGCCGATGACGGACAGCAGCACTGTCGTCGCGAGCCCTTCCGTCAGCGTGTGCAGGCAGAGCGCGAAGGCGGCGAAGGAGCCGAGCACAAGGATGTTCAGCGGCTTGCGATAGGCCTCACTGTTGCGCCGGTGCAGCCATTCAGCACCGGCAAGCAGCACGAAGCCAAGGCCGAGACCATAGGCCGCGTGCAGCCAGTCGCGGCCGAGATTGCCATATTCGACGAAGCTCGCCGTCGCGAGCCAGACAGGGAACAGGGCGGCAATGCCAGCCCAGAGCTGGGCGAAATCCGCATCTTCTGCGCCCTTGCGTTTCAGGAAGGAAAAGGCGCACAGCACGAAGATAGCCCCAAGGCCGAGCGCCATGGCAATTTCCGCAGCGTAGCCTGTGCCCACGGGCGGAAGCGTCACGCCGGTATCATTCACGAGACCAATAAAATCGATGCCACGCCGCGACATGAGCGACACCGCAGACTGCGCGCCGAGCGCGGCGATGATCGCCGGCCAGACGGCATAGTGACGGGCAGCGCCGAGTGCTGCAAGAGCTGCAATAAGCGCTGAAACGATGAGCGCCGGGTGAGTATCGACGCTGCCTTCGGCAAAGAGGAAGCCGATGGCCGGCAGGATCACCGCCATCGATACCGTCAGGTTGAGGGCGAGCGACGGGCGCAGCAAAAGCCGCATGATGCGAATCGCGCGCCGCTCGGGAGCTGCCGTTTCGGCAGCGTCCGGAGGCGTGGTGTCGTACTGTTTTCCGGGCCAAAGGAAGATCGTGCCAGCGAGCATAATGAGCAGGGCAAGAGTCGGCGGTTCGGCACTGATTGCATCCGAAAAGCCGATATATCCGAGAGCCCATAGGCCAAGTCCGGCATTGGCAAGCGACGGGACCACCGTCCAGCCCTGCCGACGCGCCGCTGCCGCGGTTGCGAGCCAAGAGACGGTGAGAAAGACGAAGAGCGCCCAGATGTTCGGCGTTTCGGTGGAAATCAGCGCCGGCGTCAGCATCGAACCGAGAAGTCCGAGACCGGCGAGCGCCTGTCCGTGCAACAATGACAGGCCGATGGTGGCGAAGGCGACGAGGCCAAGCAGGATAAAGGCGGTGCCGGGGCCGATATAGTCGTAGATGCCATAAGCCGCATAAACCACACCGAACAGCGTCAATGCGCCGGCCGCAGTGAGCACACCCGGTATCATGGCATTGGAGTAGGTGGTGGCGATGCCTGGCACCGCCTTGCGGCGTATCGCTTCACCGGCAAGCCCGAGAAAGACGCCGAAAATGGCGGCGAGCGATAGCCTGACCGCCGGGCTGAGCAGGCCTGATTCGATTGAATATTTGACGAGGAAAATGCCGCCGAGCGCCAGCGCCAGCCCGCCCGCCCAAACCGCCCAGCGCGCGCCGAGCAGGCTTTCGAAGCTTTCTTTCGCTGCCGGGGCAGACGCGTTATCAGAAGCCGCCACGGATACGGCATCGGCGAGTGGCGCAGCGGGAGCGTCTTCGCGCGCCACGTCTTGATCCGCCGCAGCGGTGCTGGCTTCTGAACGCTCGAAGGCGTCTTCATCCCGGATGCCCGCTGGTTCCAGCGCCGTTTGGCCTTCCGTCTCTGCTGCGAAATCAGTCTTTTCGGCGGTTTGCGTGTTTTCCGCCAGTGCCGCAGCAGGAGCGGCCACGCCCGCCGCCATCAGCCGCTTGAGGCTGTGAACCTCCCGTTCGAGCGACTTGATGCGGCTTGAATTGCGGATGCTTGCGACCAGCGTGTAGATGAAGGCCGCGACAAGGGCGAGGATAAACAGCGGGATTTCCAAACGGACTCTCCAATTATGAAGCTGTTTTTAAAGCCCTTTTGGTGAATTTATGCAAGGCCCGGTTGATGAGGTTGTGGGTTACCGAGGGGAGCGAGCGCTCGCATCCGCGTCTTCTCCCCGAGGGGAGAAGTCTGCGGCAGTGGGATGAGGGGGCGAGGGTGGAAATAAACCGAGAGCTTGCCCCCCTCAACCGACCCTTCAGACCACTTTCTTCCCTGGGCGAGAAGAAATGGGCGGCATCCGCTCGGCTTATGCGCATCCCCCGAAAATCAGGGAACATCCGCCAGCCAGCGCCGCGCCACTTCGATATCCGTGAGCCCGAGTTCGTGCCCATCTTCCAGCGTTTCCACCTCAACCCTTGCGCCGTTTGCCGCAAGCCTGTCCTGCAGCACGCTCGCCCCGTCGCGGTATTTGTCGCGTTCTCCCGCAACAAGCAGGAAGCTGCGGCCGGAAAGATCACTTTCCGGCCATGTTTCGAGAACAGGCATCGGGCGGTACAGCAGGGCGTCCCCGGCAAGCTCCGGATAAAGCGCGGCAAAGGCCGCATAGAAGTTCGCCCCATTGGAATGGCCGATAAACCGCAGTTTCGAACGATCGAGCCCATAGGAGCGGATTGCCCCTTCCACG
This sequence comes from Agrobacterium sp. MS2, assembly GCF_003261015.1. Lineage (NCBI taxonomy): Bacteria > Pseudomonadati > Pseudomonadota > Alphaproteobacteria > Hyphomicrobiales > Rhizobiaceae > Agrobacterium > Agrobacterium sp. MS2. The sequence goes on along the minus strand of NZ_QLNF01000039.1, from coordinate 78,177 downwards.
AATGCGGCGAAGGCTTCCGCTTCCGAGACGATATCCTTCTGGTCGAAGCTGAAATCGGGATAACGCCGGAACCACCGGGCAATCCCTTCTTCCGTACTGCGGCCGCGGACGCCGAGAAGCGTTGCGCCCGGTGCTGCCCGGTGCGCCAGCGGCATCAGGCTTGTTTCACTTCCGCCGGAACCGTGCAGCAGAATCATGGTACTGCCATCAGGCTCTTCGGGCGTGTAGAAACGGTGTACGAAGGGCAGGTCGCGATAGACGATGCGCTCTTCGCCAGGCATCGCAAATTGCGGCAGGGCGACACGCACATCCGCTTCATCCTTCATGAAGAGGGGCGGGATGAACAGTTTTTCGCCGAGCGATTCCAGCGGTTCGTCCACCGTCATACCCGGCCCGTCGGTCGCCATTTCGATCAATACCCCGCCCGGTTCGCGGACGTAGAGCGAATGGAAATATTTACGGTCATGGGCGTTGGTGGTGCTGGAATTCAGTGATTTCAGCCCGGTTAGAACCGAGTTCAACTCATCCATGTCTTTTGCGCGGAAGGCTATGTGATCAACCGTGCCGGTGCCCGGCGCGCTGGACCAGAAGCCCGTGGCGTCGCGCACATCGATAATGTCGCCGCTATCGGAAACGAGCCGGCGAATTGCGCCCGTCTGGCTTACCTGCCTATATCCGAAGTGTTTTTCGAGAAAAGCCACGGTTTCTTCCGGCACTTCGCTCAGCACGGTTGCACCGTAGATGCGGCGAATGGCGTCCTCTTCGGTAATGTCTTTCGTCACGTGCGGCGTGGCGTCGTCAAACGCCTGAGTGCCGACCAGCTTGACGATCAGGCCGTCAGGGTCTTTCAGCCGAATGACGGGCTCCCCGAATTCGTCGGAGGGACCTTCCGCCCGGATGCCGAATCTCAGCGCCCGCGTCAGCCAGAAGCCGATGGCGGCAGGGTCGATCGCCACGGAAATTTCCAGCGTCTGGCCATAACCCACGCGGCCTTGGCCACCGTCCTCCCACACCAGAAAAGTCAGCAGGGAACCGGGCGAGGCGATATCATCGCCATAGAGCAGATGAAGCTGCATGGCGTCTTCGAAGCCCGCCGTGCGTTTGGCCAGCCGCAAGCCCAGAAAGCCGGCGTAAAAATCCACATTCGCCTGCACCTTTCGGGTGATCATCGTGATGTGGTGTATGCCCAGTGCAGAATTCATCTTGCCCCCGCTGTAGCCGCCTGCTGTTCGTGGCCTATTTGTCTCACGCTGCCCCTGATCCGCAACCCCGGCAAATGAGAACGCTGTGTTCTCTGCGTGAACGATACTGCTCTCGCTTCGTTGCATGCGCGATGTGCAGAATGCCGGCTTTTTGCCTGGCTCGCGAGAATTTGTGCATATAAAATAAGCATACAAAATAACGGCTATTTTGTATGCAATTTTATCTTGCCTTGGAGGTCGGAATTGGGTCTTATGCAACCAATCCAACAAAACCATCAGGGGGAACAGATGATTTTAACGCGCAGGTTGTTGACCAGAGCTCTGGCCATTACCGCCATCGGTGTATCCGCCGGCTTTTCGCTGCCAGCGGGGGAGGCGCAGGCAGAAACGCCGGTGAAATTCACGCTCGACTGGAAGTTCGAAGGTCCGGCCGCCGGTTTCCTGCTGGCACTCGACAAGGGGTACTTCAAGGCCGAGGGCCTCGACGTCACCATCGACAGCGGCAACGGCTCGGTCGAAGCCATTCCGCGTGTCGCGACCGGCGCCTACCAGATGGGTTTCGGCGACATCAACTCGGTGATGAAGTTCCTCGATGAGGATCCGAGCCAGAAGGTCAAGGCCGTCTATATGGTTTATGAGCGGCCCACTTTTGCCGTTGTTGGCCGCAAGTCGCTTGGCGTCACCGGCGATCCGAAATCGCTGGAAGGCAAGAAGCTCGGCGCGCCGCCGCCGGATGGCGCTTTTGCGCAATGGCCGGCTTTCAAGCAGGTCGCCGGTCTCGATGACAGCAAGATCAAGATCGAATCGATCGGTTTCCCGGTGCGTGAGCCGATGCTCGCCAAGGGTGATGTCGATGCGGTTTTCGGTTTTGCCTTTTCGGTGATCCTCAATCTCAAGAAGCAGGGCATCGGTGACGATGATATCTCGACCATTCTGATGGCCGAGCACGGCTTGAATCTCTATGGCAATGCAGTGCTGGTAAACACTGATTTCGCTGAGAAAAACCCTGAAGCGGTGAAAGGTTTCCTGAAAGCGCTGGCCAAGGGTTTTGCTGATTCCGTCAAGAACCCCGAAGAGGGCGTGGCTGCTGTCCTCAAGCGCAACGAGACACTCGACAGCGCCATTGAGCTTGAACGCCTAAACATGGCCAACAGCATGAACATCAAGACGCCCTATGTGGTGGAAAACGGCATGGGCGGCGTCGAGCCAAGCCGGCTTGCCGCCTCGCTGGAGACGCTCAAGGTTTCCATGGGCCTGAAGGGCAACGTCAAGGCGGAGCAGGTGTTCGACGCGACCTACCTGCCGGCCAAGGCAGAACGCATGCTTCCCTGATGGGTAAAATGAGTGGGTGCCGCAGGTTTCTTCTCCCCGCCGGGGAGAAGTCCGCGGTAGCGGGATGAGGAGGCAAAGCTCTCGGTCTACCGCTGACGTTTCCCCCTCATCCGACCCTTCGGGCCACCTTCCCCCCTCGGGAAGAAGAAACAAGCGGCAACGCCGGGTATGGCCGGCAGCCTAAGGAATTGCGGCGGGAGTAACGAAGGCCATAAGCGCCCGTTCCAGCCTGAAAATGGGGATCGCGATGTCACATCTCGTGGAAATAGATAATGTCGACATGCGCTACGGCGGGTCGGCCGGCACGCTGGCCGTCTCCGGCTTGAACCTGACGGTCGACAAGGGTGAATTCGCGGCCGTGGTCGGCCCGTCTGGCTGCGGTAAGTCGACCCTGATGAAACTGGTGACGGGGCTGCATATTCCGCAGAAGGGCAATGTCATCGTCGCTGGACGGCAGGTCACGGAGCCGGTTTCCATTGTCGGCATGGCGTTTCAGAACCCGACGATGCTGCCCTGGCGCACGACGCTCGAAAATATCCTGCTGCCACTGGAGATCGTCGAAAAACATCGCCGTCGTCTGCGCGCCCACAAGGCGGAATATGTCGCGAAAGCCGAGCGACTTCTGGAAATCGTCGGCCTCAAAGGTTTTGGCTCGAAGTATCCGTGGCAGCTTTCCGGCGGCATGCAGCAGCGCGCCAATCTTTGCCGTGCGCTGATTCACGAACCGGAACTGCTGATGCTGGACGAACCTTTCGGTGCGCTCGATGCCTTCACCCGCGAGGAATTGTGGTGCGTCATACGCGACCTGCACGCCGCGCAGCGCGTCACTATCATCCTGGTGACCCACGATCTGCGCGAGGCGACATTTCTGGCCGACAAGATTTTCGTGATGAGTGCGAGGCCGGGCCGGGTGCTCGCCGAACACCGCGTGCCATTTGCACGCCCGCGCCAGCTCGACATCATGTATGACAAGGGTTTTAACGACATGGTGCAGGAACTGCATGGCGAAATCGCGCAGGCGAGGGTGGCGGCATGAGCGCGATCGTGGAAAGCACCGTGGCGGCCGAACCGCCGAAGCCGCTGATTGCCCGCGTCAACTGGGTGAAAGCCGCTCCCTGGCTTTATACGCTGGCGCTCTTCGTGGTGTGGGAACTGCTCGTCCATGCGCTGAAAATGCCGCCCACGATCCTGCCATCCCCGGTAAGGGTGGGCCAGGCCATCATGCAATATTGGTCGCCGATCTGGAAAAACTCGCTGCAGACGCTTTATACGACGACACTGGGCTTTGCCCTTGCCGTGGTCGCCGGTCTTGCTATTGGCCTGTTCATTGGCTGGTCGAAAACCATCTATGCCGGGCTTTATCCGCTGATGATCGGTTTCAACGCCATCCCCAAGGTGGCGCTGGTGCCCATCCTCGTCATCTGGTTCGGCATCGGCACGGTTCCCGCCGTTCTGACCGCCTTTTTGATCTCCTTCTTCCCGATCGTCGTTAATGTGGCGACCGGGCTTGCCACCATTGAGCCGGAAACCGAAGACGTGCTGCGGGCGCTCGGTGCCAAGAAGATGGACATCATGTTGAAGGTCGGTATTCCGCGGTCCATGCCCTATTTCTTCGGCTCGCTCAAAATCGCCATCACGCTCGCCTTTGTCGGCTCGGTCGTATCGGAAACCGTCGCCTCCAATTATGGCCTCGGCAACATGATGAGTTCGGCGCAGAGCCAGTTCAATGTGCCGCTGGTCTTTGCCGGCCTGCTGATGCTCGCGGTGGAAGGCATCGCCATGTATGCCATCATGGCCTGGCTCGAAAAGCGCATGACGGGCTGGGCGCATCGCTCCACCATGGGGCAGTGAGTCTTTCTTCTTCCCCCCAGGGAAACGGTGGCCCGAAGGGCCAGATCAGGGGGGCGACGGCACAGATATGCGGAGAGCTTGCCCCCTCAACCCGCTGCCGCGACCTTCTCCCCGGCGGGGAGAAGGCGAAAGATGTGCTTGCCGGCATTCCTCACGCTCCGGAAAGCCGCGAGCCTGCTATAGCTCAATGCGCCGCCATTTCTTTGACGATATCGGCGCCGTCCATCAGGAACGGATAATACGTTGGCCAATTGGTCACTTCGTCCAGCAATGCCTTGCGGTCGTTGCCCCAATAGAGATGGTAATGGCCCGCCTTGACCGGGGCGATGGAGTGATCGCTGAACTGGATGAATTGCGGTGCGGCCTCATCGCCGCCGGTTTTCTTGAAGATGTAGCGGACACCACGATTGCCCTTCTTGTAGGTCAGGATTTCGTGGCCGTCGCTGACATAGGTGCCTTCAGCGGGTTTGCCATCTTTATAAAACGCCACGCTGTCGCTCTTGATGACGATACGGTTCACGTCGGTCTTGTAGCCGACCTCGTAATAGGCGCGGTATTCGGCGGCCGTCTTGTCGCCATGAGCCGCCTTTTCCGCCATGACGGGATCGAGCGAGCCGTTCAGCAGGTAGGGATAAACGGATTGCCAGTCGCCTTCCCAATCGGAAAGTGTGCGTGGTTTCACCTGGGCATCCTCGAAATAACCCTTGTAGATCTGCTTTTCAGCTTCGGTCATCTGATGGCCGTGATCGTGCCCGTGCTCATGGCTGTGGGCTGCGGATTTGTCGCCACCGGCAGCCATTGCCGTGGTCGCCGCCAACAGCATGGAACCAAGTGCGACAGCGCCGGTGAGGCGGGTGATTGTCTTCTGCATTGTTTCGGCTCTCTCCTAAGACAAGTTACGTAATAACATTACGTATGAAGCTATAGAGATCGCATCAGCCGGATGCAAGTGCGCTACAGGGCGAGGCAACGAAAAAGCGCGACGGCTCTTGCAGCCATCGCGCTTGCAGAAAAATGGGGGTGACGTCTCAGGCCGGCTGTGCGCTCACTTCCGCCTTACGCTCGTCGAACGCGAGTTTCATCGCTTTCGTCACATCGCGGGTCGTCGCGAAATAGCTGTCGCTACGCACCCAGTAACGCAACTTGACGGTGGCGCTGTCGGCGCTCACAGAATCGACAAAGGTGACAGGGGCTGGGTCAAGCAGCACCCGGCTTTCCGAACGTACGACATTCATCAGCATGTCCTGCGCGGCGGCGAGATTCTCATCGTTTTTCACCGTCAGGCTCAATTCGTGACGGCGAGAAGGAAAGCGGCTGAAATTGGTGATCGGCACGTTCCAGAGCGTCGAGTTGGGCGCCAGACGGTAAAGGCCGTCGCTGGTCTTCAGCTCGGTCGCAAACAGTCCGATCTCGATGATCGTCCCGCTGACGCTGCTGGTTTCGATATATTCCCCGACCCGGAAGGGACGCAGCACCAGCAGCATGATGCCGGCAGCGATGTTCTGCAGCGTTCCCTGAAGCGCGAGGCCAATGGCAAGACCGGCGGCGCCGAGGGCCGCCAGAATGGAGGCCGTCTGCACCCCGAACTGGCCCAGCACCATCACGATGACGAGAATGAGGACGACATAACGAATGGCGCCCGCGAAGAATCCGGCGAGCGTCGCATCGAAGCCGCGAATGCGCGACAGGCCCTGAAAGGCCCAGCGTTGAAGAAAGGCAGCGGCCAGCCAGCCGACGATTAACAGCAGAAGTGCACCGATCACCGAAAAGGAATATTGCACCGCCAGTGCGCTCGCCTGTCTTACGGCCGCTTGCGATGCGACAATGATATCCGTTGCCTGTTGTTCCATGAATCGTCCCGTGATTTTATTTGCGTTGAGGGTTGGTAACGACTGCGTTCCGAAGGGGTTCCGCCAAAACCGGTTGTCAACTGCGAAGTGGCAGCACGAAAGGCACATTGCCGTCGGTGTCCGCGCCCCTTCCTATCGCCTTGATAGCCGCCTCCAGACGACCCTTCCGGCCGAGCAGCCGGTCGCCGATGGCGATGATGCGGGCATTCGGCGTGGCATAGGGCGAGGCGGCGCGCAGACGCAGCGCAAGTTCAGTCTCATCCTGATCAGGGTAAAGACTGAGCGCGGCGATGACGGCAGCCGCAGGCGAGCGCGAAACGCCCATCCAGCAATGGATAAGCAACGGGGCCGTCTGATCCCATTCATGCGCGAACTCGATGAGCTTCAGCACATGCGCATCGTCAGGGGCGATAAGATTGCCGGTACCCTTGAAGCAGATGTCGTTCATCGCAAGCGTCAGATGCCGTTCGGCGGCAATGACCGCGGGGCGGTGAAATGTCTGCTCCCTGGCGATCAATGTCACCATTTCCCGGGCCTTGTGCTTCACGGCCATTTCCGCGATCCGTCCGAGCGGTGAAACCACGATGGCCGTCATTTGGCACCCCCAGGGTTCGTCACGCGCATGGCCTCGATGGCCTCAAAACGCTGGATGAACAGCTTTTGCGCTTCCGTGGAGGGAAGCGGCGTGATGTCGAACATGTCGCGGGTAATACCGCGTGGCAGGCCGAAAAATTTTTGCGCCTCGGCCGTGGAAAAACCGGCAAGCTCCGTCGCCTCGAAAAAGGCGGCGACCGTGTCGGCCTTCTTGATGCGGTCCTTCAACTCGCGCGATGCATGCGGCGGCAGGCCGAAGCGCAGATGCACGGCGGCCTCAAGCCGCTTTTCCACAGTCTTGTAACCGCCGCCGACCACGGATTTGAACGGAGAGATCATGTCGCCGATCACATATTCCGGCGCATCGTGCAGAAGCGCCATCTGCATTTCATCGGGGGTCGCGGCCGTGCACATGCGGCAGAAGATCGTCTCGACGATGAGGCAGTGCTGAGCGACTGAAAAGGCGTGGTCGCCACGCGTCTGGCCGTTCCAGCGGGCAACGCGGGCAAGCCCATGGGCAATATCGGCGATTTCCACGTCGAGCGGCGAAGGGTCGAGCAGATCGAGCCGCCGTCCGGACAGCATGCGCTGCCAGGCGCGCGGGCCTTTGACGGAGGCCACCTCTATTCCTCCGCCTGTGCCGCCGGATCGGCCGCCGGGAAGGAAAGACCGCTCCAGGCGGGCAGGGCAACGGCGACGGGAACAGTTTCCGCGAGAAGCGGCGTGCCGGACGCGAGCGCCTCGGCAATGCGGTCGATGCGCGCGACGGCGAGTGCCTTGTTGCCGCAGACGGTGCCGAGCGTGCCGACGGATTTGCCCTGTGCGGTAATGTCCACGCCGCTGCCGGGGAGGGCGTCCTGCGCTGAAACAAGTACAACACGCCGCCTTGCCGTGCCGCGATGTTTCATGCGCGATACAACTTCCTGGCCGACAAAGCAGCCCTTCTTGAATGACACCCCGTCGTTCACATCCATCAGCACGTCATGCGGAAAAGCATCCTGCAGCGCATAGTCGCGGCCAGCTTCGGCAATGCCGTATTCGACACGCAGCACATCATAGACGGCTGCGTCGCCAGCGGCAGTTGCGCCCGGAATGCGGAATAGATCGAGACCCGCCTTGGCGAAACGGCCGTCCCTTAACGCCGGCTGAGGTGCCTGTTCCCCCCAGAAAACGCTCACACCTTCGGCGGCTTCCGCTTTCAGATCGACGGGAGCTCGCAGCTTGTACATCGTCAGGCGGCGCAACAGCGCTTCCTGTTCGGAAGCGGTGATCTCGATGAGATAGTCCGTTCCGTCGCGCGCGATGAGGAAATCGAACAGGATCTTGCCCTGAGGGGTCAGAAGGGCGCAGGCGCGGGCTTCCCCTTCAGGCAGATGCTCCACATCGGTGGTAATGAGATTGTTCAGAAACTCCTCGGCGCCGGTGCCGGAAACCCGGATCAGGCGGCGGTCGGCAAGAAAAGCGGAAGGCATGGCGTCACCGTTCGGTTCGTCGAGACTATGCGTCTGGGCAACAGCACATGTACCGGTGCCGGACGCTCATTCCGCACAGTTAGGATTTTTGCAAAAGAACGGCAAGCGCCGGGATAGGATCAATCGCCGGCGGTGAAGAACTTCCATTTGCCATCAGGCGAGATGCCGATGCGATAGAAGCTGTAATTGCCGTATTCCTGCATGTCCGCTAGGTCGCCGGCGGTGATGATGCGCAGCAGTTCCACTTTTTCCGGCGGTGTCAGCGTATTGAGCGGCTTTCCGGCGAAATAGGGGAAAACATAGGCTTCGTCCGGCGTGCCGGCATCAATATGGGCGTAACCGGTCGACAGGAGGTCGATGATGATCGCCAGCACTTCCAGCCCGTCGGTATCTCCTGAATAGCTTTTCAGTGCTGCGATCGGGTCTTCGCCGTCATTGCCGTCGATGCGGAATTCTTTCTGGCCGGCAGCGATGAATGGCCGCAACTTTTCAATATCGCCCGTCGCTGCCGCGTCGATGATCTGTTGGCGCAGCTTGCGTACGGCTTCCGGTGCCTTGGAAATATCGTGCTCGATGACCACTGACATTTCGGGGGTATTGTCCGGCTTGGAGGATTGCTGGTTGGTCTGGGCGGCAGATCGGTCGACCAGAGGGTCGGGCAGGGGAATGCCTTCCGAATCGCCCTCGATTTCGTCCGGCTCGGCGGGCGCGGTCTGCTCAGGCTGTTCGCGCTTCTGAGCCTGTGGCTCGCCTTCGTTGTTCTGGGCCGGCTTCAGCTCGGAAAGCGCAAAGGCTTGGCCCGGCAGGCCAATCGACCCGGCGGTCAGAGCGAGCACGATGGATAGCAGGGCGGAAGAGCGCAAAAGCCCCTTGCTCAGGCAAGACATGATAGACCCCGGCTTTACTGTATCACCCGCTGCGGAGAAAATTCGCCTTGAAGCATGCGCTGACGCAGCGATTCCAGCATTGCTTCCGCGCCAGCCTCGCCGTGGATCCGGATGGTTTCGCGCATGGCCAGAGCGATTGCAGCATCGGCGATGATCTCCGGCTCGATGCCGTCGGCCATGCCGTCAGCCCATGCCTCGTTCTGGTGTTCCAGAGCGACCTGCATCTTTTCATGCACGATCATATCGTCGATTTCGTTACGGCTTGTCTGCATTTTTCATCCTCGACAGGGCGGGCAAGTCCTTACCACCCTGTTAACAACACTAGCAGCCTTTTATCAAAACGGCACGGGCTGCGGCGAAAAGAGGTTAATAATCCTCTAATTTCCGAACCTGGACGCGATTTCCTGAGCGAGTGTTGCCCCTTCGTTACGGTAGTTCTCTTCTGCCATGATGGCGGCGCGTGTGCAACTGGTGTGGATGGCCGCAAAGGAGCGGTATCCACGGTTGAATGCAGCCGTCATGCGCTGACGTCGTTCGGGTTCGTTGGCCGTGTCCGCAGCCAGAAGGTCGCCCATCGATTTGCGCCAGTCCTCCGGTCCGGAAGAAGGGCACAGCGTTCTCAGATATTGCACCGCACCCAATATTTCCGACAGCCGTGCCAGCTTGTCGTCATAGGGCGCGGGTTTGGGAGGTGCCGTTTCCGCAGGACGTGCCTCGGATGCTGCCTTGGAAGGCTGCGCGTAAACGGCGCCGTTTTGCCCGGTCGGCAGCATGGTCAGGAAAAGAGACAGGAAAATGGTTGGTCGTATCAAAATTTTATTCTGCCCCACACATACTCGTGAACATCCGGCGGGCGGACGGGTCTAGATAATCGCGATTCTGCCCTGCTGGCAATCATGCTAGCAGCCGCTCGGCGCATTCCACCACGCTTTCTGGGGCCGGCAGTCGGCGGATTTCCGCAAGCGTGTACCAGCCTGCGTCCGCTGCGTCATCACCCACGGTCACAAGCGGATCGGCATCCGTTTCCACGGTGAAGACGGAGAGCAAAAAATGGCTCGTCAGGGTCCCATTTGCATCGTGCGAGGGAAGATCGTAGGTCGCGAAAAGTTGCGGATCGCGTGCGACAATGCCGGTTTCCTCGTGCAGTTCACGTAGCGCCGTCTCGGCCGGTGTTTCGCCTTCCTCGGCCCGTCCGCCGGGAAAGGCGAACATGTCCTTCGAGGGCGGATTGATACGGCGCACGAGCAAAAGCCGGTCGCCATTTCTGACGATGGCGGAGGAGGCGAGGCGGGGCTTGATACGAACGGTCATGTAAGGTTTCGCGTGTCTCGGTCGGACGGTCTGGAAAAATCGATTCCGGTTTCTGCGCCGATGTTATAGTCCAGAATCGGTTCGATTGTGCAGGCAGAAGACGGTGGAATGAAGATCTATCTTATCTATGCGTTGGCGGCTCTTGCCGAAATTGCCGGCTGTTTTTCCTTCTGGGCCTGGCTGAAACTTGGCAGAACGGCGTGGATATTGTTGCCGGGCATGTTGTCGTTGGCCGCCTTTGCCTGGCTCCTGACGCTGGTGCCAGCGGAGGCCGCAGGCAGGGCGTATGCCGCTTATGGCGGCATCTATATCGCCGCTTCGCTTTTGTGGCTCTGGGGCGTCGAGGGCCACGCGCCGGACAAATGGGATATCGCCGGCGGCGCCGTCTGTCTCGCAGGGGCCACCATCATCCTGTTCGGGCCGCGGGGTTGAGGAGAAACATATGTGCGGACGTTTCGTCCTGAAAGCGACGCCGGAAGAGATTGCCGATTATCTTAACCTGATCGGGCTAGAGGATTTCCCCGCCCGCTTCAATATCGCGCCCACGCAGCCGATACTGATTGTCATGGAGGGTGAAGGGCAGGAGCACGGCAGTAACCTGCCCAATCGCCGGGCAGTGCTGGTTCGGTGGGGTTTCCTGCCCGGATGGGTCAAGGACCCGAAGGATTTTCCGCTGCTCATCAACGCGCGTTCGGAAACGGCAATCGGCAAGGCCTCCTTCCGCGCCGCCATGCGCCATCGCCGTGTGCTTGTGCCTGCGACCGGCTTTTATGAATGGCGACGTCCGCCGAAGGAAGAGGGCGGCAAACCCCAGCCCTATTTCATTCGCCCGAAGAAAGGCGGCATCGTCGCCTTCGCCGGTCTCATGGAGACATGGTCTTCGGCCGATGGTTCGGAGGTCGATACCGGCGTTATCCTCACCACGGCCGCCAATGCCGCCATCGGGCGCATTCACGACCGCATGCCCGTTGTCATCGCGCCTGAGGATTTCAGCCGTTGGCTCGACTGCAAGACCCAGGAACCACGCGAGGTCGCCGATCTGATGCGGCCGGTTCAGGATGATTTCTTTGAGATGATTCCCGTCTCGGACAAGGTCAACAAGGTCGCCAATGTCGGCGCCGATCTCATTGAGCCAGTGCTGGAAAGCGTGCCGCTGGCAAAGATCAAACCGGCGAAGGACGAGGGGCAGATGTCGCTGTTTTGACGTCTTTGCGCAGCATGTGAGGCTGGTTATCTAAGCTCTGACATTGCCGCCAATTCTTCTCCCCGAGGGGGAGAAGGTGGCCCGAAGGGTCGGATGAGGGGGCTACGGCAGAGATATACGGTGGGCTTGCCCCCTCATCCCGCTGCCGCGGGCTTCTCCCGGTGGGGAGAAGAAACAAGCCTCATCCGCTCGCTCCCCATGCCTCAGTTCCGGAAGAAACTCATCCGTTCCGCCCGATCTTCTGCAAACCTTCCTGGATCATGATATCGGAATAGACGCGGTTGCGGCCGTTCGCCTTGGCGAGATAGAGCAGCTGATCGGCGGCATTCAACTGGTTGTCGAAGGGCTCGCCCTTCTCGATCTCTACGACGCCGAGCGAAATCGTCAGTGCGAGGCTGCTGCCGCTCAATTGTCGGCCGCTTTTTTCCACATGGGCGCGCAATTCTTCGCAGAACGCATAGGCGGCGTGGGCATCCAGGCCGCGCAGGAAGACCGCGAATTCCTCGCCGCCCAGACGGGCGGGGATATGGCGGTGCGCGTCGCACTTGTCATGCAGCAGCTCCGCCAGCTTTTTTAGAGCCCGGTCGCCCGCATCGTGCCCCAGCGTGTCGTTGATCTTCTTGAAGTGATCGATGTCGAGGATGGCGACGGCGCCATTTTCGTCATTGTCATTGATAACGTCCATGAGTGCACGGGTGCGCTCGAAGAAGGAGCGGCGGTTCGGCAAGCCTGTCAGATGATCGCGCTCGGCCAGTTCGCGCAGGCGCTTGAGCTGTTTCAGCGTTTCTATGTTGTTGTCGATACGGCACTGCAACTCTTCCGGCACGAAGGGGCGATAGACGAAATCCGACGCGCCCGCCTTCAGGAAGCTTGCTGAAAGCAGCCGGTCCGTGGAGGATGATATGCCGATCACGCGCAGATCCTCCGAGGAGCGGCTGTCGCGAATGCGGCGCGTAAGTTCGTAGCCGTCCATATCGGGCATGTGATAATCGGTGATGACGAGCTGGATGGACGGGTCTTGCGCCAGGATTTCCAGCGCGCGATTGCCCGAATGCGCCTCGCTGACCTTGAAGTTCTGCCGTTCCAGAATTTCCACGAGGCCGGAGCGCGCGGTCCGCGCATCATCGACCACCAGAACGGAAAACTGCCTGTTGGTCAGAATCCTGTCGACGGTTTTGACCACCGCGTCGACGGTGCGGTGACCGTCCTTGACGATATAGTCGATGATCTTCTTCTCGGCATAACGCTTGCGGGCCTCCTCATCCACTGTCGCGGTGAAGACGATGGCGGGCACTTTGCGTTCGGAGAGCAGCGCCAGAATTTCACCCTTCGGAGCGTCGGGAAGATTGAGACCCGTCAGCGCCAGCGTGAAATCATGGGCGCGCAGCAGGGTATCGGCCGCGGCCATGCTGTCGCAGTGGATCACCTCGGCCTGCGTCTCTTCCGAAAGGCGCGTCTTCAGCAGCATGGACAGAGCAACGGAATCTTCAATCAGAAGGATTTTATCCTGCATGCCGCCCAAGCCCCCCATGGCCGTCTTCATGATGTCTCCACGAAACTTCATTCTTTCGCCACCGCACGTCACGGTATTGAAAATCTTGGTAACCGCAGAGGAATGAATCTCTAAAGTAGAAAATTTGTAATTTCTCAGTAATTGATGCGAGACTGTCCGTACAGTCGTCTCGTGGAAGTCGAATACTTTAGCATGGTTTTGTTGCAGTCACGTTACACTATAACGGATCGGCTCCATGGTCCTGGCCGGAATGGCGCATGACGGTAGCAAAAGAAAACGGCGCCATTCATAGCGCCGTGTTGTGCTCGGTTATCCCGGATTGACCGCCTTCGGTCAGCTGACCTATCAGGCGCCGACCTGTCCGATTTAAGAAAAATCGTTTATTTTCAAGCGGTTTTGGCTGCGGGCTTGCGCTTCAACATCAGCGCTGCGGCCGCGACGGCCTTCAGTCCGAGCGGGCGGTAGTGGCTTTTGAGGTCCGGCTTTGCCTGCGGCTGTGCCTTCGTCTCGTTCGTCATTTTCTCTCTCCACAATTCACGCCAAACGCCGTTGCGATGCGTGTGAGCCCCTTCTTTCGCGGCTAATCTTGACGGATTCGAGGCGGAAAACGCGAAGCCGGCCGTTCAGGGTGCGACATTTTGCGCCACGGCGCAGATAGGTGAAGCAAGAAAAATGATACCTGCGGTTTTAAATGCTGCGATCGAGGCCATTGCCGCCATTTCCGTCGTCATGCGCGTCCTCTTCGATCGTTAGCGTACCGTAGCGGCGGTGCCAGAGCCGCGCGCTAATGGGAATGAAGACGAGATAGGCGGCAACGGTGAGAACCAGCACCTCCCAGGTGAAGCTCATCAGCATGGCCACATAGAGAACGACGACGAGGATCATCGGCAGCACGAGATCGCGGCGGATGCGACTTGTACCTGATTTTCCCGACCAGACCGGGAGGCGGCTGATAAGGAGATAACCGATCAGCACGGTATAGGCGGCAGCGACATAAGCGAATGGCTTGTCCGGCTCGACGCCGAGGAAGCCGAGATAGACCGGCAGCAGCACCAGCATGGCACCCATCGGGGCAGGGACGCCGACAAAAAACTCGTTCTGCCATGGCGCCTTGACCGGCCGTTCGATCATCACGTTGAAGCGCGCCAGGCGCAGACCCGCGGCGATGACATAGATGAGGGCGGCGATCCAGCCGATCGACCGTGCCTGATCGAGAAGATAGGCATAGACCACCAGCGCGGGCGCGACACCGAAATTGACGATATCGGCCAGACTATCCATCTGTTCGCCGAATTTGGACGTCGCTTTCATCATGCGGGCGATGCGCCCGTCTATGCCGTCGAGGAAGGCCGCGAGCAGCACCATGCCAACGGCGAGTTCGAAACGCCCTTCGATGGCCAGCCGCACGCCGCTGAGGCCGGCGCAGATGGCCAGAACGGTGATGAGATTGGGAACAAGCAGGCGAAAGGGAATTTCTCTCAGGCGCGGCCCGCGGCCGCTATCCTTTCTGCCCTCATGTTTTCCGTTCTGCGGCGGTTCGGCGATCGGCGTTTCCATGGCGCATGTCTTTCCTGATCGTCATCAGCCGCGGCGGCTGAGGAGCGGACCCTTGGCGGAACCGAACTCTGCCAGCACGGTCTCGCCGGCGATTGCCGTCTGACCCACGGATACACGCGGCTGGAAGCCTTCCGGGAGGAAGATGTCAAGGCGCGAGCCGAAGCGGATAAGGCCGAAACGCTCGCCGGCATCGACGGGCTCGTTTGGCTTGACCCAGCAGACGATGCGCCGAGCGACCATGCCGGCGATCTGCACGACGCCGACCTTGCCATGCGACGTTTCGATGACGAGGCCGTTGCGCTCATTGTCCTCGGAAGCCTTGTCCACCTCGGCATTGAGAAACAGGCCGGGACGGTAGGCAACATTGACGATGCGGCCGCGGACCGGCGAACGGTTCACGTGGCAGTTGAAGACGTTCATGAACACCGAGATGCGCACCATCGGCTCCTTGCCCAGCTCCAGTTCCAGCGGCGGGATGACGGTCTGTACGGCGGAAACCCTGCCATCGGCGGGGCTGATGATCAGGTCGTCATCCTGCGGCGTCACGCGCTCGGGATCGCGGAAGAAATAGGCGCACCAGGCCGTCAGCACCAGGCCGACCCAGAACAGCGGTTCGGCGATCCAGCCGAGCACCAGCGATGCCACGAAGAAAGCGGCTACGAAGACATAACCTTCCTTGTGGATCGGTACGATGGTGTTGCGAATGGTGTCGAACAGATTCATATGGTTCCTTGCTCCGGTTTTGTCTGTCGCGTCTATATGTGGTCGTGATACGACATGATCCATACGGACGTGCGACAAATTTTGCCTAGCTGGTTACAGCCAAACGGACCGCCCGGCAATGGTCCCCTTGCCATGCGGGGGCCGTTATCAGGCGTTTATGCGCCTCAATGCGCTGGTTCGCCGCGGTCCACGACACCGAGATCGTCGGTTTCGCGAACATGGCGCAGCATCTCTTCGGCCCGGATAGCTTCGCGCTGGCGGCTCCACATCGAGGCGTAAAGACCGTTCTGGGCCATCAGGGATGTATGCGTGCCGCGCTCCGCGATCAGCCCTTCCTTCAGCACGATGATTTCATCTGCGCCGATCACCGTCGAGAGCCGGTGGGCGATGACCAGTGTGGTGCGGTTTTTCGAAACGATATCAAGCGCGCTCTGGATTTCCTGCTCCGTATGCGTATCGAGCGCCGAGGTCGCCTCGTCGAGGATCAGGATCGGCGGTGCCTTGAGGATCGTCCGGGCAATCGCCACACGCTGCTTTTCGCCACCGGAGAGCTTCAGCCCGCGCTCCCCGACCATGGTGGCGTAGCCATCCGGAAGCTTTCCGATGAAGGCGCTGATCTGGGCTGCATCCGCTGCCGCCGTGATGTCTTCGTCATTCGCCGAAGGGCGGCCGTAACGGATATTGTAGGCCAGTGTATCGTTGAACAGCACCGTATCCTGCGGAACCATGCCGATGACGGAACGGAGGCTCTTTTGCGTCACGTCGCGGACATCCTGCCCGTCAATCGTGATCGCCCCTTCCTGGATATCGTAGAAACGGTAGAGCAGCCGCGAGATCGTTGATTTTCCTGCACCTGAAGGCCCGACAATGGCGACTGTCTTGCCCGCCGGCACGTCGAAGGAAATGCCCTTCAGGATCGGTCTCTCGGCATCATAGGCAAAATGCACGTCGCGGAACGAGATCGCGCCGGGACCGGCGGCGAGCGGCGTCGCACCCGGCCTGTCGGTAACCTCGGCTTCCACTTCCAGAAGCTCGAACATCTGCTCGATATCGGCGAGGCCCTGACGGATTTCGCGATAGACGAAACCGATGAAATTGAGCGGCACGGAAAGCTGCAGCAAAAGTGCATTGATGAAGACGAAATCACCGATCGTCTGTTCGCCGCGCTGCACGGCAAGCGCCGACATCACCATCATGACGGTGGAGCCAAGGCCGAAAATCACACCCTGACCGAAGTTCAGCCAGCCGAGCGAGGTCCAGATCGAGATCGCCGATTTTTCGTAACGCGCCATTGCGACATCGAAGCGCTGCGCCTCCATCTCTTCATTGCCGAAATATTTGACGGTCTCGAAATTCAGCAGCGAGTCGATTGCCTTGGTATTGGCATCGGTGTCGCTGTCGTTCATCGCGCGGCGGATGGAGATTCGCCAGTTGCTGGCCCGGACAGTGAACCAGATATAGGCCCAGACGGTGATGACCGTGACGAGAACGTAGGAAAAGCCGTAGGACGCCCAGAAGATGATTGCCGTCAGCAGGAATTCGATGAAAGTCGGCGCGGTGTTGAGGATGGTGAAGCGGACAATGGTTTCGATGCCCTTGGTGCCACGCTCGATAACCCGCGAGAGCCCGCCGGTCTTGCGCTCCAGATGGAAGCGCAGCGAAAGCCGGTGCATGTGTACGAATGTTCTGTAGGCCAGCTGGCGGACCGCGTGCTGACCGACGCTGGCGAAAAGCGAATCGCGCAGCTGGTTAAGCCCGACCTGTATCAGCCGCGTCAGATTATAGGCGATGACAAGGGCGACCGCGCCCAACAGGAAGGCCGGGACCAGCCCCGCCATATCGAGCTTGCCATTCAGCGCGTCCGTCGCCCATTTGAAGAAATAGGGGACGGAGATGAGAACCAGCTTGGCGACAACAAGGTATACGGTGGCCCAGACGACCCGCATCTTCAGATCCCACCGCCCCTCCGGCCACATATAGGGCCAGAGATTGATCAGCGTCTGGGTGGGATTGCTGGAATCCGCAGAAATGGTTTTTTTCTTCGTGGCCATCATACTCTCCGGTCACTGCCGGAAGCCGACAGCATGACGGCGGCTTTGGTCAAGCCGCCGCGCGCGTCACAGATAGGATCGTTGCGGATTTACCGCAACGGTTCAGTTGCTCAAGAGCCACCTTTCAACCGCTTGCGGTGAAGTTCTTCCGCATTCGGCAGCGCCTCTTTCGGCACGCCGAAAATCTGGCCGGGCTCGATCAGGTCAGGGTTTTTGATCTGGTCCTCATTGGCGAGATAGATCGTGGTATAACGGACGCCCTGGCCATAGACGCGGCGCGAAATCTGCCACAGCGTGTCACCACGGCGGATGATGACGCTGTTCTGGCTTTCGGCCAGCGGCGCCTGCTCGAAGGTCTGCGGACCGGCTGGCGCCTGTGGCGTGGGAGCGGGCGGCGCGGTGATGTGGAGTTCGGCAAGCCTGCTGGCCAGCGAAGCCAGCCCCTTGCCGATTGCCGCCACGTCATTCGGCCAGGCTTCGACCGGTGTCAGCAGCTGGCGCGCCTTGGCGGCGATGTCGCCGGCGAAGGCTGTGAAGTCCGGCTCGGTGGCTGCCGCGGTGCGGAACTCCGAAAGCGATTTCAGCGCAATCACCACGGCAGAGCGGCCGGCTATTGCCTGATCGAGCGCCGGTGTCGGCTGGTCCCTGTAGAGATTGGAGAGGATGCCAAAGGCCTTGGCGACATCGGTGCGCAGCTTTTCGAAAGCGGCGCGGTCGCTCGCCGTGCTCTGGTTTTCGACCGGCGCTGCAGTCGTGGCCGCTGACGAAGAAGCAGACGGCGTCTGCATCGCGACGGTTGCCTGGTCGGTCTGCGGCCTTTCGAACGGAACGCGTACGCGCACTTTCGCGGTGCCGTCGGCATTCAGCTCCTCGACGGTGATGATGTGGCTGCCAACGGCGAGATCGACGTCACCTTCGATGACAAAATGCCCGGAGGCTTCCGTCGTGGCCTTGCCGATTTCCCTGTCATCGACCAGCGCGCGAACCGTCGAACCGGCGGGCGCGGAACCCGCGACGAAAATCTTCGATCCCTCGAACTCGACGGCAGTGACCTGGACGCTCGACGTCAACGGAGCGGCGGCAGCGGCCGCGCCGGCAAGCGGTACGGAGGCAGCATTGGCGTTGGTCGCAGCCGTTGCCGCAGGCTGTTGTGATGGCGTTTGCGGCTGAAGCGCCGGAGGGGCCGCCTCCGGCATGGCGAGGACCCGGCTTGCCTTGCCGGGCTTTGAAACCATGGCCAGAAGCTCGCCGGCCTTGCCTTCCGGAACGGAAACCGTCGCCACTTCCTCAGACTGCGTCGCCTTGCCGGCGGTATCGGTCGAACGCAGCACCAGTTCATGGTCGCCGGGCGGCAGGGGATTGTCGAAAACGGCTGCGAAATCGCCGGATCCGTCGATCGTTGTCTGGGCGACGACCTTGCCGTTGCTCAGGATTTCAAGTTTCGCACCCGGCTGCGCCTTGCCGGCAACAACCGCCGAACCATCAGGCTCGACGCGCAGGATGTCGAAAGTCGGCGCGCCGGAAGAGGTCTGCGCGGCATCGGCTGGCGCCGCCGCCGGCTTCGCCGCTTCGGGCGCGCCATCGTCGGTGCCGGCGAAGACGCCCGCGAGACGACGCACCTGCGCCGCCGCTGCCGCCGCATTGTCAGGCAGGCCGCGCAGGAAGGCCGTGGTGCGCTCGGCGGCGGTGCGGGCTGTGGTGATGAGCCGCGACGTCGTTTCATCCAGCGACTCGGGAATTTCGATATTCGTCAGTTCCTTGAGCGAGGTCTCGACCTTCTTGCGCGCCGCTGCGAAATCGGCGTCGGAGGGAACCTTGCTGTCGGCGAAAAGCGTGGTCAGATCCTTGATCGACTGTGTGGCGGAAGCCGCCAGACGGCCGACCTTGTCGGCGATATTGGCGGTTTCTTCTGCCGCATCGGACAGGATGTCGCCCGCCTTGTCGGCGCCCATTTCCACGCTGTTCTTCACGGCGTTGCCCGCCTCGTTGATGGCGTCGCCGATCGGCTTGCCGTCGTTTGAAATCCGCGGCAGGACGAAAAAGATCATGAGCAGGGATGCAATCCCCAACACGATCAGCGCCAGCAAACCGGCTTTATTGTTTTTCATCCTGGGTGCTCCGGATAATTCAAGCTTTTCACACGAGTTGAGATTGCTAGCGTCTTACCTAGCGCCAGACAAGCGGTGAGTGGCCAAAAGGCCATATTTGCAAGGGATTTCCCAAATTTTCTTGACGTGCCGCATCGCACATAGTTCCTTCCCTTCATGACGGACAAAGATACAGCGATTCGATCCATCTGCGTTTATTGCGGCTCCCAGCCCGGACGTGATCCCGCCCACATGGAAGCAGGCCGTGCGCTTGGGAAATCCATTGCCGAAAACGGCATTCGCCTGGTTTATGGTGGCGGCACCAAGGGCATCATGGGCGCAGTTGCCAGCGGCGTTCTTTCCAATGGCGGCGAAGTGACGGGCATCATACCGGAATTTCTGGTCGATATGGAGGCAACACGCCATTCTCTCGGACAATTGAACGAGCTTGTCATCACAAAGGACATGCACGAGCGCAAACACATGATGTTCGAGCGCTCGGATGCTTTCGTCACCCTGCCGGGCGGTGTCGGCACGCTGGAAGAGATCGTGGAGATCATGACCTGGGCGCAGCTCGGCCGTCACGCGAAGCCAATGGTCTTCGCCAATATCAACGGTTTCTGGAACCCGATGCTGGAACTCGTGCAACATATGCGTGACCAGGGCTTCATCCACCGTGCGCATCTTCTCAACCCGCTCATCATTGACGAGGTGAAGGATATCGTCCCCGCCATCATCGACCGCGCGCTGGCGCAGCAGAACCCTGAAGGCGACCCTTCGGTGATTTCGCGCCTGTAGGCCCGGCGATTGTTAACGGCCGCTCAGGCGGCTCGTTACAATTTTAAATGTATATTAATATAGATTTAACGGCGGCATCCTTCCGCCCGTCCTTTTCGTGGCCCGGCGACTGATCCTGTGTCACCGTTTCCCAGGCGTTGGTTATCGCGGAATTTTGCTCCGCCGCCTCGGGTGGGTGTCATCGGCAATGATTGCTTTCGTGATGCGGCTGAAGAGCCGGACGCATTTCATTATCAAGAGAAACCCACTGCGGGGCAGGGAGGTCGTGTTCGGTTCGGTCGCCCGCCGCCGGGCGGAGGCAAAGACGCGGCTTGCGATCGTCATCGCCGTCTTCATTGCGATATATGGCGTTGCCGCGGCGCGCCTCGTTCAATATGGGCTCGCCGAACCCGTTTCCACCGCATGGATCAATTCCGGCGTCAACGCCATCGCCTCACGGCCTGACATCGTCGACCGCAACGGCACGCTTCTGGCGACCGATCTCAACATGGTATCGCTTTATGCGGATCCGCGCAGGATCGTCGATCCGGACGAGGTGGTGGAAAAACTCGCGACCGTCATTCCCAATCTGGATTGGCGCGAGACGCATCGTAGATTGCGTTCGGATACAGGCTTCCAGTGGTTGCGACGCCAGCTGACACCGCGGCAGCAGGCGGATATTCTCAATCTCGGCATACCGGGTATCGGTTTCCGCCCGGAAAAACGGCGGTTTTATCCGGGCGGCCCAACCGCTTCGCATATTATCGGCCACGTCAATGTCGACAATCAGGGTCTCGCTGGCATGGAGCGTTACCTGGACCAGCAGGGGCTGGCCGATCTGCGCGCTGTGGGTCTTGCCAGCGGCACGCCACTGGAACCGGTGCGGCTGTCCATCGATCTCAGGGTACAAAACATCGTTCGCGACGTGGTCGTGAAGGCGAAAAGTGCCTATCAGGCCGAAGCCGCCGGTTCGGTGATCCTCGATGTGGAGACGGGCGAAGTGCTGGCCATGGCTTCCGTCCCGGATTACGATCCGAACGAACCTTCCCGCACCCTCGCTGATGGCAGCGTCGACAAGGAGTATGAAAAAGGCTGGTTCAACAGGATGAGCAACGCCACCTTCGAGATGGGCTCCACATTCAAGAGCTTCACGCTCGCCATGGGTCTGGATGCCGGGGCGATTACGCTCAATTCGGTGGTGGATGCGTCGCGGCCGATCCGCAAGGGCGGCTTCACCATCAGGGATTTCAAGGGAAGAAACCGGCCGCTCTCCATTCCGGAAGTGTTTCAATTTTCATCGAATATCGGCACGGCGGCGGTGGCCGACAGGGTCGGTGTCGAGGGCCATCAACAATTCCTGACGAAGCTTGGTCTGCTGACCAGAATGGACACGGAAATGCCCGGCGTTGCCACGCCGACCCAGCCGAGAAACTGGAAGAAGATCAATTCCGTCACCATCTCCTTCGGCCATGGCGTTGCTACCACTCCGTTGCAGACGGCGGTGGCCGCTGCAGCCCTTATCAATGGCGGAAGCCTGATCTCTCCGACCTTCCTGCCGCGTTCGAAAGAGGCTGCGGCATCGCTCGCGCGCAGCGTCATCAACGACAGGACGAGCGCCGACATGCGTTACCTCTTCAACTGGAACGGCATCAAGGGTTCCGGCCGTGGCGCACAGGTGGAGGGGTTTCATGTCGGCGGCAAGACGGGGACGGCAGACAAGGTGATCAATGGCCGTTACGCCAAGGACATCAATTTCAACGCCTTCGTGGCCGGTTTTCCCATGCACAAGCCGAAATATGTCGTGCTGACCATGATCGATGCGCCAAGGACCGGCGTGAACGGCGGCCGCACGGCAGCCTCGACAGCGGCCCCGATGACGCGCGAGATCATCGCCCAGACGGCGGGCCTCCTCGGTGTCAAGCCGCGCTTCGGCTATGAGGGAAACCCGCAATTGCTGGTGGATTACTGACGCCTGGCTACCTCACTCCTGTTCAGGGAGCAGGAGTGAGAAAGGATTTGATCATCGCTTGAGCCGCAGCAGGCTTGAGCCGGTGTAGATCGCAAGCGCCACCCAGATCATTGCGAAAGCCGCCAGACGCACCATGTCGAACGGCTCCTTGAAGACGAAAATGGCTATCAGGAAGATCATCGTCGGCGCGATATATTGCATGATGCCGATGGTGGAGAGCTTCAGCAGTTTCGCACCATTGCCATAGAGAATGAGGGGAACGGCGGTGATGAGACCGCTTGCCGCCAGAAGCCAGGTATCGGCGGAATTGCCGCCCATGAAATGCGCCTGTCCGCTGAATGCAAGCCAGATCATGACCAGCACGGCGGGAATAGACAGCAGCATGACTTCCAGCAGGAAGCCCTGCGTCGCGCCTATGGGCAGGGTTTTACGGAAAAAGGCGTAAAAGCCCCAGGAAACGGTGAGCGCGATGGAAACCCATGGCAGGCTGCCCGCATGCCAGGTGAGGATGGCCACCGCGACCGCCACGAGGCTGATGGCGGCGATCTGCGCCGGATAGAGTTTTTCCTTCAGCAGTACGGCACCGAGGAAGATGCTGAACAGCGGATTGATGAAATAGCCGAGCGCGGCATCAAGTGCACGGCCCGCGCCGATCGACCAGATGTAGACGCCCCAGTTGATGCTGATGAGCGCAGCCGTAAGACTCGCCATCGCAAGCATCTTCGGACTCCTCAGCGCCGTACGGATTTCAGCCGTGCGCCCGAGCACGATCAGCACCACCGCTGCGATCGGCACCGACCAGACGACGCGATGCACGATGACCTCGATCGGTGAAATATGTGCAACCGCCTTCATGTAGAAGGGCAGGAAACCCCACAAAAGATATGCGGAAAGCGCGAAAGCAAAACCGCGCGCGCTGTCGCCGCCCTCTTGGGCTGGAAGCGTTTTGTCGAGTGCCATGGGAGTACCGCCAATTGTTCGGATGGCGTTTTATAACGGATCGGCACAATGGCGGCCAATTCATTTCCGTGAAGGGTTCATGAGAAAAACTGCATGAATAACAGGCGCTTTGCCTTTCCGTGAAGGGTTCATGAGAAAAACTGCATGAATAACAGGCGCTTTGCCTTTCAAACGTGCTGATCAGCGCCGGGTAGATGATCCCCGCAGGAAACCCCTGCGTGAATCATCATCTTATCCTGCCGCCACAACGTGCTGAAATAAATACTATTTCCCGGCAAAACGGTCGTTAGCGCGGATCAGTTGATCGAGAATGCCGGGCTCGCTCATCGCATGTCCCGCAGCCTCGATAATGTGGAAATCCGCGTCCGGCCAGGCCTTGGCCAGCTGCCAGGCATATTTCAGCGGGCAGGGCATATCGTAACGTCCATGCACGATGACACCGGGAATATTCCTGAGCTTGCCGGCATCGCGCAGCAATTGTCCTTCCTCAAGCCAGCCGCCATTAACGAAGAAGTGGTTTTCGATGCGGGCGAAGGCAATCGCGTATTTGTCTTCACCGAAATCCTCGACGCGGTCGGGATCGGTGACGAGTGCAATGGTCGCGCCCTCCCATTGGCTCCATGCTTTCGCGCATTCCAGCTTCTTCGTTTCGTCGGTGCCTGTGAGATAGCGATTATAGGCCTGCATCATCTCGCCGCGTTCGGATTCGGGAATGGGTGCGATGAATTTTTCCCATTGATCCGGATAGATTTCAGAGACGCCGAACTGGTAGTACCAGTCGAGTTCCGGCCGGGTGACGGTGTAGATACCGCGCAGGACCAGTTCGCTGACGCGGTCCGGATGGGTTTCGGCATAGGCGAGCGCCAGCGTCGAACCCCAGGAGCCGCCGAACACCAGCCATTTCTCGAAGCCGCAGAGTTCACGCAGCCGTTCAATATCGGCAACCAGATGCCATGTGGTGTTGGCTTCGAGTTCCGCGTGTGGCGTGGAGCGACCGCAGCCGCGCTGATCGAACAGGATGACATCGTAAAGATCGGGATCGAATACCCGGCGATGGGTGGGATTTACCCCGCCGCCCGGGCCCCCGTGCAGGAAGACCGCCGGCTTAGCGCCGCGTGTGCCCACCCGCTCCCAATAGATCGTGTGGCCGTCACCCACGTCGAGCATGCCGGTCTCGAAGGGTTCGATCTCTGGATAAAAGCCGCGCAGTTCTTCAGTCATGTTTTATCGTTCCTCAGGCGGCCATTCGGCCGTGTCATGATCCGGGTGTTGGTAGGAGGTGATCTCGGCCTCATCGACGCCCTGTTCGACTGCCGGTTTGGCGAAGAGTTGCTCGATCCACGGCATACGCTTGTGGATGTTCACCTGCACCTGCGGCTCTATCTTCTCGGGATGGTCGAAAGCGCCGATCGCGATCTCCACGCCGCCGGGATAATGATAGGTCAGCGGTGTGCCGCACTTGTTGCAGAAACCGCGATGGATTTTCTGCGACGAGCGGAAGAGGGCAGGCTGGCCGCGTGTCCAGGTCAGATGTGCCTGATCGGCAGTCACAAGTGCGCCAAAGAAATTGCCGAAATGTTTCTGGCACATGCGGCAGTGGCAGATGGAGGCCCTGCCGAGCTTGCCCGCATGGAACCGCACGGCGCCGCACTGGCAGCCGCCGGAAAAACCCGTTTCGCTCATTGTCTGTTCTCCGGTGGCCAGTTTTCGGTGTCGTGGTCGGGGTGCTGATAGGAAACGAGATTGGCAAGGTAGTCCACCTGCGTCAGGTCGTCCTCGGTCGCAACGGCGGGCAGGGTGTGGAGGTTGTCGACAAAATTGATCTTCCGTTCCACGCCCCACTGGATGGTTGGCGGCAGCGCGGCGGGATCGTCGAAGGCGCCGGCCGCCACCGCAATGCCATCCGGGGCCTCATAGGTTAGCGGCGTGCCGCATTCGGGGCAAAAGCCGCGCTTCACGACGCTGGAGGACTGGAAGCGTTTCGGCTCGCCGCGCGTCCATGTGAACTCCACATTGCGAACTGAAACCAGTGGCGCGTAATAAGCCCCGAAAGCCTTCTGGCACATGCGGCAATGGCAGATGGAACTGTCTTTCAGGTCGCCAGTGGCGCGAAAACGGACCGCGCCGCATTGGCATCCGCCGGTATATGTCGTCATCTTCGGTCCTCCCGGATCGTTCTGATAATGTGGAGACAGACATTATCTAAGTCTGTGAGGACGTCATGGTACCAGAAGCGGAGGATGGTCCAGCCGAGTTCCTCGAGTGTTCGTGTTCTTCTCTTGTCGTACTCTGCCGCAGAGTCTTCCGCGTGCTGAAACCCATCCAGTTCGACAATGATCTTATGCGACGGGCAGGCGAAATCAACGATATATCCGGCAACTGGTAGTTGGCGTCTGAAAGAGAGACCGTCAAGGCGATGAGCACGGACGGCGTTCCAGAACTTTAGTTCAGCGTCGGTCATGACTTTACGCATTTCGCGGGCATGCTGCCGGTTTTGGGGTGCGACCTTGGCATGGGGCATGATGCGCTCGCAGCTTGATGGGGTGCCGCGAGATTGGAGCACGGCGTGTGGGAAAGCAAGGGTGTGTCGTGGGGCTTTACCCCCCTCTGCCCTGCCGGGCATCTCCCCCTCAAGGGGGGAGATCAGCAGGGGTCACTAACCGCACCCAATACGCAAACGTTGAGATAGGCAGCGCCTAGCGGCGAGTCGATCTCCCCCCTTGAGGGGGAGATGCCCGGCAGGGCAGAGGGGGGTAAAGCCGCAGCCTCACCGTTACCGCCTCAACTCCCAGGTCGTCGTCCGCTCCCCGGTCTCCTTGTCCTTGCCATCCTTCAACTGAATGCCCTTCTCCGAAAGCTCATCGCGCAACCGATCGGCCTCTGCAAAGTTCTTCGCCTTCAGCATCTCCAGACGCAATTCCACCAGAGCGTTGACGGCCGAAACGATGGCCTCGTCCATTTCAGTTTTCTTCGGCAGCACGCCCAAGAGGGCAGCACTCGCCGCGAAGGCGGGCAGCTCGTAAGGGTCTACATTGGCCGCGTGCGCCAATGCGTGCAGCGCCTGCACGGCCGCAACGGTGTTGAGATCGTCGGCAAGCGCCTCGAGCACGGTTTCATCCGGCGCGGCATCGGAGGCTTCCGCCGCCGGCCATTTGGCGAGCAGGCGTTCGGCCTCTTCCAGACGCTTTACCGAAAAATCGATCGGCTCTCTATAATGCGTCATCAGCATCGCAAGACGCAGAACCTCGCCCGGCCATTTCCGGCCGCCGAATTTCTCCGTGTGCAGCAATTCATAGATCGTCACGAAGTTGCCCTCGGACTTCGACATCTTGCGGCCTTCCACCTGCACAAAGCCGTTATGCATCCACACGTTCGCCATGACATGCGTGCCGTGCGCGCAACGGGACTGGGCGATTTCGTTCTCGTGATGTGGAAAGATGAGGTCGAGCCCGCCGCCGTGAATGTCGAAAACGTCACCGAGGTAGCGGCCGGACATAGCCGAGCATTCGATATGCCAGCCGGGACGGCCGCGGCCCCAGGGGCTTTCCCAGCCGGGCTCGTTGTGGGAGGAAAGCTTCCACAGCACGAAATCGCCGGGGTTCTTCTTGTGGGCATCCACCGCCACGCGCGCGCCCGCCTGCTGCTCGTTCAGCGGACGCTTCGAAAGCTGCCCGTAATCCGCCATGGAGCGAGTGTCGAACAAGACCTCGCCACCGGCCGCATAGGCGTGGCCGCGTGCGATCAGTTTCTCGATGATGTCGATCATCTGTGCGATATTGTCGGTCGCGCGCGGTTCGACACTTGGCTGAAGGCAGCCCAGCGCCGCGACGTCCGCATGGAACTGGTCAGCCGTCTTTTCCGTCACGGCGTGGATGGCATCGTTGAGCGGCAGATGCGGATAGTCCCGCAGCGCCCGCGCATTGATCTTGTCATCAACGTCAGTGATGTTGCGGGCATAGGTGACGTGATTTTCGCCATAGACATGGCGCAGCAGCCGGAAGAGAACATCGAACACGATGACGGGTCGCGCGTTGCCGATATGGGCGAAATCATAGACCGTCGGGCCGCAGACATACATGCGCACGTTTTCAGGATCGATGGGCGCAAATTCCGCCTTTTCGCGGGTCAGCGTGTTGTGAAGTTTCAGGCGCAAGGACATGCGGCAATTCCCTAGAGGCAGTCAGTTGTCCTGACCGGGCCGTTTGTCTGTAAGACCTTGCGGGAGACGAAAACGAGCCGGCCGGTGGCGAACCAGCAAAATTATTTCAGCAGCAGGTGCAGATCGTCGTTTTCATGACTTGCGTTATGGCGCGGCGGTCATGCGCGGTCAAGCGTTTCTATCGTGACGTTGGCTGACCCGCTGACCCGGCATCACTCCGGCGGACGGTAATCCACGAACCGGTTTTCCCGGACCAGGAAGAGCTTGCCGGTCTCTTTGAGATCGGGCGAAGCAAGCGGCAGGATGGCTGCTGCCACCTCTGACGGATGCGGCACGGTGGCGGGATCTTCGCCGGGCATGGCCTGCGCGCGCATTGCCGTGCGCGTGGCGCCGGGATTGATGCTGTTGACGCGAAGCGCGCTCTTCTGCGTCTCCGCCGCCCAGGTGCGGGCAAGTGCTTCCACAGCTGCCTTGGAGGTGGAGTAGACGCCCCAGAAGGGACGACAGCTATGAGCGGCACCCGAGGACAGGATCAATGCCCGACCGGCGTCAGATTTGAGAAGCAGCGGCTCGACCGAGCGGATCAGCCGCCAGGTGGCGGTGACGTTGATGGTCATGACCCTTTCGAAAACCTTTGCCTCGATATGGCCGACCGGCGAGATGACGCCGAGGACACCGGCATTGGCGACCAGAATATCCAGCTTGCCCCAGCGCTCGTAGATATTGGCGCCCAGCGCATCGATGGCTTTCATGTCGGAGAGATCGAAGGGAACCAGCGTCGCGGTGCCGCCGACGGCCTTGATGGCGTCGTCCAGTTCCTCAAGGCCGCCCACCGTGCGGGCGCAGGCGATGACATGCGCGCCGGCCCTGGCGAGTTCCAGCGCGGTGAAATAGCCGATGCCGCGCGACGCGCCGGTGACGAGAGCGATGCGGCCCTTGAGATCGATAGTCATGGTCTCCCCCGAAATGATTGCGCTTCCTTGTACGAAGCCGCAGCCGCCTGCTGCAAGCAATTAAATTGCCGCAGCTCGCGGGCTGATAAAAGGCAAGAAAAAAGCGGCCACCGGAGACCGGTGGCCGCTTGTTCTGTCGGGATTATCAGCCGTTGCTGGCCAGCATGGAAATCTTGCTGCCCATCGCCTCGCCGTTTTTGTCGAGGAGGCGGGTCGGATAATCGCCGGTGAAATAGTGGTCGGTGAACTGCGGCCGCGCCGGATTGCGGTTTTCACCGCCCACCGCGCGATAAAGCCCGTCTATCGACAGGAACGCCAGCGAATCGGCGCCGATATATTTCGCCATCGCCTCGACATCCGCATACTGGTTCGCCAGCAGCTTGTCGGCATCAGGCGTGTCAATGCCGTAGAAGTCCGGATGGAAGATCATCGGGCTGGCAACGCGGATATGAACTTCCTTGGCGCCGGCCTCGCGGATCATCTGCACGATCTTGACCGAGGTCGTGCCGCGCACGATGGAATCATCCACCAGCACCACGCGCTTGCCTTCGATCATCGCCCGGTTGGCGGAATGCTTGAGCTTGACGCCGAAGGCGCGGATCTGCTGAGTCGGCTCGATGAAGGTGCGGCCGACATAATGGTTGCGGATGATACCGTATTCGAAGGGAATGCCGGTCTCCTGCGCAAAACCGAGCGCTGCCGGCGTACCGCCATCGGGAACGGGCACCACCACATCGGCTTCGAGCGGCGCTTCCTTGGCAAGGTTCATGCCCATGTTCTTGCGCGTCGTGTAGACGTTGCGGCCGCCAACGACGGAATCGGGACGGGCGAAATAGACATATTCGAACAGGCAGAGACGCTCGGGCTGCGGTTTCGAGGGCTTGCGCGCGTCGATGGTGATCGAACCGTCAGGCTGGATCTCGCAGATGATGACTTCGCCGTTTTCAACGTCGCGCACGAATTTCGCGCCGATGATATCGAGAGCACAGGTCTCCGAGCAGAAGATCGGCTTGCCGTCCAGCTCGCCCATGACCAGCGGGCGGATACCGATCGGGTCACGCGCGGCAATCAGCTTGGTGCGGGTCATCGCCAGCATCGAGTAACCGCCTTCCATCTGCCTGATGGCATCGATGAAACGGTCGGCGGTGGAGGAATGACGGGAGCGGGCGATGAGGTGCAGCACGACTTCGGTATCCGAGGTCGACTGACAGATGGCGCCTGTCGCAATGATCTGGCGACGCAGCGTCAGGCCGTTGGTGAAGTTGCCGTTATGGGCAATCGAAATACCGCCTTCTTCCAGTTCGGCAAACAGCGGCTGTACGTTGCGCATCGCCACTTCGCCCGTGGTGGAATAACGGGTGTGGCCGATGGCGATGGAGCCGGGCAGGCGGGCAAGCGTTGCCGGATCGGTGTAATGATCACCGACGAGGCCCATATGGCGTTCCTGATGGAAGCGCTTGCCATCGAAGGAGACGATGCCGGCTGCTTCCTGGCCGCGATGCTGCAGGGCATGCAGGCCGAGCGCGGTCAGCGCCGAGGCGTCGGCATGGCCGAGAATGCCGAAAACGCCGCATTCTTCATGCAGCGTATCGCCGTCGATCTCTTCCTTGAAAGTGGCCTCAGGAAACTTGGAATGCGAAAGCGGCTCAATCATCCGGCTTGCCCTTGCTCTCTACCGAGAAAAAAGAAAGACCATTCCGGTGAGTGTTTCCCCCGGTCGGTCCGTCTGTGTCGTGCTTGATATTTAGCACAAATAGCGCGCCTTGCATGCATTGCAAGACGCGACACTGTGTCAATTATTCGTTGCCGGCGGATTTGTTGCCGGCACATCTTCGGCAGGCGCCTGCGTGGTCGTCTGTTCCTGCGGTTTTCCAAGGATGCGAGCTCGAATCTGCGGCTCGATATCGTCAGGCAAAACCGCCTCCAGCTTGCCCACCAGCCCGTCGAGGAAGGGCTTGGACTTCGCCTGCGTCACCCATTCCGGCTGCGTCTTCACATCCACCAGCCAGTTCCAGAAGGCGACCGCAACCACTAGAAGCAGAATGCCGCGCGCCGCGCCGAACAGGAATCCGAGCGTACGGTCCAGTGCGCCGATGCGGCTGTCGATGATGAAATCGGCAATACGCGAGGTGATGAAGGAAATCACGATCAGCGAGACGAGGAAAACGACGCCTGCGGAACCGGCAATGGCGATCTTGTCGTCATCGGTATAGTTGCGCGCATAGGGCAGCAGGACCGGATAAAGATAATAGGCGGCGGCGACCGAACCGGCCCAGCTCGCAATCGACAGGACTTCGCGGGAAAAACCGCGGACCATCGCGAGAATGGCGGAGAAAAGAACAACGGCGATGACGATGCCGTCGAAAATTGTAATGGGCATATACCAACTCCGGAGGTGCGACGCCCTGTCAGGCGCTGCCTTGCCAATTTTGCGATCCTCTTACACCACTGTTTCCTTTGGCGAAAGGATCAATATTCGTCGTCCTCAACCTGTTTGAACCGGTTGCCGGAGCCGGCGATGCGGGCCACGAGGTCCGGAAGGCTTTCGATTTCCGTCCAGCGCCCCTTGCCGCCTTTCGGCAATTCAGCCGAAGCAGAAGGCAGAAGTGCGGCGGAAAAGCCGAGTTTTTCAGCTTCTTTCAATCGCTGGCCCGTATGCGAGACCGGGCGCACCGCGCCCGACAGGCTGATTTCGCCGAAATAGACGCAATCGGCGGGCAGGGCAAGACCGGCAAGCGAGGAAACCAGCGCAGAAGCAATAGCCATATCGGCGGCCGGCTCGGAAATCCGGTAGCCTCCGGCGACGTTGAGATAGACATCGTGCTGACCGAGCTTCACGCCGCAATGGGCCTCCAGTACCGCGAGAATCATGGCGAGTCGCGACGAATCCCAGCCGACCACCGCGCGGCGCGGTGTACCGAGCGAGGTGGGCGCGACCAGCGCCTGCACTTCAACGAGCACGGGGCGTGTCCCCTCGATGCCGGCAAAAACCGCAGCGCCCGGTGATTTTTCGTTGCGTTCTCCCAGAAACAGTTCGGATGGATTGGACACTTCCCTGAGGCCGCGATCCGACATTTCGAACACGCCGATTTCATCGGTCGGCCCGAAGCGGTTCTTGACGGTTCGAAGAATGCGGTAATGGTGGCCGCGGTCACCTTCGAAATAAAGGACGGCATCGACCATGTGCTCCACCACGCGCGGGCCAGCGATCTGGCCTTCCTTGGTGACATGGCCGACAAGCACCATGGTCGCGCCTGTCTGCTTGGCGAAACGGATCATCGCCTGCACGCCGGTGCGCACCTGTGTCACCGTACCGGGGGCGGAATCGGCGGTATCGCTCCACAATGTCTGGATGGAATCGATGATGACGAGATCGGGCCGCTTGCCTTCGGAAATCGTCGCCAGAATATCCTCGACATTGGTTTCCGCCGCCAGAAGCACATCGGTTTCCGCAGCCCCCAGACGTTGCGCACGCAGACGCACCTGCGCCACCGCCTCTTCGCCGGAGACATAGATGATGCGATGGCCGCGCCGCGAAAGGGCGGCGGCCGCCTGCATGAGGAGCGTCGATTTGCCGATGCCGGGATCCCCACCGATCAGAACGGCCGAACCGCGCACGAAACCGCCGCCGGTCGCCCGATCAAGTTCGCTGATGCCGGTCGGGATGCGGGGGGCTTCTTCGATTTCACCGGAAAGCGAGGTGAGTGTGACTGGCCGGCCCTTCTTGGGAGCCTTGCCCGGGCCGGATCCGATGCCGCCCATCGGGTCTTCCTCGACGATGGTATTCCACTCGCCGCAGCCTTCGCATTTTCCCGCCCATCGGGTATGAACCGTGCCGCAGTTCTGGCACACGAATTGAGTCTTGGCTTTGGCCATCTATGTCAGTTTTCTTCTTGTTTGAAATGTTCTGCGGAGATGTCTTGGTGGCCGTGGAGGACGCGCAGGACCGTAAGCTCATTCTCGTTGATGCGGAAGAAAATCACGCGGCCCCGATAGGCAATGCTGCGAAGCCCTGCTCCATAGCTGCTTCGTGAGACGCCGGACAGGCCGAGCGCCGCTAGCGATTCGACCTTGTCAAAAATTTCAAGCGCGAGACGGTCGGCCGCGGCCGGATTTTCCACTGCGATATAGGCGTGATCTTCAGCGACGTCCTGCCTTGCCCGCGCGGTCCAGATAACGGTCCGGATATTAATGATCGGTCCCCGTTTTTTGTTGCGCGGACAGGTTCTTGATGTCGCTCAGGAAAGCATCTCGCGACCGATAGCTGTGAACACGGCCGGCGTCAGCATCATCAATTCCTTCCTGCAGCAGCAGCTTGAGTGCCGCTTTCTTTCCCTCATCGCTGCCCAGCAAGCGAAGTCCAGCAGAAATCACTGCATCCGCATCGCTATAGACGCCAGCCGCCACCTGCTCCTCGATGAATTTCTCGTCCTGCTCGCTCAAATGGATTTCGGGCATTTCGATCTCCTTTTGTTCTCTTTTAACACAGGTCGCGTGAGCTTTCCAAGCGCTAAAGGCGCGTCTCAGTCATCCGCCATCAGATATTGCCGCTCATATCGCAAACCAAGTCCTGTCAACATCTCATAACCGATCGTTCCTGCCGCCCGTGCAGTCTCGTCTACTGGCACATTGGGACCGAAAAGCTCGACATAGTCTCCGGTTCGAATGGCATTGGCCGGAACATCCGTCACGTCGAAGATGGTGAGGTCCATGGTGACGCGGCCAGCAACCGGCACCTTGTGGCCGTTGACGACACCGTATGCGCCGCCATGGCCCATTTCGCGCAGCGGAATGCCGGAACCGGACAGCGAACGCTGGTATCCGTCCGCGTAACCGACAGTCGCGATGGCGAGGCGGCTTGCGCGTTTCAGCAGAAAGGTGCCGCCATAACTGACGGTCTGGCCTTCGCCCGCATCGCGGATCTGGATGATGCGCGCTTCGGCTTTGGCGACCGGCCGCATGGGATTTGCAACGTCGTTGACCGCCTCTCCGCCATAGAGCGATATGCCGGGACGGGTAAGGTCGAAATGATAATCCGGGCCGAGAAAGATACCGGCGGAAGCCGAGAGGCTTGATTCGATACCTTCGAAAGCAGTGCTAACCGTCCGGAATGATTCGAGCTGCGCCCTGTTCATCGGCGAGGAGGGCGTGTCGGCACAGGCGAGATGGGACAGCACCAGAACCGGGTCAAAACTTGCCGGCCGGGTCACGTCGTCGGCCAGAAACAGCGCATCGTCGAGCGGCAGTCCGAGACGGTTGAAGCCGGTGTCCACATGCAGTGCGCAGGGGTGATCGCCACGCTCGGCCACCGTCGCCATCCAGAAGGAAAGTTGCTCCTCGGAGGCGAGAACCGGCACCAGATCATTGTCGAAGACCTGCCGTTCCTGGCCCTGCCAGATGCCTGACAGGACGAAGATGCGTGCTTCAGGTGCATAGGAACGCAGGGTCTCACCCTCGGCAACCGTTGCCACGAAGAAGTCGCGCGCGCCGGCATGGTAGAGCGCTGCGCCGCAATCCTCGATGCCGAGGCCATAGGCATCGGCCTTCACGACGGCCGCTGTCCGCGCCTTGCCGGAGCGTCTCCTCATGTCCCGCCAATTATCGGCCAGCGCACCGAGATCGACGGTCAGCCGCAGTGGCGCTTGTTCGAAAGCGTCGGTTTCGGTTTCAGCGAATGTATCCTCGAAGTCGTCTGTCATGCCATGCGTCCGGTTGATTTTGGAACCGACCAGACCCTAGCACTTTTGTTCAAGACGGTAAGGATCGAATGCTCTAAACTTCGCTCATGCACAATGTTTCGCAGGAACAGGCCCTCGATTTCATGCCCGTCGCCACGACGGAAACCACGCGTTTCTGGCGGGACGGACGTTTTGGCGGCATGGAATGCCTGAGTGCTACGTTTCTCACCCATGAATATTCGCCTCACGCCCATGACACGTTTTCGATAGGCGCCATCGAAAGCGGCTCGCAGATTTCCACCATTCAGGGCACCACCGAACAGACGGGGCCGGGGCATCTCTATCTCATCAATCCCGACGAGATTCACGATGGTGCACCAGGCGGCGGCGGTTACCGTTACCGGATGATCTATCCTGACACGGCACTGCTGCGCGATATCATCGAGGATGTGACGGGCAGGGCCTTCCACGGTACGCCGTCATTCCCGAAGTTTCTGCCGCGCGATCCGCAGATGGCGGCCGCCTTTCAGATGGCGCACCGGCGTCTGGAGGAGAAATCCGGTGCCCTCGAGGCGGATGAGGGCATGTTCTCGGTTCTCGCCGCCCTTTTCGGCAGGCATGGCAGCGCCATTATCCTGCCGGTCGAAAAGCGCGAGAAAACGGCGGTTTACACCGCCCGCGACTATCTTTCCGACAATTACGAGACCGATATCGGCCTTGAGGAACTGGCTTCCATTGCCGGTCTCAGCCGCGCACACCTTATCCGTGCTTTCAGGAAAGAGTTCCACATCACCCCGCACGCCTATCTGACCGACGTGCGCATCCGCAGGGCGCGTCGGCTTCTGCGCGCCGGCGAGATGCCGGCCGAGGTGGCGGCGATGTGCGGTTTTGCGGACCAGGCGCATTTCACCCGGCATTTCAAGGCGCGCACCGGCATTACCCCGGGCCAGTTTCGCATGGGGTGATGCCGGCACACGCATTCCTGTGTGACGTCACTTTCGTACAAGACCGGTGGATGTCTTACGCGTAATCGCTCTCCTGAAAGGGAGAAAGCGATGTCGATATGGGACAAAAGGACGGAATTCGTCGCGGGATTACGGGCCGCCGCGCCATTGCTCGTGGCCATGGTGCCGATCGGCGTCGTGTTTGGCGCGGTCGCCATCGGCAAGGGCCTGTCGCCGCTCGAAGCCTCGCTGATGTCGCTGCTGGTCTTCGCCGGCGGCTCGCAATTCGTGGCGATGGACTTATGGGCCCATCCGGCTAGCTGGAGCGCGCTCGGCTTTGCGGCGCTGCTCGTCAATCTGCGCCACGTGCTGATGAGCGCTTCCATCGCTGGCAAGCTGGACGATTTCCGGGGCTGGCGGAAATATGCGGCCATGCTGGTGCTGACGGATGAATCCTGGGCGTTGTCGGAGTTTCGTGTCATCGCCGGCAGGCTGACGGCGGGTTTCTTCACCGGCGCTGCATTGTCGATCTATATCGTCTGGAACCTGGCCACCCTCACCGGTGCTTTGCTGGGTTCGGTCATGGGCGACATGTCGGTCATCGGGCTGGATTTCGCCTTTCCCGCGGTGTTTATCGTGCTGCTCATGGGGTTCTGGAAGGGCCGGGAAACCGGCTTGGTGCTTCTGGCAAGCGCTTCCGCCGCCTGTCTCACCCATGCGCTGGTGCCCGGAGCCTGGTATATCGCCGCCGGTGCGCTCGCGGGCCTCGCTGTCGCCGCCTTCGGCCATGATGAACAGGCGGAGCAGCCGGCATGACGCTCGACCCGAATACGCTGCTGACAATCCTTGCCATGATGGCGGCAACCGTCGCCACGCGCCTTGGCGGCCTGTTGCTGGTCACTCATTTTACGCTGACACCGCGCCTGAAAAAGGCGCTTGGCATGGTGCCGCCCGCCGTTCTGATGGCCGTGGTGACGCCGACGGCACTCGCCAGCGGGCCGCCGGAAACCATCGCCTGCGCAATCACCGCGGTTGCGGCGCTGCGCCTCAGCCTTCTGCCGGCCGCAACGCTCGGTGTTGCTGGCGTGGCGCTGCTGCGTGGAATCGGATTGTAAGAAAAAGCCACCAACGTCTTGAAAGGACTCGAGCCTTGTTTCGGGAACGTGGGAAACAGCCGAGACGGTAAACATACCCTCTCGGCCATTATAGCCGCCTCAATGTTCTTCGTATTGGCTGAAGCTCGGATCGGCCAAGTCCGTAAAGCGGGTGAATTCGGACTGGAAGGCAAGCTTCACGGTGCCGGTCGGTCCGTGACGCTGCTTGGCGATGATGACGTCAGCCGTGCCTTTTACCTTGTCGAACAGCGCTTCCCACTCTGCATATTTCGGATCGGCAGGATCGCGCGGCTCCATGTTCTTGACGTAATATTCCTCGCGGAACACGAACAGCACCACGTCGGCGTCCTGCTCGATGGAACCTGATTCACGCAGGTCGGAAAGCTGCGGGCGCTTGTCTTCGCGGCTTTCCACCGCACGGGAGAGCTGTGACAGCGCGATGATCGGAACATTGAGTTCCTTGCCCAACGCCTTCAGGCCCGTGGTGATCTGGGTGATTTCCTGCACGCGGTTTTCGCCGCTCTTGCCGGAGCCGGTCATCAGCTGAACGTAGTCGACCACCAGAACATCGAGACCGCGCTGGCGCTTCAGGCGGCGGGCGCGCGCGGAAAGCTGGGCAATCGAGATACCACCGGTCTGGTCGATGTAAAGCGGCACCTTCTGCATCATCTGTGAGCAGGCGACGAGTTTTTCGAAATCCGCCTCGGTGATGTCACCGCGACGGATTTTCGACGAGGAAACTTCGGTCTGCTCTGAAATGATACGCGTTGCCAGCTGTTCGGAGGACATTTCGAGCGAGTAGAAACCGACAACGCCGCCATTTTTCGCCTTGAACGAGCCGTCCGGCTGCACTTCCTGCTCATAGGAGGCGGCGATATTGTAGGCGATGTTGGTCGCAAGCGAGGTCTTGCCCATACCCGGACGACCGGCAAGCACGATAAGGTCGGAACGCTGCAAGCCACCCATGCGGGCGTCAAGCGAGTGGATGCCGGTGGAGATGCCGGAGAGGTTACCGTCGCGCTCGAAGGCTGCGCCCGCCATGTCGATCGCCAGCGCCACCGCGTCGTTGAACGACTGGAAGCCGCCGTCGTAACGGCCGGTTTCCGCCAGTTCGAACAGGCGCCGTTCGGTGTCTTCGATCTGTGCCTGCGGCGGCATGTCCAAGGGCGCGTCATAGGCGATGTTGACGACATCCTCGCCGATCTGGATCAGCGCGCGGCGCAGCGCCAGATCATAGATCGCCCGGCCGTAATCTTCCGCGTTGATGATCGACACGGCTTCTGCCGCCAGGCGCGCGAGATACTGCGCCACCGTCAGGTCGCCGATCTTGTCGTCGGCCGGCAGGAAGGTCTTGATCGTCACCGGATTGGCGGTCTTGCCCATGCGGATGATATCGCCTGCCACCTCGAAAATCTTGCGGTGCAGCGGTTCGTAGAGGTGCACGGGCTTCAAGAAGTCCGATACGCGGTAATAGGCGTCGTTATTGACGAGGATGGCGCCGAGCAGCGCCTGTTCGGCCTCGATATTGTTCGGCGCTTCGCGGTAATGCGGTTCCGCCGGTTGCGCGGGGGTGATCTTTCTCACAGCGTCGTTCATGGTTTGCGCGATCTCCCTTTGCCTGTTCTTACACCTCGGGTTTGGCTTTCTGTGCCATTGCAGTCAATGATATTGTTGCAACACTCCATGGCAGGCCGACGTCCGCTGAGCGAAGTCGGATCACATCTTCAGTTGTCCCCAGCAATCCACAGGCGGGATGGGGACAAAGCGGGAAATTTCCCGGCAACGTGATTCGCCGCCATGAGTTTACCGCATGGCAGACCCGGCACGAAAGAAACTTGAAAATCGTCAGCCTTACGAATAAATAGGCAGAAAATAAGTAGTGTACTAATTATAAGGCTTGCTGACATGTCCCGCGAGACCGACAAGGAACAGCTTCTCGATGAAGTTTCCGCTTTCACCCGCAAACTGCGCGCGTTTTTCGATGCGCGGGTAGGGGAAAGCGGGCTGACGCTGGCGCGTGCGCGTGCACTTTTCGCGCTCTCGCGGCGCGGACCGTTGACGCAGACGGAGCTCGCGGAGGAAATGGAAATTGAGACACCGACACTGGTGCGGGTGCTTGATGGCATGGAGAAGCAGAACCTCATCGAACGCCGATCCGATGAGAACGACCGGCGTGCCAAACGTATTCACATGACGGCGGAGGGCGAAGAAACCTCGCAGACGGTGCAGGAAATGGCAAAGTCGCTGCGTTCGGAAATCGCCGCCGATATCTCCTCGCAGGAGCTGGCAATGGCGCTGGATGTCATGCGGCGGCTTTCGGCCAATCTGCAAAATCTTGCAGCGGGGAGGGCGCACTCGTGAGCACCTCTTTACCGCTAACGGCAGCGTCGGACGCCGCCGAAAAGGACAGGCCCGCCAATGGCCCCATAGAAACGACGGGCCCGGCTCAATCACCGGACGCCGGCGCCGGCAGCGGCACGCAGGCTCCGTCTGCCGCAGCTGCACCTCAGCCGGTGGAGCGGCCATTGTGGCTGCGGCTGTGTTTTATTTTTGCAGGCCTGTCGTTTTTCATTACGCAGGGCCTTGGCATGAACCTCGTCATGGCCAATATCTACCAGCTGCAGGGCGAGTTTTCGGCGACGGTGGCCGAGGTCGCCTGGTTATCCGCTGCCTATATGGCGCCCTATGCCACCTTTTCCATCGCCTTATTCAAGGTGCGCGCGCAATATGGCCTGCGGCCCTTCGCCGAACTTTCGATCATCGCCTTCGTGGTTGCTTCCTGCCTCAACCTCTTCGTGACGGACCTGCATTCGGCCATCGTCATCCGCTTCGTCAGCGGCATGGCCGCCGCGCCGATTTCCTCGCTCGGCTTTCTCTATATTCTTGAGGCCTTTCCGCCCGCGCGAAAATTCTCGCTGGGATTCAGCATTGCACTGACAGGTACGCTGTTGTCGGCGCCGCTTGCGCGCATGGTGTCACCCTCGCTGCTGGCGATCGATGGCTGGAATGCCCTTTATTCGATGGAGGTCGGTTTTGCGCTGATTTCCTTCGCCATGATTTACGTCCTCAAGGTCACACCGCCGCCGCGTGCGAAGGTGATCGAGCGTATGGATATCCTCAGCTATCTCCTGTTTGCGGGCGGTCTCGGTTGCCTTGCAGTCATGCTGACGCTCGGCCGGTTCTACTGGTGGTTCGAAACCTGGTGGCTTGGCGCGCTGCTGGCGACATCCATCGCGCTTCTGACACTGATGGCTTTCATCGAATTGCCGCGTAAGAACCCGTTGCTCGACCTGCGCTGGATTTTCTCCAAAACCAACCTGCACGCCATTGCCGTCCTGCTTGTCTACCGGGCGGTCTCGTCGGAACAATCCTCCACCGCGGTCAGCTTCTATCAGCAGCTTGGCTTGCTCAACGACCAGACCACCATGCTTTATGCCCTCGTGCTGCTTGCCACCATTCTTGGCGGGGCGGCCTGCGCATGGCTGATGTTGACGAAATATGTCGAAACCGCCCATGTCATTGCGCTGACACTGATCGCGGCTGGTTCCTTTATGGACAGCCAGTCGACGAACCTCACCCGCCCCGAACAGATGTATCTCAGCCAGATGATGATCGCCTTCGGTGCGGCCATGTTCCTGCCGCCTGTCATGGCGAAGGGTTTCGGCGCAGCACTGGCCCGGGGTGCGCCTTATCTGGTGAACTTCATCACCATCTTCCTGTTTACGCAGATCACCGGTTCCATGCTGATGACGGGCCTGCTCGGCAGTTTCGTAACTCTGCGGGAGAAATTCCACTCCAATGTGCTGGTGGAGAACATCCTGCTCACCAACCCTCTCGTTGCCCAGCGTGTCTCCCAGCTTTCCGGTGCTTACAGCCATGTCATCACCGATCCGGCATTGCTGAAGGCGGAGGGGTTGTCGCTGCTTGGCCAGCAGGTCAGCCGGGAAGCCTATGTGCTTGCCTATAATGACACGTTCCTGCTCATATCCGTCGTTTCCGCGCTGGCGCTGGCCGCGCTTTTGATCCACCTCGCATGGTTGCGCATCCGCCCCTTCCTTTTCCGGGAGGATATCGATGCCGCACCGGCCCCCCAGTCTTGAACCTTCCAAGAGTGCCAAAATGTTGAAGAAGTTTTTTACTCCCGTTTCCATTCTCGTGCTGCTCGGCGGTTTCGCCGGTGTTGCGCTCGTGCTTTACGCCTGGCGGCTGCCGCCCTTTCTCTCCACCGTGGAAATGACCGACAACGCCTTCGTGCGCGGTTACGTCACGACCATGAGCCCGCAGGTCAGCGGATATGTCGTGGATGTGCCGGTGAAGGATTATCAGGAGGTGAAGCAGGGTGCTTTGCTGGCGAAGATTGATGACCGCATCTATCGCCAGAAACAGGCGCAGGCGGAAGCAACGCTCGATACGCAAAAGGCGGCTCTCGATAATTCCCGCCAGCAGGAAAATGCAGCCAATGCCCATATTCTTTCCAGCCAGGCCGCGGTCGACAGCGCCGAAGCCTCGCTGAAACAGGCCCAGCTGGCATCCGACCGGCAGGATAATCTCATAAAAAGCGGCGTGGGAACTTCCAGCCTTCAGGAAGAAGCCCATGCCGCACTGGAAAAGGCGCGGGCATCGCTCTCGCAGGCGAAAGCCGCCCTTGAGGTTTCACGGCAGGATCTGCAGACCATCATCGTTAACCGCAGTTCGCTGCAGGCTGCGGTCGCAAATGCCGAAGCGGCCGTCGAGCTTGCCCGGATCGACCTCGCCAATACCGAAATCCGTGCGCCCGTGGATG
Organism: Agrobacterium sp. MS2; assembly: GCF_003261015.1. Taxonomy (NCBI): domain Bacteria; kingdom Pseudomonadati; phylum Pseudomonadota; class Alphaproteobacteria; order Hyphomicrobiales; family Rhizobiaceae; genus Agrobacterium; species Agrobacterium sp. MS2. The sequence goes on along the minus strand of NZ_QLNF01000039.1, from coordinate 37,205 downwards.
GCAGGCTCGGCGAAATCGGCGTGCGCACTGGCCAATATGTCACCGCCGGCACGCAGCTGATGGCCGTTGTGCCGCATGATGTCTGGGTTATCGCCAATTTCAAGGAAACTCAGCTTGCGGGCATGCAGGTCGGCCAACCGGTGACGATCTCGGTGGACGCGCTGCATCGCCGGAAGCTGACCGGCCATGTGGAGCGTTTTTCGCCCGCCACGGGTTCGGAATTCGCCGTCATCAAGCCCGACAATGCGACCGGCAATTTCGTGAAAATCGCCCAGCGTCTCGGTGTGCGCATCACCATCGACGCGGATCAGCCGCTGGCGGCAGAACTTTCGCCGGGCATGTCTGTGGTGGTGCATGTGGACAAGAGCAAGGCGCCCGATGGGGCGGAGACGGCGGCGAGGTAGTCTGGCGTTGAGTTTGCGGAGGGGGGTATCCCTCCGCAAACTCAGACCACGCAAACAAAAAACCCCGGATGTCGCCATCCGGGGTTTTCCTTTGACCGTTAGGCCAGATCTTACTCGTCGTCGCCGTCGCGGTCAGCTTCCGGATCGAAGAAGTCTTCCGGACGCAGCGCGTCTTCGTCAACGCCGTAGATGGCGTCAGCGGAGGTGAGGCTTTCGCCCTTGGCCTGACGCTCTGCTTCTTCAGCCGAACGGGCAACGTTCAGCTCGACCTGCAGCTCGACTTCGGCATGCAGGTGCAGGGTAACGTTGTGCAGGCCGATGGTCTTGATCGGCGTGTTCAGCTCAACCTGGTTGCGGCCGATGTTGAAGCCTTCGGCAGCCAGGATTTCAACGACGTCGCGGGCAGCAACAGAACCGTACAGCTGACCGGTTTCGCCAGCCGAACGGACAACGATGAAGGACTTGCCTTCGAGTGCTTCGGCAACCTTCTGGGCTTCCGACTTGCGCTCGAGGTTACGAGCTTCGAGCGTTGCACGCTCGGTTTCGAAACGGGTCTTGTTGGCGGCGTTGGCGCGCAGCGCCTTTCCCTGCGGCAGCAGGAAGTTACGGGCATAGCCGTCGCGAACCTTGACGGTTTCGCCCATCTGGCCGAGCTTGTTGATGCGTTCGAGAAGAATAACGTCCATCTTCTTGATCCTTTCTATGGTTTGGTTTCGTTCGTAGTGTCGGTTTTCCGCGCCGGCGTCAGGGAGATCGTGCTGCGCACGTCGCTGAGGCCGAACACGAGAATGATGAACAGCGGAAAGACAAAGACCGCCGAGAGATATGCGAGAATGAGGACCGGCAGGCGCCAGTCCTTGCCGCGGGCGCGCTTGTGCAGCGAGGCATAACCCGCCATCAGGAAGCCCGCGCCAAAGGTGCCGCAGATGACCGCGCCGATCATGGCCGCCACGCCGCCAAGGAACATGGCGAGAATGCCGGCCAGGAAAATGAAGATCGCGTTGCGATGCATGCGCAGTGCCGAGGGAATGTCCTCACGCGGGCGCAGGCCCTTGCCGAAAGAGCCGACCAGCCGGGTCGCGAAATAATAGGCCGCAAACAGAAGGATGACCCAGAGGCCGCCCTGAACGATCGGCAGCATCAGCACCAGCAGCGATTTCGTTTGCGCCAGCGCCTCTGCATTGGGTTCGAACAGCGGTTCGCGGTTCTGCACCGAGGTCATCATGATATCGACCATGCGCGCGACCAGATCAGGGCCGTAACCGATCATCCAGCCAAGAATGACGACGGCGACCGAAACCAGAATGCACAGGTGCAGCACGATACCGGAGAGCGGATACCAGGCAAGCAGATCATCCGGGCCGCCGATTTCGGAAGCCGGGCGCGCCAGATTGGCGAGATGCGAAAGCCAGCCCGCCGGGATCAGCGTGAAGATCGCGATGGTCAGCGCAAACAGCGGCGACATGACCAGCGCACCGATGATGGCGGTGGTGATGATGGCGACGATGGCGGCGCGATTACCCCAGCCCATGCCTGCGATCAGGATCGGCATGGCGGAACCGGCATAGAGCAGGAAGGAAAAGGACGACTGTGCCGTTGCGCCAAGCGTTAAAAACGCGGCGCATATGCCGGCGAGAACGCCGGAGATCAGCACTGTCTGGTTCAACTTTTGCACTTCGCTGTCCTGCTGAAACTAAGCAGTTAGAGGATCGCTCGTGAGAGCCTCATCCCCAACATGGGATTTAGAGTATCGATCCGCGCCCAACGCGGAAGGATCTGGAAAAGCGAGGCCGCGTTAAACGCAGCCCCGCTTCAATTCATTACGCTACAACGTAGGGCAGCAGGCCGAGGAAACGGGCGCGCTTGATCGCCTGGGCGAGTTCGCGCTGCTTCTTCTGGGAAACGGCCGTGATGCGGGAAGGAACGATCTTGCCACGCTCGGAAATGTAGCGCTGCAGGAGACGTACGTCCTTGTAGTCGATCTTCGGAGCGTTGGCGCCGGAGAAGGGGCACGTCTTGCGACGGCGGTGGAACGGGCGGCGTGCCTGGGAAGAGGATGCGTCAGCCATTGGTCAATTCTCCTTATGCACGGTCTTCGCGCGGACGGCGCGGACGGTCTTCGCGGGGACCACGATCTTCACGCGGGCCACGGTCCGGACGGTCGCCATCGCGGCGCGGACGGTCGTCACGGTCGCGCTTCTGCATCATCGCGGACGGGCCTTCTTCGTGGGCTTCGACGGCGATGGTCATGTAGCGAAGAACGTCTTCGTTGATGCGCATCTGGCGCTCGACTTCATGGATGGCGGCCGCCGGAGCGTCGATGTCCATGAGAGCGTAGTGAGCCTTGCGGTTCTTCTTGATGCGGTAGGTGAGGGACTTCAGACCCCAGTTCTCGATGCGTCCGACTTTGCCGCCGAACGATTCGATAACGCCCTTGTACTGCTCGACAAGTGCGTCGACCTGCTGGGCAGAAATATCCTGCCGGGCAAGGAAGATGTGTTCGTAAAGAGCCATTTAAGCTTTGCCTTTCTTGCGTTTCGTCCTTCACCCGGCAACGGCGCTAAGCCTCAACGACTGCTCCTGAAAAGGCGTGAGCCTTAAAGCAAGAAAAGCGTTGTTCGAGACGGTCGAGAGCGGAGACACGGGAGGCCGGAAAAACCTTATGGTTCCTGCTGTTCCGTGACCGGAACCAGCCCTCCGTTCAGCCACCAGCCAATTGGACCGGGTGTTGTGAACAGCGCGCTTATACGGATTTTTGCCCGGAATGCAAGGGCAGAGGCGAAAAAGCGCGCCGTTCGATCATCAGATCGGCATTGGATATTGCCGGTGAATGGCTGCGATGCCCTTCAGCACGTCCTCGGAAAGAGTGACATCCGCTGCCGCAATATCAACCTTCAGCTGCTCCATCGTGGTGGCGCCGATGATGACGGAGGCCATGAAGGGGCGCGTCAGGCAGAAGGCAATGGCGAGCTTTGCGGGGTCGATACCATGCGCGGCGGCAAGCTCCAGATAGGCCTTTACCGGTGCTTCCTGAAGCGGCTGCAGGCGGCCACCGAGATCCTTGTTGATGGTTCCGCGTGAACCGGCGGGACGAGCGCCGTTCTGGTATTTGCCGGTCAGCAGCCCTGCTGCCAGCGGTGAATAGGCGAGCAGGCCGACATCTTCATGGTGGGCGACTTCCGCCATGTCCAGATCGAAGCTGCGATAGAGCAGGTTATATTCGTTCTGGATCGTGGCGACGCGCGGCAGGCCCTTGGCTTCGGCGATGTCGATATATTTCTGCGTGCCCCAGGCGCTTTCGTTGGAAAGGCCAATGGCGCGGATTTTTCCGGCCTTTACCAGTTCGCCGAGCGTTTCCAGCTTTTCGGTGATTTCGGCAAGCGTGCGCGCCGTGTCCTGACCGGAAGCGTCAAAGCTCCATGCTCCACGGAAATGATAGGTTCCGCGATTCGGCCAGTGGATTTGGTAGAGGTCTATATAGTCGGTCTTCAGGCGCTGGAGGCTGGTATCGACAGCCTCACGGATCGCGGCTGCGTCGATATCGCGACCGCCACGAATGTAATCGCGTCCTGAGCCGGCAACCTTGGTCGCGAGCACGACCTGATCGCGCTTTCCGGTCTTTTCAAACCACGAGCCGATATAATCTTCCGTCCGGCCCTGGGTCTCCGCGGAAACGGGCGTGGTGGGGTAAAGCTCTGCCGTATCGAAGAAATTCACGCCGTTTTCGACGGCGTAATCCATCTGCGCATGCGCTTCGGCTTCGGTATTCTGTGTGCCCCATGTCATGGTGCCGAGGCAGATTTCAGACACGGAAATATCCGTGCGGCCCAATAGTCTCTGTTTCATGGAAATGTCCCGGTGCTTGGCCAGATAGTTTGGAAGGTGGTGTGAAAGTAATGGGGAATTGCCGCAGTGCAAGAAAAAATATGATGAAAAGAAAGGGGAAAACAGCACGATAAAACCCCTCACACCGGGCCGGCAGGCGGCCTCAAGCCTTGACTTCGCTGGTGGGAATGTGAATGGAAGTCGATAAGAATAAAGGCAAGGCCAGACAAGAAGGACGACATCCCATGGGTATTGCATTCACATTTCCCGGTCAGGGAAGCCAGGCTGTTGGCATGGGCAAGGAGCTGGCGGATACCTATCCGGAAGCACGCGCCGTGTTTCAGGAAGTCGACGAAGCGCTCGACCAGAAGCTTTCCGACATCATGTGGAACGGCCCTGAAGAGACGCTGACGCTGACGGCCAATGCCCAGCCGGCCCTCATGGCCGTCTCGATGGCGGTCATGCGCGTTCTTGAGGCGCGCGGATTAAAACTGTCCGATACGGTTTCGTATGTCGCGGGCCACTCCCTCGGCGAATATTCGGCGCTCTGTGCCGCCGGTACTTTCTCGGTTGCCGATACCGCCCGTCTTCTGCGCATCCGCGGCAATGCCATGCAGGCCGCCGTGCCGGTGGGTGAGGGCGCGATGGCCGCAATCATCGGGCTTGAGCACGATGCCGTTTCCGCCATTTGCGATGAGGCCGGCATTCTCGGCGTGTGCCAGATCGCCAACGACAATGGCGGTGGCCAGCTGGTTATATCAGGCAGCAAGGCGGCTGTCGAAAAGGCAGCGGCAATCGCTTCCGAAAAGGGCGCCAAGCGCGCCATCATGCTGCCGGTCTCCGCTCCCTTCCACTCCGCGCTGATGGCGCCGGCGGCGGAAGCCATGCGCGAGGCGCTGGCCAAAGTCGAAAAGCACAATCCGGTCGTTCCTGTCATCGCCAATGTGCGTGCCGCCCCCGTTTCCGACGCCAATGAGATCGCCGGCCTGCTGGTCGAGCAGGTGACGGGCCAGGTGC
>NZ_QLNF01000039.1:0-31949 GCF_003261015.1 Agrobacterium sp. MS2 | reverse complement strand
GGCGTGAGACGGTGGAATGGTTCGCCGCCAACAACGTGACCCAGCTTTACGAAATCGGTTCCGGCAAGGTGCTGACGGGCCTTGCCCGCCGTATCGACAAGACGGTGAATGGCGTTGCCGTCAACGGTGCTGCCGATATCGATCAGCTGCTCGCCACGCTTATCGGCTGAGGCGGGATTTCTCCCGCAGCCGCATTCCTCAGGGCGCAACAACGCTCAACATTTTCAGTCCGAAGCTCTAAAGAAGGAATAGGACATGTTTGATCTGACAGGCCGCAAGGCCCTCGTAACCGGCGCGACCGGCGGCATTGGCGAAGAAATCGCCCGCCTTCTGCACAGCCAGGGCGCAACTGTCGGCCTGCACGGCACCCGCGTTGAAAAGCTTGAGGCGCTGGCGACGGAACTTGGCGACCGCGTCAAGATTTTCCCGGCCAACCTTGCCGACCGCGCTGAAGTCAAAGCGCTCGGTGAAAAGGCTGAAGCCGAGCTGGAAGGCGTCGATATCCTCGTCAACAACGCCGGCATCACCAAGGATGGCCTTTTCGTTCGCATGAGCGACGAAGACTGGGATAACGTCATTGAAGTGAACCTGACGGCGATGTTCCGCCTGACGCGCGAGCTGACGCATCCGATGATGCGCCGCCGTTTTGGCCGCATCATCAACATAACCTCCATCGTCGGCGTTACCGGCAATCCCGGCCAGGCGAACTATTGCGCCTCCAAGGCCGGCATGATCGGCTTTTCCAAGTCCCTGGCGCAGGAAATCGCCACCCGCAACGTTACCGTCAACTGCGTAGCCCCGGGCTTCATCGAAAGCGCGATGACCGGCAAGCTCAACGACAAGCAGAAAGACGCCATCATGGGCGCCATTCCCATGAAGCGCATGGGCACGGGTGCCGAAGTCGCCTCTGCCGTGCTTTATCTCGCTTCCAACGAGGCGGCCTACATGACCGGCCAGACCCTGCACGTCAACGGCGGCATGGCGATGATCTGACGGCACGCAAGTCCGTCATGAAAAGGATTGCGGCGCTGTTTAAGCACCTTCTTGGGTAGCTGGCGCCGCAAGGCCCCGCTGACCGGTTTTCGGCGAAATTGCCTGTCATACGCTGTGCTTAGCGCGTTTTCAGGCTTTTCGACCGATTGAAACCATGTTAAGCGGGCCAAGACTGTGAACAGTCGTCCCGGAGAGACAGGAAGCCGTTGCGATTTTGCGTGACGATGTCTAGCTTGGACCGGGTTGAACGGGTTTGCCCGCAGTGCCGGATTTGAACGGCGCATGAGGGCTTCTAACAGGGCAGGGTGCCGCGAGGCATTCCCTTCAAAATAAAGGTCGAGGAAACCGACATGAGCGATATCGCAGAACGCGTAAAGAAAATTGTAATTGATCATCTTGGCGTTGACGCCGACAAGGTTGTTGAAGGCGCCAGCTTCATTGACGATCTGGGCGCTGATTCGCTCGATACCGTTGAACTGGTCATGGCTTTCGAAGAAGAATTCGGCGTTGAAATTCCCGACGACGCTGCGGATTCGATCCTGACCGTCGGCGACGCTGTCAAGTTCATCGAGAAGGCCCAGGCCTGATCGACCCGCATGGGGAGGTGCAATATCCTCCCGTCTTGGCCCGGCTTGTCCGGGCCAATGTTTTATCGGCCGGTGGCACGTGCTCCGACAGGTGCTCGTTTCCGGCGATGCATGAGGTTACGGCCCGGAACGGTAGCCGCGATTCTCATGCCGTGATTTTGAAATGCTGCGCCATTGCGTGAACACCCCGTGGTGCCCGATGTCGCAGAAGACCGATGATTTGGATAAGGGCGGAGCATTGGCGATGAGGCGTGTCGTTATCACCGGTACCGGCATGGTATCTCCTCTTGGATGTGGAACGGAAGTGACCTGGGAACGGCTGTTGGCCGGCCAGAACGGCGCCCGTCTCGTGACTGAATTCGAAGTCGAAGACCTTCCTGCAAAGATCGCCTGCCGCATTCCCGTGGGCGATGGTTCCAACGGCACCTTCAATGCCGATGACTGGATGGAACCCAAGGAACAGCGCAAAATCGATCCCTTCATCCTGTATGGCATGGCTGCCGCCGACATGGCGCTTGCTGATGCAGACTGGCATCCTGAAACCGACGAAGACCAGATCGCGACCGGCGTTCTGATCGGCTCCGGCATCGGTGGTCTGGAAGGCATCGTCGAGGCCGGCTATACGCTGCGCGACAAGGGCCCGCGTCGCATTTCCCCGTTTTTCATTCCCGGCCGCCTGATCAATCTCGTATCCGGCCAGGTTTCCATACGCCACAAGCTGCGCGGACCGAACCATGCCGTGGTGACGGCCTGCTCGACCGGCGCGCATGCTATCGGCGACGCCGCCCGGTTGATCGCGCTCGGCGATGCCGATGTCATGGTCGCCGGTGGTGCCGAATCGCCGGTCTGCCGCATCGCGCTTGCCGGTTTTGCGGCCTGCAAGGCCCTTTCCACCCAGCACAATGACAATCCGGAAAAAGCCTCGCGCCCTTATGATCGCGACCGCGATGGTTTCGTCATGGGCGAGGGTGCTGGCATCGTCGTTCTGGAAGAGCTGGAGCACGCCAAGGCGCGCGGCGCGAAGATCTATGCGGAAGTGGTCGGTTACGGCCTTTCTGGTGATGCCTATCACATCACGGCACCGTCCGAAGATGGCGAAGGCGCCTACCGCTGCATGTCGATGGCGCTGAAGCGGGCGGGCCTGACGCCTGACGATATCGACTATATCAATGCCCACGGCACATCCACCATGGCCGATACCATTGAGCTTGGAGCTGTCGAGCGTCTTGTCGGCGAATCGGCCTCGAAGATTTCCATGTCTTCCACCAAGTCGGCCACCGGCCATCTGCTCGGTGCGGCGGGCGCCATAGAGGCGATCTTCGCTACGCTTGCAATCCGCGACAACATCGTTCCGCCGACGCTGAATCTCGACAATCCCGATGTCGAGACCAAGATCGATCTTGTGCCGCACAAGGCGCGCAAGCGGCAGGTCAATGTGGCGCTTTCGAATTCCTTCGGCTTCGGTGGCACAAACGCCTCCCTCGTGCTGCGCCGTTACGAAGCGTAAGTCGCGGCGGCTGTGGCCGTCGCGATGGCGTCCGCGCCGCATACCGTCCCCGGCGGTGCGGCGCTCTCCTGCCGGACGCTTTAAAAGAATGTTCTTTCCTTAGAAGAACGTGGTTCGGCTTGCGAAAGCCATTCCGGTTTTCGCGCCGATATTGTAGTCATTGATTGGGAGAGTTTGCCGGTCTGCTCGATTTCGGACCACAGGTATCTTTCCCCCATCGGCTTTGTCCGAGGTGATATTCGTGAGGCAGAACAAGAAGGCTTCACGGTGTCTTTATGTGGTGCAGGAAGCCATTCCGAACCTGTTTTTGCCGCATTACCTGCGCAAAAAGCGCTGACAACGCCGAACTGAAAAGGACCGACGGTGAGCGACACGAACCAGAACAGCCAGGGACCATACGGACAAAACGGCGCGGGCGAAGGCAATCGCGGTCCGATCATTCCGAAATCCCCGACGGAAGCCTTGCGGCCGGAAAAGGTGCCGGCGCCGCCGAAGCGCTCCCGCAAGGCCCATGGCCAGCTTGTCATCTTCCTGAACTTCCTGATGACGCTTGCCGTTGCCGTTTGCGTCCTGGCGATCGCCGCCTTTTATTACATGATCAATGCGTTTCAGGAGCCGGGGCCGCTTGAAACGAATACACATTTCACCGTGCGTAATGGTGCCGGTCTCATTGAGATCGCCAATAATCTCGAGCGCAACGACATCATTTCCAACGCACGCGTTTTCCGTCTGATGGCCGGCAGCTATCTGCAAAAGGACCAGACGTTGAAGACCGGCGAATATGAGATCAAGGCCGGCGCATCGATGAAGGACATCCTGATGCTGCTGGAATCGGGCAAGTCGATCCTTTATTCCGTGTCGCTGCCTGAAGGGTTGACTGTCAAGCAGATGTTCGCCCGCCTTGCTGCCGACGAGGTTCTGGATGGCGAACTTCCCGCTACCTTGCCACCGGAGGGTAGTCTGCGTCCGGATACTTACCGCTTCACCCGCGGCACCAAGCGTGAAGAAATCATCAATCAGATGAGCGCGGCGCAGGACAAGCTGATCGACATGATCTGGGAACGGCGTGATCCCGACCTGCCGATCAAGACCGTCGAGGAGTTCGTGACGCTGGCCTCGATCGTCGAAAAGGAAACCGGCAAGGATGACGAGCGCGCCCATGTTGCCTCGGTCTTCTACAACCGCCTGAAAAAGGGCATGCGTCTGCAATCCGACCCGACGATCATCTATGGTCTGTTCGGCGGCGACGGCAAACCTTCGGATAGGCCGATTTATCAATCGGATCTCCAGAAACAGACGCCGTTCAACACTTACGTGATCAAAGGCTTGCCACCATCGCCCATCGCCAATCCCGGCCGGGCCGCACTGGAGGCGGTTGCCAACCCATGGCGCACGGATGATCTTTATTTCGTGGCCGATGGTACGGGCGGTCATGTGTTCGCAAAGACGCTGGACGAGCACAATGCCAATGTGCGCCGCTGGCGCAAAATCGAGGCAGAAAAGGCGGCTGCCGGAGCGAATCCCGACGTTGTCGTGGATGGTCAGCCCGGTGGTGCAGAGGCGGAAAAACCGGCCAATAACTAACTGATAAATCACGGCCGGGCCTTGTGACCACAAGGCCCGGTTTCGTGCGGCGTGACGGGGGGATTCCATATATGACGTTGCAATCGATGACCGGCTTCGCGCGCAGCGAAGGCACCTCCGGCCGCTACCGCTGGGTGTGGGAATTACGCTCGGTAAACGGCAAGGGGCTGGATCTGCGCCTGCGTCTGCCTGCCGGTCTGGAAGCTTTGGAAACCGGGCTGAGGGAAATCGCGGGGGCGCATCTTTCCCGCGGCAATATCCAGGCGGGACTGGCGCTCTCAGTTGCCGAGAACCGGCTCGAGGCTGTCATCAATCGCGATGCTCTCGCCGCGGTTCTGGCGCTCAAGAAGGAACTGGGCGATGTCGTCGACGACAAGCCATTGAGCTTCGATACGCTGCTTACGTTGCGCGGTCTGGTCGATTTTCGCGAGGCGGAAGACGATGCGGAGGCGCTGGCTGCGCGCAACGGCGATGTGCTGGCTGGCTTCGCTGTTGCAGTCGAAAAGCTGAAGGACATGCGCGAGCGGGAAGGGGCATCTCTGTTCGCCATCCTTTCCGGTCATATCGACCGGATCGAGCAGCTTGTGAACATCATTGAAAGCGATCCCTCCCGTCACCCGGAGCAGATCGCGGCGAGGCTTGCTCAGCAGATTGCGCTAATTGGCGATGGCATGCACGGGCTTGATCGTGACCGCCTTCATGCCGAGGCGGCGCTGATCGCCACCAAGGCGGATCTGCGCGAAGAGATCGATCGGCTGCATGCCCATGTGCAGGCCTCTCGGGAGCTTTTGGCCAATGGCGGTCCGGCTGGCCGCAAGCTCGATTTTCTTGCACAGGAATTTAACCGTGAGTCGAATACAATCTGTTCCAAATCGAACGCCAGTGCGGTAACCGCAGCAGGTATAGAGCTGAAAGTGGTTATCGACCAGTTCCGCGAGCAGGTCCAAAATCTGGAGTAGACCCATGGCCCCGGTGAATATTTCTCCCGTCACGATCGCCCGCAGGGGGCTGATGCTGGTGATTTCTTCGCCTTCCGGCGCGGGCAAATCCACGATCGCGCGCAACCTGCTTGAGAAAGACAAGAATATCAGCCTTTCCGTCAGCGTCACCACACGCGCTCGCCGGCAGAGCGAGATCGAGGGCATTCACTACCACTTCATCTCCAAGCGCGATTTCGAGCGCATGCGTGATAATGAGGAATTGCTGGAATGGGCCGAGGTTCACGGCAATTTCTACGGCACGCCGCGCGAGCCGGTGGAAGATGCCATGGCCGCTGGCCGCGACATGCTGTTCGACATCGACTGGCAGGGTGCCGAGCAGTTGCAGGACAAGATGAAGGCAGACGTCGTCTCGATCTTCATCCTGCCGCCGACCATGACCGAACTGCAATCGCGCCTGCACCGCCGGGCCGAAGACACCGAAGAGGTGATCAAGACCCGGCTCCTCAATTCCCGCGCCGAAATCGAGCACTGGCGCGACTATGACTACGTCATTCTCAATGACGACCTGCAGGCCGCTTTCGAGGCCGTCGAAGCAATCGTCAAAGCCGAACGCGTCCGCCGAGACCGCCGCCATGGCATGTTCGATTTCGTGCGGGCTTTGCTGGAGGAAGAGCCGAAGCTCTGAGGTATCAATGAGATCAGACCACCAAGTTTGATCGTCCCTGTCTCGTCCATCGTCATGCCCCAGAGTCCTTGAACGAAGGACAAACTGGCGCTATGTATATCCCAATGGGATATACGAGGGTCGATGCATGGCTACGTCTACCGTATTTACAAGCAATCGCAGTCAAGCTGTCAGGCTGCCGAAGACCGTCGCTTTTCCAGACGACGTCCATAAGGTGGAAATCCTCAAAGTCGGTCTGACACGTATTATTGTCCCCTATGGGAAGCGTTGGGACGACCTCTTTTTGAGCGGTCCGCGTGCCACGGACGATTTCATGTCCAGTCGCGAAGAGCCGCCGTTGGAAGAGCGGGATTCCTTCTGATGCTCCGATATATGCTGGATACGAACATCTGCATCTATGTGATGAAGACATACCCGCCCGACCTACGGGACAAATTCAACAGTTTGGCGGACGAGCTTTGTATTTCGAGCATTACGCTTGGTGAGCTCTGTTACGGTGCGGAGAAGTCAGCCCGGCGGCGCGAAAATCTAGGCGCGATCGAGAATTTCACAGCGCGTCTGGAGGTACTGCCTTTCGCGGATAAAGCCGCATCGCATTACGGCCAGATCAGGGCGGAGCTCGCCAGAGCGGGCACGCCCTGTGGTGTTCACGACATGCAGATTGGCGGCCATGCCCGTAGCGAAGGATTAATCGTCGTGACAAACAACATGCGCGAGTTCGTCCGGATGCCCGGCTTACGGGTCGAAAACTGGGTGTAGTTTCAAAATCCTGATTTACAGGCAGTTCGCCAACGTAACGAACTCTTCGACCGATAACGTCTCCGCCCGCCGCGTCGGGTCTATCCCAGCCTTTTCAAGCAGCGCCTCGCCGCCAAGGCTTTTCACGCTCTGGCGCAACATCTTGCGGCGCTGACCGAAGGCGGCTTCGGTCACTTTTTCGAGCTTGGCGACATCGCAGGGCAGCGGCTTGTCCTTCGGCAGCAGATGCACGACGGTGGAGGTTACCTTCGGTGGCGGGCTGAAGGCCTGTGGCGGGACATCGAAGGCCATTTCGGCAACCGTACGCCAGCCGGCGAGAACGCCAAGGCGGCCATAATGGTTGTCGCCTTCTTCCGCCACGATGCGCTGCCCGACTTCCTTCTGGAACATCAGCGTCATCGAAAGCCAGAAGGGCGGCCATTGCTTCGGCAGAAGCCAATTGACCAGCAATTGCGTGCCGACATTGTAAGGCAGGTTGGCGATGATGCGCACCGGCTCGCCGACGGGGATCAGAGCCTCGAAATCGGTCTGCAGGGCGTCTCCCTCTATGACCTCAAGCCGTCCGGGATAATGCGCCTCGATTTCCGCCAGTGCCGGCAGGCAGCGACTGTCCCGTTCGACGGCAATGACCTTTTTCGCCCCGAGCGAAAGAATAGCGCGGGTGAGGCCGCCGGGACCGGGCCCGACCTCAATGACAGTCACGCCTTCGAGCGGTCCCGCCGTTCTGGCGATCTTCTGGGTAAGGTTGAGGTCGAACAGGAAGTTCTGTCCGAGCGATTTCTTCGCATCGAGCCCATGACGCTGGATGACGTCCCGTAGCGGTGGTAGTCCGTCGATGGCCGCCATTATTCGCCGGCCCGGCTGCGGAGGGAAATGTCCGCCGCCATCTTGAGTGCCGCCACGAGGCTCGCCTCATTGGCGATGCCCTGGCCGGCAATACCAAAGGCAGTGCCATGGTCTGGCGAGGTGCGGATGAAGGGCAGCCCGAGTGTGACGTTGACCGAATCGTCGAAGCCCAGCGCCTTGGCGGGAATAAGCGCCTGATCGTGATACATGCACACTGCCACGTCATAACGCTTGCGGGCGGCATCGTGGAACATGGTGTCGGCGGGCAGGGGACCGAACGCATCGATCCCGTCCTTGCGCAGCCGCATGGTCGCGGGGTGAACGATATCGCGATCCTCCGTGCCGAGTGCGCCGTCTTCACCCGCGTGCGGGTTCAGCCCGGCAACCGCCAGACGCGGAGCCTCAATGCCGAATTTCCGTCGCAGATCGGCATCGATGATCCGGCAGGTCGTGACGATCAACTCTTCCGTCAGCGCGGCCGGCACGTCTTTCACGGGAATATGGATCGTCACCGGCACGACACGGACCTTGGGGCCGGCGATCATCATGACAGGCGTGACTTGTTCACCGGTCTGGCGCAAGGCGAGATCAGCCAGAAACTCCGTATGACCGGGGAAACCGAAGCCAGCCTCGTAAAGCACCGATTTTGCGATGGGATTGGTGACAACGGCCGCAGCCTTGCCCTCGACCGTCAGCGAAACGGCGGTTTCGATGGCCTTGATTGTGGCATGGGCAGCGCCGACATGCGGTTGCCCCGCCTGCACGTCGAAGCCGACGGGAAGAGGTAAGATCGGAAACGCGTTTTCGAAAAGGCCAACGGCACTGTCCGCATCGCAGGTCTCGATATTGAGCGGCACGCCGATCAGCGCCGCGCGGCTTGCCACCACATCGGGGTCGCCGATGAAGATGAAGGGGGACACACCGTTTTCCCGGCGCTTCGCCCAGGCGGTAATGGCGATGTCGGGGCCGATACCGGCTGGATCTCCCTGTGTCAGGGCAAGCGGCAGGGATGCATATGTCACGGAAAGACCCGGCTCTTGTATCAATATCAGGTGTTGACGATCTGCGCCTTCTTGCGCAGCTCATCCATGTATTTCTTTTCGTTGGGGTTTTCGCCTTCCTTGGCCTTCATCAGGTCTTCAGACTTGAACACCATTTCCGCCGCATAGTCGTCGGAAACCTGGCGCTGCTTGCAGATGGCCAGATATTCGACGCCCTTTTCGGTCACGCGTGTGCCGGTGGTGCCGCCTTCCTTGGTCTTTTCTACCAGAGCCTTCCAGTCTTCCGGCAACTCAGGCGCCAGAATGCGGCCGAGGTCCTTGATTGCCACATCGCGCATGGTCGCGGCAAAGCTCATCGCCTGGTCGCAGCCGGGATAACGTTTGCGCGAGGCTTCAGCCTCAGCCTTGCGCTTGCCAGTGATGGCGTTGCGCTTTGCTTCCGGTATCACGAAGATAACCTGCTGCAGGAAATATTCCGTGGTGACCGGTTTGTCGCCTCGCTCTTTCAGGCGGGTCACAAGATCCTGCGTTGACATCTTGCCGCGCGCGCCATAACGGGCGTTCACAAGGCGCGGCCAGCTCATCTGAACGGCGATGAAGGCCTTGAAGTGGTCCGCGCCAACGCCCGCCTGCGCCAGCACCTTCGTCAACTGCTCCGGCTTCATCTTGTTGTTGCCGGCAAATCGCGCGAAGGCAGCATCGACATCCTCCGTACTGACCGACATTTTGACGCGGGCGATTTCTTCGCGCTTCAGCGCTTCATCGACAAGCTGCTCACGCGCCTTTTCATTGAGGTTGCCGGACTGGCGCTGCAACTTCAGGAAGGCGACACGCTTGGAAATGTCGTCATTGGTGATCGGGGTCTTGTTGACGACGATCTTCACGGTGTTATCGGCAAAGGCCTGACCGGCATAAGGCACGATGGCCATGGGAACGGCGAATATCGCAAAGGCAAAAGCAGCGCCACGCAAAGCCGACTTTCCGAAATTCATCATATCCTTCTCCCTTTCGTCAGGCAGGGTCCTGTTGCCCTGTCCCGCCAATCTGTTCGTCTGGTAACAGGGATTTTGCCTTCCCCCGCCTTTCAGACCTGCACATGTGCATCCGCACCGCGAATTTGCCACGTATATATCATCGTGATCCGCAAAACGGCAATGTGTCGGTTTGTTGAAAGAAACCCGATACTGTCATGCCGGGTCGACACTGGCGCGTTGTTGCGGCAAAACCGTGACTACTACTGGTCTGATAGCAAAAAGGCAGGCCACAATGCTGTGCGGCCCGCCTTTAAACTCAGTAATTGTTCGGCTTCCAGCCAATATCCATGTCGTTCCAGTCTTCGTTCGCGGAGCCGACGCTGATATCGCCAAGGGTACGGAAGGCAAGACGGGCGTTGATCGACCAGTCATTGGCGGCCTGGCGGCTGGAGTTGATATTGCCTTCGTCGGAATAGCTGACCGTCAAGATCGTGCATTCATCCTGATAGGCGATGCCAATCCGGCGTTCGGCGGCAAACTTGCCGTTCAGATCGTAGTTGATCGAGCCGAACAGCGACCAGTTATCGTCCATGCGCAGTGAACCGGATGCCTGGATGATATCGCGGTCTTCGTTATAGCCGTATTTCGGCTGCGCCTTGACCTGCGTATAGCTGAGCCTGCCGTTGATGCGGCGATCCGAATAGCTGATGCCCGTTTCAGACCGGTTGATTTCGAAATTGTCCTTGTCGAGACGCAGGCTCGAGGACAGCGAAAGACCGATAGGTGCATCGAATGCAGCCATGGCGACATAATCCGAACGATCGGATTCGAGGCCGGAATCGGCGCCGACATTCAGAAGATCATAGGAGGCGAAGGAATTATCGCCAGCGAGATGGAAGGACTGGCCGGCAATGGCGCGAACACCGTAACCATTGTCGAAAGTACCGTTGTAACGGAAGCCGAGATTGGCTCGTGTGCCGCCTTCGATCCGGTCGAAGCCCGAAAATTTGTCGCGCTCAAACAGGTTTGTGGCGTCGAACACAAAGGCTTGTGAGTCCTCGTTCGGGAAACGACCGGAATATTGCTCGTTCGGCCGCACGAAAATCTGCGCGATGGGTTCGATCACGTGGCTACTGTTGAGAGCCGTGAACAGCCAGGGATAACGCACCTCAAGGCCACCGGTGACCATGCCGCGCAAGGCAGCATCGTCATGGATCATGCCTTCATAGGCATAGGATGTGCCGCCGGAGGTGAAGCTTGCCGCAGTCATGTCGGTCCACAACGCGTCGCCGCGCGCCGCAAGGATCGGCGTGATCTGAAGACCGCTATCCATCGTGATGGTGCGCTTCCATTCCGCTTCCGTGGTCCAGCGCGTGTAAGAGCCTTCCAGACCGTTGAAGCGCGGGAAGCCGCCCATCGCGTAGGAATCCTGCGTCGAACGGCTGATGCTCGTGAAGTTCGTGGTCAGCGAGAGCTCGCCGCCATAGATCGGATCCGGCAGGAAGTAACGATAGTCAACGACCGGATGAACGATCGCCTGCTTACGTTCCTTGAGCTCTGAATTATCCGTGTCCTGAACGTTGAAGTAATAACCGCGGGCGTCGAAGCTGTTACGTTCGCCAGTGCCTGTCAGATAAATCTGATTGGTCTGGACGTCGTTCTTGTAGCCTTTCAGGCTGTAGGTACGCGAAAAATTGTTATCCGACTGCACCATGGCGTCCCAGCCGAAGGCCCAGCGCGGGTTGATGCTGAAATCGCCCTTGCTGGCAACCATGCCGCGCTGATCGTTCAGCGCGTCACTCGTTCCGGCAATGAACGTATCCGAGGACTGCTGGCTGATGCCGGCGATCGTCAGCGTGTGCATGCCGGTTTCGAAACGCTGGCGCAACTCAGCCTGAAGAAGCAGGCCCTGTTTTGTGTAGTAGGTCGGTGTGACCGTGAGGTCGGACGTATCGGAAAGAACCTGGAAATAAGGGACACCGATACCGAAGCCGAGCTTGTTGGTCATGCTCATCTGCGGGAACAGGAAGCCCGATTTCCGCTTCACCGTATTGTCCGGCACCGTCAGGAACGGGATATAGGCGATCGAATGGCCGAAAAGCTGCAGACGTGCTTTTTCCAGCCGCACCGTATGGGTCTTGCCGTCCTGAATGACGCGCTCGGCCTTTACCTGCCACAGCGGCGCCTTTTCCGGGCGCTCGGCGCAGGGCAGACACGCGGTGTAGACACCGTTGTTGAGGACCATCAGGTCGCCTTCAAGGCGCTCGGCGCTTTCCCCGGCAATACGGGTATTGTCCGTGGTCTCGACGCGCAATGCGTTGACGAACCCCTGACCGAAGTCGTCGGTCACGTCCATCTCGTCGGCGTAGATCTTGTTGCCGCCCGGCTCGATCAGCTCGATGTTGCCATGGGCGACCACGCGACCGGTCTGCTGGTTATATTCCACTTGCTGGGCCACCATACGGTAGCCCGAATATTTCATGCGAACCACGCCCTTCGCGATGACGCGCTGGGAATCGCGGTTATAGGTCAGTTCATTTGCTGTGAGCAGGAGTTTCGAATCGTCTTGGCTTGCCGACGCAAGCAAACCATCCTGGCCGAAAGCGACCGGGCTGGATGCCAAATACGCGCACACAGCGGCACCTGTCAGAAGGGCCGTCCAAAGCCGCCTGATATTCCCGCGGTCAATTACCGCCACTTAGCCGTCCTCCTGATGAAGCAGAATGGTTGCCCCCAAAGCCAACGCCACGATGACTGGAACCCAGACCGCGACGGTGGGAGGGACAACACCACCACTCCCGAATGCCCTTACGAGCACGGTTACTACATAAAGCACGAAGCCGGAAACGATTCCACCCAGAATCACGGAGCGCGACTGGGCGAAGCGGCTGAACTTTAATGAAACGGTCGCGGCGATCAAGGTCATCGCAACCAGAAGCAGGGGCGTCGATAGCAGGAAATGATACTGCGTCTCAAGCGCCTTTGAAGATAGTCCAAAGGACTTTGCAACTTCGATCTTGTGAGAAAGGTCAAAGAAAGCAACGGTTTCCGTCTGCGTCATGCGCTCTTGGACGAATTCCCGTCTCAGATTGGTACTGATCTGCATGCTCTCTTGCCGAACTGGCACATGTCCGGCCCGCGTTTCAGAAACGCCGTTAAGAAGCCAGTAACCATCTTCCAATTTAGCCGACTTCGCATCCTTCCGCGAGACGATGTTTCCGTCCTTGTCGAGGTCGATGAGAACCACGTCGAGAAGCATCGTTCCGTTGTCTTCGAAGCTCTTGGCGCCGATGATCGTATCCTGGCCGCCGCTCGACTGGCGCATCCACGGAATGATCTGCTGCTGGCGTCCGCCGCCCGCTTCGTTGCGCAGACCGGCCTCCATGGCGAGCGACTTGTTCTGGCCCCACGCTGCGATGGGGTTCAGGACAGTGACCGACAGGATGCCGATGAGGACCGCGCCCAGCACGAAGGGGAGAATGAACTGCCAGGCGGAAATGCCGGCGGCGCGCGTCACGACCAGTTCGTAGCGCCGGTTGAGCGAGATCAGCGTCGTCATGCCGACGAACAGCGCAATGAATGGTATGGTCTGCTGCAGGATCAACGGCAGGCGAAGCGCTGTCAGGCCAAGCGCGGCCGGAACGGAATAGCCGGGCAGGCCGGACATGCGCCGCGCCGTTTCGCTGAAGTCGGCAAGGTAAATGATCGAGGATACGCCGATCACGAACCAGATGGCCGTGATGAGATATCGTTTCAGGAAGTACCGGGCGAGCGTGTTGAAGATCATGCGTTGCCGCTCCCCGAATTGCGCGCCAGCCGGCTGGAGAAGAGACGGCGCAACCGGCCCGCCGCATCGGTTACCATCCTCGGCATTTTCGGTTTACGGCCGGTGATCAGCACGAAGGCGGCCGCAGCACCGCTGAGGCCCGGAACGGCATAGACCAGAGGAATGAAGGCTGCGCTCTGCTTCACCTGGTTCGTGACGTAAAAACCGAGCCAGCGAAGCACGAAAGCCGTCACCAGCGCCGCGACCATCGGATGCATGCGCGCCTCGCGGTGCGAACGGGCGTCGGCGGCGATGACCAGCGATATCAGCGCAAAAGAAAAGGCGAACATCCAGTCCGACAGTCGCTTGTGCAATTCGCTGCGGAACGTCTCCGGCGAGCGCTTGTAGCTCGCATTGTTTTCATCGGGCGAGAGAAGGAAACCGAGGCTGGCGTCGCCCGGAGAGAGCGAAGGCTCCGAATCCTGCTTTTCCGACATGGTCGAAAGGTCGAAGGCATAGGACAGGAACTTGACGATCGAGACCTTGCCGTCAGGCGTCTTCTGCTGCACCTCGCCGTCGCGCATGGTGAGCGACGTACCGCTTTCGTCGATCATGCCTTCCTTGGCATAATAAATGAGATCGAAATTCGGATCGCGGCGGTCGGCAACGAACAGTCCCTTGAGAATACGACCCTGCCGTTGGGCAATCTGCACGTAAAGGCCGTCCTGGATGGTGCGGAACGTCTTTTCCTCGATCACGGAGGAGAGAAGGTCGGCATAGGCCGCAGCCACCATCTGCCGGGCCGAACTGCGGGCAGGCGGCTCGACGAAATTGGTGATGGTGAAGGAAAGTGCGCTCAGGACGGCAGCGAGAATGAGAACCGGGCGATACATGATCGAACGCGGAGATCCGGCCGCATCGATGATCGCGAGCTCGGAATCATTGTTCATCGTCGTGAAAATCTGGGTGATGCCGATGACGAGCGCGAAAGGCAGCACGACGGGAATGAGCGTCGGCAGGATCATCGTCGCGAGCGCCATGAAGGAACCCATCGACTGGCCCGTATCGGTCACGAGATTGATTCTCTGGAGAACCTGGATGGTCCAGATGATGGCCAGCACCGGCAACAGCGCGACCAGAAACATCTGCGTTGTCCGCCGCAGGATATAGTTCTCGAGAAGCTTCATACGGCCCTGTTCGACATTGTTTTTCCCTGCGATCGCTCGCCGAGTTTCCGCCTATCTAATCGCATCGTTTGCAATTGGCTATTCCGGCAGGCTCACAAATATGTTTTGCGCGACAATTTTTCCGCCGCCTGTGTCTTTTTGTGGAACAAGCTGTCGGTTTCATGACGGGAGTTCGCATTCACTAAAAATGCATTTCCTTTAACGGCTGTGGGGCTTTAAAGAATGCGGGGTTGCGCCCGGGGCCGAAAAGGCCATGATCATGCGCATCGTGCAAGTCGTAGAAGAAGAGCAGGAAAACATGTCCGCCAAATTCGATATATCTTTCGCCAATTCCGCCTCGCTGGAAAATGCCCTGGCCGTGATGCTGCAGGCCTCGGGTGACGCGAAGGCCGTCGCCGGTGCTTCCGAAGCCGATCCGGCTGGTGTGATCGAAAGGGCGGCGAAGATCGCGGGCTTTTCCGCAAAATCCATGACGACGCTTGATGTTATCGCGCCGCAGGGTTCCGCTGCCGACCGGCTGCTGGTCATCGGAATCGGAAAGCCGTCGAAGCTGGTCGCCCATGACTGGCTGCGTGCCGGCGGTACGGCGGCTGCCCATTTCAAGAAGGCGGACAAGGTCGTTGTCTATCTCGATGCGCCGGGCGTAGAGGTTGGCGCTCAGGCGGCGGCGGATTTCGCGCTTGGTCTTCTGCTGCGCGCCTACAGCTTCGATGCATACAAGACCAAGAAAAAGTCCGAGGACGAAAAGACGCCGAAGAAGGTGGAGATCATCATCGTCACGGTCGCCCATCAGGAAGCGGAAAAGGCTTTTGCCGTCTCCGAGGCGGTTGCGGGCGGCGTTATACTGGCGCGCGATCTCGTCAATCTCCCTCCGAACGTTCTCGGCCCGGTCGAATTCGCCGAAAAGGCGGAAGAGTTGCGCAAACTCGGCGTCGAGGTGGAGGTCCTTGGCGAAAAGGAACTGAAGAAGCTTGGCATGAATGCCCTTCTCGGCGTGGCGCAGGGTTCGGCCCGTCCGCCGCGGCTTGCGGTCATGCAATGGAACGGCGGCTCCAAAAAGGATGAACCCGTTGCCTTTGTCGGCAAGGGGGTCGTTTTCGATACTGGCGGCATTTCGCTGAAGCCCGGCCTCAACATGGAAGACATGAAGGGTGACATGGGTGGTGCTGCAGCCGTAACCGGCTTGATGCATGCGCTTGCGGCCCGCAAGGCCAAGGCAAACGTTATCGGTGTCATCGGCCTTGTCGAGAACATGCCTGATGGCAACGCCCAGCGCCCCGGCGACATCGTGACTTCCATGTCCGGCCAGACCATCGAGATCATCAATACCGACGCCGAAGGACGGCTGGTTCTGGCCGATGCGCTCTGGTACACCAAGGAGCGTTTCAATCCGAAATTCATGATCAATCTCGCAACACTGACGGGCGCGATCACCGTGGCGCTCGGCAATCTGCAGGCCGGATTGTTCTCCAACGACGATGAACTGGCAACGCGGCTTTCGCAGGCCGGCGAGGTGACGGCTGAAAAACTGTGGCGCATGCCGCTCCACAAGGATTACGACAAGATCATCGATTCCAAATTTGCCGACATGAAGAACAGCTCGGGCCGCCTGGCGGGCTCCGTCACCGCTGCGCAGTTCCTCAAGCGCTTCGTGGGTGAAACACCGTGGGCGCATCTCGATATCGCCGGGACAGCCATGGGCTCGCCGCTGACCGAGATCAACCAGTCCTGGGGATCGGGTTACGGCGTGCGTCTTCTGAACGAACTCGTTCGCGCCCATTACGAAGATTGAGACGAGCGGAGCGGCACGCCAGCGCATGACTGAAATTCTGTTCTATCACCTGACGGAATCGAAGCTGGAGGACGCGCTGCCGCCCTTGCTCGAGAAATCGCTGGAACGCGGCTGGAAGGTCGCGGTCCAGACAGTGGGCGAGGAGCGCCGGGACTTCCTCGACACGCATCTCTGGACGTTCCGCGACGACAGCTTCCTTCCGCACGCCACCGACACTTCGCCAGTACCGCAAAACCAGCCGATTCTCCTGACGGCATCGGACGGGAACGCCAACGCCGCGAGTGTTCGTTTTCTCGTCGATGGCGCCGAGCCCCCGGCAGTGGAGGCTTATGAACGCATCGTCTTCATGTTCGACGGATACGATGCCTACCAAACCGAAATGGCGCGAAACCACTGGAAAAGGCTGAAAACGGAGGGGCATTCGCTGACCTACTGGCAGCAATCGCCGGAAGGGCGCTGGCAGAAAAAGGCATGACCCGTCCCCCGTCTGACTACCTTTGCAACGGGAAAATGGCCGGTAAGAAATCGCATGTGGTGTCGCCCGTGACGGTTGTTTTATGAACGCATGCAACATGTACGCTTTTAGACGCGTTATCAGCAGACAGAGGGGATATGCGATGGGACAGATGATGCCACGACCGGATCTGGAGCTGGAACGACTGGTAGCAGTGCGGTCCGTTGTGGCTTTCAAGAATGCGGAAACCGCTGAATTGAAGGCGATCTCGCAACTGGCGCAGGGCGTATTCGGGGTGGCACGCGCGGCCGTGCATATTCTGGATGAGGACTGGCTCCACATTGCCGAGCAGGCAGGGCTGCAATTCCAGGAATGCCCCCGTGACATTGCGATCTGCGACCGTGTGGTCGTCACGCAGAATATTCTGACTGTTACGGATCTGAGCGCTCATCCTGAATTCGGCTCTTTGCCTTATGTAAAGGGCGCGCCCGACCTGCGGTCCTACGCTGGCGCCCCGATCGAACTCGAACCGGGTCTGGTGGTCGGGACTTTTTGTCTGCTCGACCCGCACGTTCGGGAGTACACCGCTGCGGAGGTCGATAATCTCCAGTATTTTGCGACACTCGCGGGCGCGCTTTTGAGATTGCAGAAGGCGAACTTCACCATGAGCCTTGCTGCCCGGGAACTGCGCGATGCGGCCATGACCGATCCGCTCACGGGCTTTTATAATCGCAAGGCTCTGGACGCGATCGTTGATCTGGAACTTGGCGCCGCGCTTTGCGAGAAAGACACTTTCGGTGTTCTCTATCTCGATCTCGACGGCTTCAAGACCATCAATGACACGCTTGGCCATGCGGCAGGAGACAGGGTGCTGGTCGAGGCATCCACCCGAATCCGCGATGCTGTAAGAGAAGATGACGTGGTGGTGCGCATGGGGGGCGACGAATTCGCAATATTCGTGCCGCGTCCGGATTCATCCACGCTCATCAACGGCCTTGCGGAAAAACTGCTCCACGCGTTTCGGCAACCGTTTCATGTGGAGGGTGAGAGCGTGCTTGCGCGCCTCAGCATCGGCGGCGCCATCGCGCCGCAGGCGGGCGCGGATCGCGCGACGCTGCTGCGGAGCGTCGATGAAGCCCTGTATCAGGCCAAAAAATCGGGGCGCGACCGGTTTGTCAGCCGCGCCCTCTGAAAGATTGCCTTGAAAAGCGTTTCGCTGCTCAGTCGTAGAAAGAATCCACGAATTTGTGGCGGCCGAGCAGGAAAGCATCGGCCACATGGGTCAGCGGCGCAAGATCGACGTCCGAGCGGCCTGACTTGATGATCTCGGCGAAGCGCTCGTAAAGGGCCGGATATTCCCGTTCCGGCTGGGATAGTTTTTCCTCACCATTGATCGAAAGCTTCGCCCCGCCTTCCGAAAGCACCATCCGCCCCGCGGCGGTCTCGGCCACGATGTCCCAGCTCTGCTTGCCGGTCTGACGCCAGTCGAATTCGGCATGGACGGGCATTTTTGTCACGTCCGAGAAATGCAGGTCGGCCGCGATCGGCGCGTCGCGGTTTTCCGGGAATTCAAGCGTCGCCCTGGTCAGGAACAGCGCGCGCGGCAGGATATGGGTGATGATGGAAAGCGCATTGATGCCGGGATCGAACACGCCGAGACCACCCGCCTGCCAGATCCATTCCTGGTTCGGATGCCAGTGGCGCACATCTTCTTTCCAGATCACATGAACGCTGTTGATCGTCGTGGAGGCTAGAAACGCCTTGGCAGCCTCGACGCCAGGTGCATAACGCGAATGCCAGCTTGCAAACAGTGACAGGCCTTTAGAATCCGCGAGGCGGACGAGATCCTGTACCTCCGAAAGCGTCGCGCCCGGCGGTTTTTCGAGGAAGACGTGCTTGCCGGCATTCAGTGCCGCATAGGCTGCCTCATAACGATATTGCGGCGGCATGCACAGAGAGACGGCGTTGATATCGGGTACGGCCTCGAGCATCGCCTCGATGGTGCCGTAGGATGCGACGCCATCCACCGTGCCATGGCGGCTTGCGGTGCAGATCAATTCAAAATCCGGATTGCCTGCAATGGCGGGAAGATGCTGGTCGCGAACGATTTTGCCGACGCCGACGATGGCAAGCTTGGTGGCTGACATGAAGTGGAACCCGTGTGTGAGTGCTGCCTAAGATAAAGTGTGATTTTTACAGGTTTTTAGCAGAAACGCCCGCAGGAGCAAGGTGATCGTTTCGGCGCGACGCGTCTTTTCCAGACGATGACTTCACGGAAACTTTCGATACACATTATCGATCGTGTAATGCTTGATCATGAAAATATTTCTTTGTAATTTTCAGTGATGTTTTCGATGGCCGGGCTGTCTTAATCCAATTTTTTAGGTATATTCTCATTTTGTTAGAGTTTTATGTATTTTTAACTTGAGTATATTTTAAAGAGCGGGTCGTGGTGGTTTTATTCAAGGCTGACCGTCTGTCTGGCTTCGTTCAGAAAGTCAACGAAAGCAGCCGGCAATTCAATACATACGGATTGATCTTCGGCGTCATCCTCTACAATCTCTACGTATTAGTGGACATCAGTCTGGTGCCGGAAATCATCTGGCTGGATCTGACAGTCCGCCTGATGATCATCACACCGCTTCTCTTTCTTTATTTCCCCGCCCGATATTATGCGATCAGGATACGGCCGGACGGCGTGGCGCATGAGGTCCTGCACGGGCTGGGTTGCATGTTGGTCGTCGCCTCGATCATGTTCATCTATGCCAATGCGCAAACCTCGTCGGCGAGCGAATATTACGTGGGTATCGTCACCGTCGTCCTTTATATGAATACGATACATCGCAAACCGTTTCCGCTTGCGGTCATGGGCACGGTTGGCTGCATGGCGGTTTTCATCGTCGGCATGGAATATGTCACGGTCACGAGCGAGGTGGCCAAGCTACCGGCCATCATGTGTTCCGCTGGCATCAGCGCCGTCTCGCTGTTTGCGGCCTACCGCATCGAGCAGGTGGAAAGAAAGGACTATCTGGCCTCTCTGCGTGAGAAGACCCTGCTGCAGCGGATTCAAAGTGCAAATCACGAGCTTCAGCAGCTTTCCAATACCGACCAGCTCACCGGAATTCGCAATCGCCGCAGCTTCGAGGAGGCGGCGAACGAGGCATCGGTCGGTAGCGGCCGGCCGCGGGCGCTCATCCTTCTCGATGTCGATTATTTCAAGAACTACAATGACGCAGAAGGCCACGTCGCCGGCGATGACTGCCTGCGCAGGATTGCCGGCAGGCTGCGTGGCGCCCTGCGCAGGGACGATGGCGACAGAAGTTTCATAGCCCGTTACGGTGGGGAAGAATTTGTCGTTCTGCTTGCCGATTGTACCGCTTCCGCTGCGCTTGCCATTGGCGAAAGACTGAGACTGGCCGTAATCGACGAGGCCATCCCCCATCTCAACCGTCCAGACAGACAGAAAATCGTCACCGTCAGCCTCGGCATTGCCGTTTCCGGCGACGGCAGGGAAATCATATACGAGATGGTGAACCGGGCCGATATGGCGCTTTACGAGGCAAAGCGCCAGGGCCGCGACCGGCTGGTGCTGGCCTCCGGGCATATGGGAATGCCGGCGGAGCTGTACGGGGTCGAGGCCATGATGTCCGGATAGGGCTGATGGCTTGGCGGCGCCATAAATTTTGCCCCGCGCAAGCGGGATTGTTGAAGACCGGCACCGGAATTCCGGGGCAAGAACATATAATAATCGGGGAATGCAGATGATGGAATTGATCGCCGCACAAGCGGCAGCGTCCGCTGCCGAACTTCCATTCCTGCTGCTTCAGGCGGCCGCGGTGGTTGGCATGGTGTCCGTGCTGATCCTTCTGCGGCGGAACATCGCCCTCGAGGATCCCCGCTATAAAATCTACTATGGCCTCGTCTTCGGAATGACAGGTTTTCTGCTGACGCTGCTTGTTTCCGAATTCATCAAGCTGCCCTCCAAGCCTTACATCCGCTCCGATCTGCTGTTTCTCGCGGGGGTGCTGGGCTCATGGCAGGGTGGGCTTATCAGCCTGTCCCTCGTCGCGGCCGGGCGTTTCGTGTTCGGCGGCCCCGTGCTGTTTTTTGCGGCTCTGCAGGACATGGTCGTCATTTCGGCCTGCGGCATCATCATGTATGGCTGGATGCGCGACCGACGCCTCGCCGATCTGGGAACTCGGGATATTCTCACCGTCTTCGCCGTCAGATTCATGGCCGCGCTGCTTGCCATCACAATATCGTTCGTGTTTGGTCTGATCGACCAGACGCTGTTCTTGAGCGCAATAGGCCGCCGAACGCTGGGAGCTGTCGCCGTTGGCCTGCCGATGATCCTCTGCCTGTTCATCCTGCTGCGCAGCGAGGCGCGCGCGCGCGACGAGGCAAAGAAACGCGAGTTGGCGGCGCGGACGGATTCATTGACCGGACTGCCCAACAGGCGCGCCCTCAAGGACCATATGGAAACGGTCATGCGGCAGGAGCCGGCCGTTTCGCACGCCCTCGTTCTGATAGAGATCGTCAATATTGCCGATGTCGCCGCCTGCGAGGGGGAGGACTGGAGCGATATTTTCTGGCCTAGGCTGGCGCGGGAAATCTGCGATGGGGAATACGGCCTGCTGTGCAGCGCCCATGCACCTTGCAGCTTCATGTTCGGCGATACGACACTTGCTATTGTCATGCGGGAGATTTCGCTGGAGAAGTCCGAAGGTACAAAACTCATGATGCATCTGCATGAGGGGTTGAGCACCTTTTGCCGCTCGGCGGAAGCGGGGCCGGTACCGCATCTCAAAATCGGCGCGGCAAGTCTGGACAGGCTTTCCCGGCAGAACGTGGCCTCGTTCTTCAGACATCTCAGCCTGGCGCTCAAGGGAAGCGATCATCCCGTGCAGATTTTCCCCTTTTCGTTTGCCGAGAAGGCGACACGGGACGAGACGGTGCGGCAGATGCTCGTCAACTGGATCAAATCCGGCAGGCCGCCCATTTGCTATCAGCCGAAATTCGAAATGCGCAATCGCCGCATGATCGGTGCTGAGGCGCTGCTGCGCGCGGTCGATGCGCGGGGGCAGGCGCTTTCGCCCTATTATGTGCTGGAGATCGCCGAACGTCATCGGTTGCTGGCGGAATTCGAATGGTCAACGATCGAAGCCGTGGTGCACGACCTTCGTGATCTGCATGATCTCGATGCGGATTTTCATCTCGCGGTGAATATTTCCGCTTCGTCCTTCGCAACCGTGCACTTTGCTGATCGGGTCGTGGCGCTGCTGCAGGAAATGGCGGTGCCGGCGCACCGCCTGGCGATCGAAGTGACGGAGATGAGCAGGATTCCGACCAACGACGTCGTGCAGCAGAATTTCGATGCGCTGTTCGCCGCCGGCGTGCGGCTGGCGCTCGATGATTTCGGGACCGGTTATGCCGCGCTCACTTTGCTGGCGCGGTTCCCGTTTGAAGAGGTCAAGATCGATCACTGGATGACGTCGAGGCTGGATCAATCGCGGTTCCGGGAGGCCATTGCGCTCGCCTTCGAGAGCGCGGAGCGTTATGGCGCTAAGCTGGTGACGGAAGGTATAGAAACCGAGGAGCAGAGCAGGCTTCTCATGCAGATGGGTATTCGCTTCGGGCAGGGTTATCTTTATTCCCCCGCCGTGCCGCTCGCGCGGCTGCAGTCCCGCAGGGCGTGTGCCTAGCGCCAAGGGCACCGCCCACATCTTCCCGCGCCAATGATGATCAGGGGTAAATTCGGCTGGGGCCGGATTGAATGTTCTCACTGTCTGTGCTGAGAAAAGTCACCTGTTGAACGAATGTCATGATCCGCTCTGTCGGTCATGCGGGCGAGCCGATGCTTGAAAAAAACGATGCATGGAACGACATGCCCGGAACACCGGCCGAGCGCCGACCGAACGAAGCGGCCAAGGGCGCTGCTGCGGGCGGCCGCTCACTTGATGCCACCGCCCATTCCCTTTCAGGCAGCCGGCGCATGGCGCACGCGCCATGGTCGCTGACGGGGCGGCCGTTTCTCAAGTTGTTTCTGGTCTGGGCACTGCTTATGGCAGCCGTCGTGTCCGCACTGGCGGCTTATCAATATGTCAGCCTGCTCGGCGAATTGGCACGGCAGAGCGATGCGTTGCAGGCTGAGGCATCCCGCCGGGCCGATCAGCATGATGCCCATGTGACGGCGCTTTCGGCGGTGGCGCAGGCGCAGCAGGGGGCGGATTATCGCCTCTTGCTCGATGTCGCGGCACCCATTCTGCAATTTTACCCGCGTATTGACGAGGTCCAGCTGGTTTCCCTCAACGAGGCGGGGCCTGTTGTCGGCACACGGCCGCTGGAGAGCGAGCTGGCAGCGACGATCCGCGAGGCGGCATCGGTCTTTACCGGCCGGCCGGCTCTGGTGGCGAGCGATCTCAGACCCGGCCATTACATGATCGTCAAGCGCAGCCCCAATAGCGGGTCGGCCTCGAAGGTGCTGGTGCTTGCCGTCGATGCCGGGCGGCTTCTCGCGTCCGACGCTGCGTTCTGGTCGGAAAAACAGGCGGTGATCCGTCTTAAAATGCCTGGCGGAACAGTCCTTCTCGGCCCACCCACGATGCCGGAAGCGCCGCAATATGTCCGGCAGCTCAGCAGCGCCAGCCAGCCTCTGACGCTGGAAGTCGCGCTCGCAATCACCTGGCGGGACCTATTGCCCGGCCGCGCCCTGCTGGCGGGCGTGGCTGGCGCAAGCGTCGTTTTCGTGCTCTGTATTGTCATGACAAGACAGAGGACGCGCATGCGCGCCGCCGAGAGACGCGCCGAACTGAGCGGCATGGAAGCGAGACTGACCCACGCCTCGCGGGTTAACGCTCTCGGAGAAATGGCGAGCGGCCTTGCCCACGAGCTTACCCAGCCCCTGACGGCGATATTGGCGCAGGCGCAGGCGGGGAGACGGCTGCTTGCCCGTCAGGATGTCACGGCTCTTTCCGGTGCTCTCGACGATATGATCGATCAGGCGCGGTGCGCCGCGAATATGCTCGACCGGTTCCGCAACTGGTCGCTGCCGCACCGCCAGCCGGTCGCTGCGCATGACCTGCGCGCCGCCCTGCGCAATGTCGATGCGCTGCTTGCCGGCGAAGCGGCCCGGCATGAGGCCAGCATTGATATCGCGATGCCGGAAGTGCCGCTTCCGGTGCGGGTCGATCCCGTCGAAATAGAACAGGTCATGTTCAATTTGCTGCGCAACGCGCTTGACGCACTCACTGCCATTGAAGGCAGACGTGCGATCACGGCAAGATTGAGCCGGAACGGTGATTTCGCCGTTCTCGATGTTGCCGATAACGGCCCCGGCGTAGCGCCCGAGCTGCGCGACCGGTTGTTCACACCTTTCACCACCACGAAAAACAACGGAATGGGGCTGGGGCTTGCCCTCAGCCAGAGGCTGGTGGAACGCGCCAGCGGTGAAATCCGATACGTCGCGAGTGAGAATGGTGCCCATTTCCGGGTTGTCCTCCCGCTTGCACCGGAGGCACGGGACCCATGACGCTGCCCGTCTATCTGGTTGATGACGATGACGCCGTGCGCAAGGCGCTCATCCTGCTTCTCTCCACCGTCGGCATAAAGGCGAAGGGCTTTGCTGATCCCGTGGCGTTTCTCAGCCAGCTTGCCGCCCTCGAGCCGGGCTGCCTGATCCTCGATATTCGCATGCCCGCCATAACCGGATTGAAATTGCAGGAGAAACTGACGGAAGAGGGGATAGACTGGCCGGTCATCATCATTTCCGGTCACGGCAACATCGAAGCCTGCCGCCGAGCCTTCCACAATGGGGCGGTGGATTTTCTCTCCAAGCCGGTCGACGAACAGGATCTCATTGACGCGATCCAGAAAGCGCACCGGATATTGGCCCGCACGCTTGACGCAAAAGCGCTGCAGGCGGAGAATTTGGCCCTCCTGTCACTGCTGACCGCGCGGGAGCGGGAGATACTTGAACGCATCGCGCTCGGTTTTACTTCGCGCCAGATCGCAGACGGACTTGGTCTGTCGCCACGCACGGTGGACAGCCATCGCGCCGCCATTGGCCTGAAGCTCGGCACAACCTCGCAGGCGGAAATGACAAGACTTTGGCTGGAAGCGGGTGCGGATCGGTAGAACTACCGAGCAGCCGGAAAGTCTTACGGATTCGCGGCTCAACGCCATCCGCTTAAACTGCAGTCCTCATCAAGCAAGAGGACCTTTTCATGATCCGCAACCTTCTCGTTGTTTCCACTCTGCTCGCTCCTTCGGTCGCCCTAGCGCAGACGCTGCCGACCGCACCTTACCTGCCACTCGAATTGGCGGAAAAGGCTGCCAGTGCAGCACTTCAGGCCTGCTCGGCCAAGGGCAACGCTGTCACCGTTGCCATCGTCGCCCGCGACGGCGCCGTAAAGACGGTCCTGAAAGCAGATGGTTCAGGTCCGCACACGGTCTCCAGCGCCACCGGCAAGGCATTCGCTGCCGCATCGCTCGGCCGTGATATTGGCGAGATTGCCGAATTCATCGCCTCCAAGCCCGCCAATGATGGCCTCCGCAACATGGATGA
The DNA here is from genome assembly GCF_003261015.1 of Agrobacterium sp. MS2. Lineage (NCBI taxonomy): Bacteria > Pseudomonadati > Pseudomonadota > Alphaproteobacteria > Hyphomicrobiales > Rhizobiaceae > Agrobacterium > Agrobacterium sp. MS2. The sequence goes on along the minus strand of NZ_QLNF01000039.1, from coordinate 6,310 downwards.
GCGCATGGTCATTCAGGCAGGCGGGCTGCCGATCAAGATCGGCGACGCGCTCGTCGGCGGTATTGGCGTTGGAGGCGCGCCGTCGGGTGCAATCGATGCCGAATGTGCGCGTGAAGGTCTGAACACGATCGGCGCGAAGTAAGTTTCGTCAATGCGATACGGCGGCTTCGCAAGAGGCCGCCGCTCCTGTGCCGTTGCGCATCAGCTGGCCATTGCTTCCTCGTATTCACTGGATAGCATCAGCCATTGCTCTTCCGCATCCGATAGCCTGGCAGCGGCTTCGCCACGCTCCTTGACTTTCTGAGCGGCTTTGGCAGGGGCTTTTTCATATAGTGCCGGGTCGGCCAGTTCGGTGTCGAGCGTCTGAATCAGTTTCTCAAGCTTTGCCGTCAGGGATTCGATTTCGTTGATCTTTTTCTTCAACGGCGCGAGTTGGGCACGCTTTTCCGCGCTTGCCTTGCGCTGATCGGCCTTGGAAGCCTGATCGGCAACGGCGTCGCTCTTGTCGTCCTTCTTTTTACCGGAGGAAACGACGAGATCGCGATATTCCTCCATGTCGCCCTCGAACGTCTTGACCGTCCCGTCGGCCACCAACCACAGCCGGTCAACGGTCGCCTCAATAAGATGGCGGTCGTGGGAAATGAGGATCACCGCGCCATTATAATCATTCAGCGCCTCGATCAGCGCCCGGCGGCTGTCGATATCGAGATGGTTGGTCGGTTCGTCGAGGATCAAGAGGTTGGGTGCGTGGAAGGCCGCAAGGCCCATCAGCAGGCGAGCCTTTTCGCCACCGGAAAGGTCTTTGGCAGCCGTCGCCATCTTTTCCGTCGCAAGCCCCATCTGCGCCACGCGTGACCGCACCTGCGCCTCCGGTGCCAGCGGCATCAGCTTGCGCACATGTTCGACCGGAGTTTCATCCGGCACCAGATCGTCGAGCTGATGCTGCGCGAAGAAGCCGATCTTGAGGCCGGGCGCGACGCGAAGATCACCCGCCTGCGGGGCGAGACGGCCGGAAATGAATTTCGCAAAAGTGGATTTGCCGTTGCCGTTGGAGCCGAGCAGCGCAATGCGATCGTCATTGTCGATGCGCAGGTTGAGGTGTTTCAGAATGGACTTGCCCGGTTCATAGCCGACGGCGCCGCCATTGATGGCAACGATCGGCGAGGCCGGCTGTTTTTCCGGCTCAGGAAACGTGATCGGCTGCACATGATCTTCGATCACGGCGGCGACGGTGCCCATGCGCTCCAGGGCCTTGATGCGGCTCTGCGCCTGACGGGCCTTGGTGGCCTTGGCGCGGAAACGGTCGATGAAGCTCTGCAGGTGTTTGCGCGCGGCGTCGTTTTTCGCCTTGGCTTTCATCTGCAATTCGTCGGCCTCGGCCTTCTGCCGCTCGAACTGATCGTAGCCGCCGCGATAAAAGGCCAGCTTCTTCTGGTCGAGATGCACGATGGAATTAACGGCGTTGTTCAGCAGATCGCGATCATGGCTGATGATGATAACAGTGTGCGGATATCGGCGGATATATTCTTCCAGCCACAGCGTGCCCTCAAGGTCGAGATAGTTGGTCGGCTCATCGAGCAGCAGTAGATCGGGCTCGGCAAACAGCACCGAGGCGAGCGCCACACGCATGCGCCAGCCGCCTGAAAAGGAGGAGGCGGGGCGGAGCTGCGCTTCATGATCGAAACCGAGACCGGCAAGAATGCTCGATGCACGCGCTTCCGCCGAATGGGCATCGATATCGACAAGCCGCATCTGGATCTCTGCGATACGATGCGGATCGGTTGCGGTTTCCGCCTCCGCCAAAAGCGCGCTGCGCTCCTTGTCAGCGGAAAGCACGATGGAGATGAGAGATTCCTCCGTGCCCGGCGCTTCCTGCGCCACCTGGCCGATGCGGGCCTGTTTCGGAATGGTCACCGAACCGCCCTCTGCCGCGAGATCGCCGGTGATGATGCGGAAAAGGGTGGATTTGCCGGCACCGTTGCGGCCGACGAGGCCCGCCTTCACACCGGCGGTAAGCGTCACGCTGGCGTGGTCAAGGAGCAGACGCCCGGCGATGCGGGCCGAAAGATCGGTAATCGTAATCATGGCGTCGTTTTGGCCGAACTGTGTGACCAAGGCAAGAGCAGGCACGCCACACCGCGGCAGTTATGAGGTCGGAAATGAAGAGGCGGCAAACGGGGACAAGGCGCGGGATGGCAGCTCGTTTTCCGGATATAAGCCCACCCTGAAGGCTTGCCGAAATGTCCTAGCAACCCAACTGCGCGAGATAGCTGTCGCGATTATGCTGCGCGAGGTCCCTGCAATAACCGACGACGCAGTTCCGGGTGCCGCACCGGGCGCAAAGCAGGGCCAATTCAGCCTGGCTGAAGAATTCCGCGGGCGTTGCGGTGCCGTCCACCGAGGCGACGCCGATTGAAACCGTCAGATGCTCGCCGCCGCCCTCACTCGTCACGAAGCGCAAGGCTTCGACGCTTTGCCGCAGACGTTCAGCGATCGCCTCAGCCGTGTTTTGCGCAACGCCTGCAAACAGGAAAGCAAATTCGTTGCCGCCGATGCGGGCGACAAAATCATCCTTCTTGATCGTCTTGCGAAAGAGCCCAGCAAGCCGCCGCAGGGCCTTGTCTCCGGCGGCGGGGCCGTATTTGGCGTTGATCTCGCGGAAATGGTCGATATTGAGGAGCATCAGCGATGTCGCGGAGGCGGCCCTGTCTCCGGCAAAAAGCTCTCCGAGTTTTTCGAGGAAAGCCGCCCGGTTGGGCAGCGCCGTCAGCACGTCGCGCAGGGAACCGGCCTGCAGTTCGGCGCGCCGCCTTTCGACGTCATGTATTTTCATCAGCCCCATGGAGATGAAATGCCTTAGGCTGGTCTGTTCCTCGTGGATGTCGTCCAGCAATCGGGCGACGCGATCGGTGGCCGGGGACCCAACAGTTTCGTCTTCGCCAAGGCGTCCGATGAAGGCTTCCGTGCGCCTCTGGCCAGCTTCCAGCCGTGCGGAAATCTGTTTCAGCGTTTCAAAGGCCTCGCTGGCCATCTGTTCCGCTTCGATGCGGGAGAAGCCGGGCAAATTGTGCCTCTGGCCAACCAGATCGATCTCGTGCTGTTGCGGCGCATTACCGAGCGCCAGGATGTCTCGGCCCATGGCCGGGTTATGGCCCGACAATATTTCATAGATCAATTCGTAATTGCGCGGCAATGGTGCAATATTCATCTTGGCGATGAACTGCGCGACCTTGGTAAGGACAAGACTACTTCTCGCCTGTTCGCGTTTTTTATCGCCAGCAGATGTCATCGCTGTCAGCTCCAGTATCGATGGTCTTATCAATCGAACGAAATAACCGTTTTCTGAATGGCAAAATCATAGGCGAGACGGCTTAAAATTGGCTAAACCTGCGAGCGAAATTCATCACCTCCAGGTTTTATTTCGGCCCTTGGCGAACGGAACCTTTCAAACGTCCTTTGATTGATAACATGACAAATGCTGATTTGATTTCCGGCTCCCGCCGATTTTATATCGCGTGGTCGTTATTGCAGAGAAGGTGCAGCCCATGACGAATTCCCGAACCCTCTATTCGCTCTGCGGAAGCGATGTCTCCAGGCCATTTTCCCCCCATTGCTGGAAAACCGTGTTTTCGTTGGCGCATAAGGGACTGGATTTCGAAGAGCGTCCGTTGCCCTTCACCGTCATCCCGACCGTGGAGGATGGTTTTTCGAAGACGGTGCCGATCCTGCGGGACGGCGACCGCCTGGTGAGCGACAGTTTCGAGATTGCCCTTTATCTGGACGAGGCCTACCCGGAGCGGCCATCGTTGTTCGATGGGGAGGGCGGCAAGGCCATGGCGCGCTTTGTCGAAAGCTGGTCCCAAACCCAGCTGCATCCGGCCATCGTCCGTATCGCCGTGCTGGATATCCACAATATGCTGGATGAGCCGGATCGTCGTTATTTCCGCGAAAGCCGGACAAGGGCGCTTGGCCGCCCGCTCGAGGATGTCGTCGCCAACCGCGAAGACGAGATCGCCGCCTTTCCTGCCTTGCTCGCTCCCATCCGCCGGATGCTGAGTTTTCAGCCCTTCATCGGCGGCACGTCGCCGCTTTTTTCGGATTACATCGTTTTCGGCGCGCTGCAATGGGCGAGGATCACCACCGGTGCTGATCTGTTTTCTGATAATGACCCTGTGCGCGACTGGTTCGAAGGGTGCCTCGATCTTTACGATGCAAGGGGCCGCAGTGTGACAGCGGCGTGAAATGTCTGCCGTCAGTGCCGCAATCTCATTGATCCCCCTTGTTTTCGGGCCTTTGGGCGGGTAAAGACCGCCCACTTTCTCTGAAGGAAAAGGAAACGGACACATGGCGATTGAACGCACATTTTCGATGATCAAGCCGGACGCAACCAAGCGTAACCTCACGGGCGCGATCACCAAGGTATTTGAAGACAACGGCCTGCGCGTCGTCGCCTCCAAGCGCGTCTGGATGAGCAAGCGCGAAGCCGAAGGCTTCTACGCCGTCCACAAGGAGCGCCCCTTCTTCGGCGAACTCGTTGAAGGCATGACTTCCGGCCCGACCATCGTTCAGGTTCTGGAAGGCGAAAACGCCATCCTCAAGAACCGCGAAATCATGGGCGCCACCAACCCGGCCCAGGCCGCTGAAGGCACCATCCGCAAGACCTTCGCGCTTTCCATCGGCGAAAACTCCGTTCACGGTTCCGACGCTCCGGAAACCGCCGCACAGGAAATCGCCTACTGGTTCGCCGAAACCGAAATCGTCGGCTGATTCAAAGTCTCAACGGCTTGAATCGCTCTATCAGGCGATTGCTCGAAGCTGCTGAAAAGACTCGAAGAAGCGGAGCCGAAAGGCTCCGTTTTTTTTGTTTTTTGTTGCGATAAGGGGACGCCGCACCCGCCTTCATCATCATTCCTGTGACAAGCACAGGGACGAGGAGAGGTTGCACTCGCTCCGTCTACGACGCCGGGCATCCCTGAGCCGGCCGCATATCAATCGTTCCGTCAGGTTTAAACACCTCCGGATTGGGCGTATAGAGCGGGCCGACGACCAGCGGCTTGGCGGGGAGAGCTGACTGGTCGGTATCGGAGCGGATGGTGGTCTCGATCGTCTGCAGAATATCGCCATCCGGCCCTTTGATGCGGACGGTGACCCTGTAGGGCCGATCCTGCTTCACACATTCGACCGGCGGGCTCTGAACGGTGATCCTTTCGTCCTTCGGAAAAATCTTCTCGCGGGTGGTGAGGTCGGGCCCTCCGCGAGGGTTTTCGAATGTTGCTTCAACGCTGCTGCCATCGCGAATGGGGGCAATACGCTGCAGCGTCACCAGATAGGTGGCAATGGCCACGCGATAGTTGAAGACGAACATGCGACCGGAAACCTTCGCCACCTCGCGCGGTTCTTCGCGCTGACAGCCGGAAAGGGTGAGTATCGCCACCATTGCCAGCAATGGCAGGCCGGTTCTCTTCATGACCGCGTCTCCTTCGTGCGGTGATAGTGCCGGCTGGCTTTCTGCCGGTTGCCGCACACCGCCATATCGCACCAGATCCGGCTTCTGTTTCTGCTGCGGTCGATGAACAGCCAGCCGCAATTGCCGCAGATCCTCAACCGCTGCCGTGGTTCGTCCGCAAGCAGCGACAGTGCGGAGTGGGCGGTGGCATTGGCGAGATGTTCTGCCTTCGGGAACATGCGCAGGGCGGCGCCGCAAGCGAAGAGAAACTGCGCCAGTTTCCCGTCGTCCTCGCCGCCATCGGCGATGGACGAGCGAAAATAATCGTCGATTGCCTCGCGCAAATCGAAAAGAACCGGCCGTCTCTCTTCGTCGGGCGCGACGAGGGGGGGAAATCTTTCTCGCTCCGCACCAAACCGTGTCGCCGCTTCGGCAAAGGTGGCGATCTGCCCGGCCACGGCGAAGCGGTCTACCGATCTAGCGGCGTCTGAACGCAGGATCACGCTATTGGCAACATCCAACGCCAATGCGCCGCCCGCGAAACGATGTTCTGTCCAGCGAAAGGTCATGCCGCACATTATAACTATCAAAACTGGTTTTAATAGTTATAATCACAGCGGGAGGACGCGCTTGGCCTATTTCCTGCAACAATTGCTGAATGCAGTGCCGGTCGCCGCGCTTTATGCGGTTCTGGCCTTTGGTTATGCCATCGCCTTTTCAGTCACCAGACGCGCCGATGTCACCTATGGCGCCATATTCGCCTTTGCTGGCCAGACCTGCCTGCTTTTTGCCGATTTCGGCTGGAACCGCCTGTGGCTTGTTCTGCCGGCGACATTGGCGCTGGGGGCAGGGGCGGGCCTGTTC
>NZ_QLNF01000038.1:0-265 GCF_003261015.1 Agrobacterium sp. MS2 | reverse complement strand
TGTAGCGGCTTGCCAACATAAGCGCCTCTGCTCGCAAACATCGGCATTTTCTGCTCGAATTATCTGACAATGGAGCGGGCGTCGTGCTCACGCTCTTTGCCAATGTGCTCGCAAACATCCGGGTCTGCTTGCAAACATCCGCCACGTGCTCAGATTAATTGCCAGCGACGGCATGGTCAAACCGGGACGCCTGCCTGTCGTAGTTGCTCGGTCAGCTGACGGGAATATTCGGGATCAAGGGTGCCCGCCAGGAAGGCGCGGATAT
>NZ_QLNF01000037.1:0-20079 GCF_003261015.1 Agrobacterium sp. MS2 | reverse complement strand
GAGGGCAGGGGATGATGCGGGGGGCGTCGGATCTGGATCGTCGTCGTTTGCAACATCAGGTGAGATGCTTGCGAAAGCCGTGACGCCGAGTCCGAGGCCTGAGGAAAGCGCGCTTGAGCCGAATATATCGAGCGTGAACGGATCATTGTTCATCTGAAAACTCCTTGGGTTTGCACGTGCGCCATCGTCCGGTCGAGAATTTGACCGGCTGCGGCACCAGTTTTGCGGGAATGGACTCGGCTCAGGCGGCCAGGGCTGACGGGAGGTGGCGCAGATGCACAGGAAGCTTCGCTGCGACCTCGTCGTCGGTCAGCGTGTCGAGCAGCTTCAGGAAGGTACGTTCCGTGCCGCCATAGAGCATCACCGTTCGCTGGCCTTGCATTGGCTTCGGCCACCGATCGCCGGCATAAGCCCGATATCCGTCCGTAGTCGTGCTCCAGATATGCTCGAGCCTTTCTTGGCGGCTCATTGCGCGGACTGGGCGGGTTTCGCGCGAGACAATCGCCGCGCGCATCGACTCCACGGAGGTCGAGTCGGCAAGATCGCAGTAGGTGTGGAAATATCGGACGGCTTCGTCGATCTGCAGCGCGAAGAAGACCGAGGTTACGGATCCGGTCATGAACTCGCGCATCGCAAAGATCGGACCACGTATCCACAGCGGAGGCAGAAGATTCAGCATGTAATCATAAAGGGTCTCGTCGATCTCGAACCATTCGCCCCTGTAGAGAGTTGAGGCGTCGAACCCTCCCTTGTCGGGGCGTTGACCATGCCGGTCAAACAACCTGAACATTTGCGGACGCGTGGCGACACCTTCGAAAATCTTTCGGATGGTATTTTCGATCTTCATTTCTGGATCCTTTCAGATATCGGGACCAAAGCGATGACCGTCGCGATCATCTTCATCTTCATCTTCAATCCTTCACGATATGTTCCAGGCCGCCGGCATCCCGCGCGGCGGGGTCAAGGGCCGGCCTTAGCCGGGCGAAGCTTCCCTTGACGCAGTCGACCGAGATGCGGCACGCCCTCCTCCTATCTCCCTGTTTGCATTTTCCTCCAATCTGTCCTGCAAGACCTCGTTCCAGTCATCCGCTGGCGGCCGCAAACGCAACCAGTCAGATGACATTGCCTCGCTTAACCCGCGCAAATGGTCCGCGAAAATCTCACCTTGGGGATTTGCGTCAGTCGCACCGACAACTTGCGTTGCAGATCGCGAAATCAGGCTTCTTAAGGCCGCCTCCGTCGTTGGCGACCAGCCGCCACCTGTGCTCACGTAGAGTGTTCCTTCCCGAACGCCCTCGATCGCCGCAAGGCTCATCGCGTCGATCGCAGCTTCGGTGACGCATAGCCGTCTTGCATAGGCAGGACCGAGCCGGAAGAGGGTTTTAGCCCCTCCAGATGCGAAGCCCCGCCAAGCGGGTCCGCGCTCCTCCCATCCTGATAGAGCTCCACTATTGTCCGTATGTGCCGCCCACATGCTTCCGGACGGACCTTCTCTAAGTGCGCCTTCTTGGGCTGCCTGACGAACCACTGAGACCGGAAGAGCGCGTGTCCAGCAAAGATACCGCCATACCTCAGACCCAGGCTCTGGGCGCTTCCGTTGCTCCCAACGGCTGAGCACAGACGCGCGAGGTGTCGTGACCTTCTTCCAGAGCGGCGTCGCCGGGCGAAACCCGCTGAGAGCGGCCACTCGGCTCGCGGCCTCTGCAAAACCGACCTGATCCAGGATAGCAACAAGTGAAAATACATCGCCTTTTGCATCGCTCAGCGGATCGAACCAACCGCGACCACCATGTGTCACGATGACGATCTCAGCGCCTCGCCTGAATTTTCGGGCTCGGCGGGTGCTCTCTTTGACATCGATTGCGAAACCCGATGTTTCGAGTACAGCTTCGCACGCGACCCGATTTCGAAGGTCTTCGATTTCTTTCCTGTCCATTTTCCTTCCGATCCTTTTTTGATCGGTCCTCTCACCGAAATATCTTCCGCAATTCGCGGATCAATTCCGGTCGGCCGCGAAGAGCAAAGGATGCAAGGGCGCGCCTGGCAACTGCCAGAAGTGGTAGGTGTCGAAAGCCAGGCGCGGCGTAGCCTCCCTTGCGTCCGCCGGCTCGCAAGCGGCAAGAACGCTCGCCGCGCGAGCGGCGAAGGCCGGCTCAATGCGCCGGCCAAGGGAAAAACTCGTGCACGATGTCGAGGTCGTCGCCTGCGTCGATCTCGTCGGAGGGCAGGACACCGTACTCGCCGTCGACTTCGAAGACGGTAACCGGGACCATCAGGTCGCGGGAAAGCTGGAAGGCGTGGGACTGTGCGAGCGTGAGATCATACGACATTTGAAGGCTCCATCGGGAGCGGGCCAATTCCCGCTCGATGGCTCCTAAAAAGGCGTGGTCACGGGCGCGATCACCGCGCAGGCGAAGCCAAGCGGCCGCAGCTCGCTAGCGGACCCTTCACGGGTTGATCGTGGAAGATCCGGGACTGGGCCAGGACGCCATCACAAGAGAGCGGGATTGGACTTGATCCGCTTGGTCCGACTGAATCTCGCCGAAATCAGCCTGCAGACGTTCGGAAAGCCTTTCGCCACGAGCTGTAGGCTGGCCCGTTTGCCGTCGAGTAGGATAGCTGCGTCGGTATAGAGGCTCGGATACCTCCAGTTTAGTTCGCATCTGCCTGAGAATTCGGGGGGAGACCTCGAACATGCCGCAGCAAACCGGAAAGCGCCCAAATCCCGTCGCTCGGCCAAGCTCCTCTAGCTCCGCGCCGGCGCGTTCATACAGTCGCTTCAAGTGGGGTTCGTAGTTCGATACTAATGTCTCGATCCCGTGGTCGAGCGCCACCTCACACAAAGCGAGCAAAAGCTGACAAAACGCCTGATCCGGGCGCAACTCGGGCATGTCGCAGCTGATAGCGTCTTCGTCAATGCACATACGCGTGCCCTCCCATATCGTGGGGGCAACTAAGTCGCACGAATTGGGAAAGGTCGTCCGGAAGACGTCGTATAAGAGGGTTGGCCCGGTCGTTGGCAAGAGCCGGACCGTTCCGTAAAGCCTCTTTCCCTCATCATCACACCAGAAAAGGTAGGCGGGATTCAAAGTATCATACAAGTCCTTTTCCATTTCGCCGGACACTGCAACTTTCCAGCCCAGCCGATCCGCAAAAACTCGTTTTCGCAGCAGGAAAGACTGATCGATCAAGTGGGAGAATTTCTCGAACTGATGGGCCTGAACTAAAAGATACATGGGCGTCTCCAACGTGTGTGCGTTGCAGCATGCCAATGTCTCGGGAAGGGTCGTATTCCCCTGGAACGGCACCCTCAGATAGGGGTATTGCCGTAGGGATTGATGAGGCGTAGCTGAATTGCTCGGGCTGTTGCCGCAGTTGTGGTCAAGCATCCCAGCTTATAGCGGGCGGACTTGAGATATGAGCGTATCGTATGCTCCGAGAGACCGAGTATGAGCCCAACGCCCTTATAGTCGTTGCCAAGAGCTAACCAATGAAGGCACTCCATCTCGCGAGGGCTCAGCAGCGGCACTGGGTCATGACGACCAAAGACTTCGAAAATAGCTTTTCGATGTATGAGACGGGCGAGATCAATCCATTCGTCCCGAGCATCGGCGATGATATCGCTCCATTCTTCGTCTGAGGCCGAAGAATTGAGAGAAAGAAGTGCACGACGCGATTTGTCGGCGACAGGTATCGAAAAGCCGTTCCTACCGATGCCATGCCCGGCGGCATCCAGCAGAAATTCCTGTGTTGCTTCGGTCGCCTCAACGTCTCGCCAATCGAATGGAAGCTGGCGGAGAAAACCCTCTGCGACGATGGGGTCAACCGAAACGTATCCTCGCAACAGGTAACGGGCGACCCACGCTTCGTTATAGGTTGTTCGGACAAATGGCGCGTCAACCAAGCTCGCCGTGGTTTGCGACAGGTGGTACGTCACATGATCGATGCGATATGATCGCTGGAATATGGCGAGGGCACTGGCAACATCGTCGCAAGCGTCAATTCCAGAATATGCGAAGTGCAAACGCGAGGACTGATCATCCAAATCCATTACGGGCCTATAGTTTGTATGCGGCGTCGCCGTCATCGAAGCGGCAATCAGAACATACATTAACGTATTGTTTTTTTGGCATTTATCGCAAAATTCAATTTACGGAACTAGCGCGCTCCGAGCTGGGTTTGTCTTCATGTGCCAATCCCACGCGGACTGCATAAGGTCACGCAGCGTGTACTGCGGTTCCCAGCCAACACGGTTTCACCCTGTCATTATTCGCGATCAGCGACGTCGAGTCGCCCCGGCGGCGTTGAAGTAGCGCAGCATCAATCGTAGCTGGACGGAGGCTTCCAAACGCCTCTCTCCGCTAATTTGGACGAGCGAAACGTTCGCCCGATCGCCTTTGCGAGATTAGACGAAGTTATCAAAAGAGTATGGTCAGATAGACCGACATTAATGACTGCGTTTGAATTGGCTACCGCGTTCAGAGGGTCTGTGCCGGCCGACGAAATGATCTTCCTTAATCGCGCTCCGCCCGTTCAAATCTCGTTGATTTTTCGCTAAAGTGCGAAGCATCTTTTCGATATCGGCCTGACTAACATTGTCTGCAGCCATGACTAATCTAATTAGTGGATCTCCCAGGATATCCGAAAAAGACCACTCGACCGTTTCCATCGTACTTCTCCGGTTCCGCATGCGGCTTGGTAACGTAGATTCTTAGCTGAGGTGTGTCAAAAACCAGACCAAAGGACGGCCATTTGCATGAAAATGTAACGATTTATGAAGATACTGCTGCGTCACGAGACATGGCGGCAGCCGGTAGTTCCTCGAAAGAACATCGCCATTGGCTTTCCTTTTCATTCAACGGATTCAAGCATGAATAGAGGCTCTTGACCCGTTTAACTGGATCGCAATGGGCACGAACCCACATTAGCTATGCTAACGCGCAGACGATTTAACTCCACCGGTGGCTTATCTTAAGTTTGCAGCAAGCTCCGAACGGCGGAAGGTAACAAAATGGAGTAGCCTGCCTTTCTTGGGATGAGACAGTTGCACGAAGAGGTGTTTCTCCTCAATCGTTCAATTACGTCAAAGCGATTGCACATCAAGGGATCCAGCAAATACTAAAGACGTGGACATTTTGTTTCTTGTCGCGATCGTGAACAGGACGAAGACGTAGGCCCAGCCAAGAAAGGCGGGCACGAGAGTTAAGCTAAGATTAATTATGGTAGCATGCGGTATGATAACACGAAGGATGCGAAAGTCCCTGGAGGTATCAAACTCCAGGGGTGTTTTAGGATAGCTAAGGAAATTGCGTTCGATGTCTTTGCCAGTCGGCGAACAACCCGGATTAGCTTACTTAACTTTATCAAGCACGACAGGCATTTCGCCGCCGAAGTCGATCCATGGATTTGTACCGAGAAGCTCCGCGTGCGGGACGTTCGATTCGTAACGCATCGTGAATTCCTTCGGACCGTGTGCATAAGCAACAATAAGGCCCTGCTTGGCATCCATAATGCCCGCATGCATTCCAAGGCCATGGTAGCTTACGCGTACTGCCTGATCGTCCAAACTAACTTCATCCACCTGAAAACGGGCGATGGAGCCGTCTTTCATGGTAAAGCCCCAGCGAAACGGCCCGCCGGCGACCACCGTCATGACTTCGTCGACATCCGTGCCATCATCGGCTGAGTTGACGTGCATACGTCCGTACTTCTCCAGCACCGCTTTATGGGTTTTCTGGTCCAGTGCCCTCATGTCATATACTTTTGGATAAGGACCTACCCCTGTCTCCTCGGTCAGAACACCGCCACCGCTTACGGCGGGAGTGCGACCGGCAAGCTTCACCTGTTCGAGCAATTGCGCTTGGTCCATGCCGAAAATCGAGATGAGCTCGTTCTGTTCAGGCTTGGTCAAAGCACGTTTGTGAGACGCCTCAAGGATGGGCTTTGCAGACTGCGGAATGTCGATCGTTTGGATGTGAATCCCGAGAGGCTTCAGTACTTCCTTCACGTTTTCAAGACCGACGACATCCGCACGGCCATTGCTGAACTTGAGCGAGACGATATCTCCGGCCAAGGCATTGGAGGCCGAGATTGCCGCGAATGCAAATGCAGCGGTTGCGAATAAACTTTTCATGTTCATGGTGGATACCTTTACACAGATTACAGGGAAACAATTGGGTTTTGGTTTCGAACCGACTAGCCGCGGTTCTACTTTCGGATGGGTATTCAGAGCGACGGATTGCACCTCCCTTCATTGGATAGTCTCGATGCGAAATGCTATTCGCGAGTTGCGCTCGTCGCTTCGGATCGAGACCAATGCAGGTCTTTCTTTGGCTGACCTGGTTTGCGGCTGCGGCCTATCGCGATGCTCGTGAGCACTAAGCCTATTCCAGCAGCTTGAATGATCGTCAGGGGCTCGGACGCTAGCAATACTCCGAGCATCACACCGGTGACGGGATTGAGCAGGGCGATGATCCCCACTGTGGCAGCCGGCAGGTGACGGAATCCGGTAAACCAGCAGACGTAGGCGAACGCGGTGGCGATCAGACTGATGTAGGAAAAAGCCGCGAATGCCGTGCCGCTAAGAGGGGGCAGCGAGCCTTCGATCAAGGCTGCGACGACGAGAAGTTCGATCCCACCTGCCATCAACTGCCACGCCGTCGTTGCAAGAACCGGCGTGTTGTCGTTCCATCGTTTTGACAGAACGGCTCCCAGTGACATCAGCACCGAAGCACCGAGGACGGCCGCGACTCCCCAAGGGTCCGGAGTTTGACTGGCGGCTCCGACAATGAGCACTACGCCGAGCATACCGATTGCTGCACCAAGAACGAAGCGCCTGGTGATATGTTCGCCAATCAGCACCCAAGCGGTCGCGGCGATGATGAGTGGGCTGAGAGCCCCAACAGAAACCGCGATGCTGGAGGGCAGTCGTTGTGCCGCGATATACAATAGAAGGAAAAAACCACCCATGTTTAGCGAGCCGAGTATGGCGGCTTTCCACCACCACGCGCCTTTTGGGAGCCGACGTGCCACTATGAGCAGGGCGATGCCCGCTGGCAGCGCCCTAAGCGCAGCCCCCCATAACGGTAAGTCAGCAGGCAAGTATCGACTCGTTACGAGATAGGTGGAGCCAAAAAGCATCGAGGCGATGGCTGCCGCCAGCCAACCGCGAAACCTGCTCTCGAAGAGGTACGCATTCATGAGGAATTGTCCTGCTTGACCCGAACGGCGTCGGTGGCCGCTCGCGATATTGTTGTTGCCATGATAATGCATCATCGCTAAGGTTTATGGAAATCGCATTTTCATATGGCTACTATCCACCCCATGGATGAACTTCGTAGGATCGATCTCAACCTGCTTGTGACGCTGCACGCGCTACTCACGGAGAAACATGTCACGCGGGCTGCGGAACGTCTCCACAAGAGCCAACCAGCGGTTAGCTACGCATTGGCGCAGCTCCGGCATCGCTTCAATGACCCTTTGCTTGTGAGAAGAGGGAGCCGGATGGAATTAACGGCGCGTGCGCATGCCATCATCCAACCTCTGCATGACGCCCTGATCAATCTTAATGGCTTACTGGGGGGCGAAATGGAGTTCGATCCCTCCCAGATGCGGGGTCGGTTGCGGCTTGCGATGTCGGATTATGCGACAAGGATCGTCCTGCCTCGCCTGGTTCAGCATGTCCGGAGATTCGCCCCAAACCTCGATCTGGCGATCAGCCAAGCCAGTCGCGACACCATGTTGCTACAGCTTCGCGATGGCGAGCTGGATCTGGGATTGGGATTGTTTCCCGACGTGCCTGAGCACATAAGGGTGCAGTCTTTGTTCACCGAGAGCTATATCAGCATAGCCGATAAAAGCACATTGCCGGACGAGGGCGGACTAGCTTTTGAATGTTGGCTGAACCGTCCTCATGTTCTCGTCGCCCTGAGCCCTGATTCAAATGATGAGATTGAGCAGAAGCTGGCCCTGATGGGGCTTCAACGCCGTGTCGCCGTCGTACTTCCGCATTGGGGAATGGCGGTTGACCTGTTGCCCGGCACTGAGCTGGTCCTCACGATTGCCAGCCGTGCGCTTGAGTTTCAGCCTCAAAACCGGGCCCTGAGAACATTCCCTCCACCATTGGAGCTGTCGCGCTTTGCTTACAAGCAAGGTTGGCACATCCGCTCCGAAAATGACGCGGCTCATCGCTGGCTACGCCAAGCCGTCCTTTCTTGCAGCTAGCGTCGGACGCCACTCGATCGCTGATTGCAAATGAGGGCCGAACCGCTGAAGGTCATGAGGCGATAGGAAGTTTCCGTTGCGACGAGGACCGCGGGGATACTTTCCTCGTCAGCGCTTAGTACGAGATTTCGCCATCGACAAGTTCTGCCCTGGCCCCAGATCTCCCTTGTTCAAGCATTTTTCTCGCCTCGGGGCTGACAACAGCTATCGGTGCTGCAACGATTGTTCTTGCAGCTGAGCCCGCAAAATCGGCAGTCTTGATTGCTGCGATACCGAGGTGATCGGTGAGCGAGACGCTGCCACCTTCGAGCGATTGCCCTGCAAGACGCTTGCCCAGAAGACCAATGATCTCAGGACTGTCAGCGAATGCGTTGTGACCGAGCGCGTCTTTGGACACGGCGGTACTGGTATCGATTACGGTGATGCCGAGTTGCTTGAGAACACTCGCGTATGGTGCGGCATCGATACCGCCGACTCGGTTGACGCCGCCGGATATCCACCGAGAGACTTCAAGCGCGCGGTCCTTTGTCGATGCAAAAATAGTGAACTGCGGCCGCTCTTGCCCCATTTCGATCAATTGCCGGCGAAAGACGTCAACGTCGATATCCGGTGATGCCAACACAACATTCTTGACTTTTGCCGGTATCATCTTTTCCCGCATTGCCACCCCTCTCAGTGCCTCAACGGCAAGCCACGTACCCATTGAATGTGCCAGGATCGTGATGTCACCAACGTCGGGACTGTTGGCCGTCTGCATGATGATGTCTTCAAGCGCGCGCCGAGAATAGTTGGTACTTTCCTTGTCGTAGAGATAGCCGAACGCACTTGCTCGTGAGGGCCACGTGAAGAGGATTGGAGCGGCGTCCGTTCCTGCATCGTGGGCTATTTGTGCAAAGCGGAAGACGGCGTCAGCATAAGTGTTGTTGAAGCCGTGGACGAAAATGATGACCTGCTTTTTGGCATTTCGATTATTCCGGAACCAGGCGCGCGCCTGGCTTTCTGTGGCAATTTTCTCAACGTCGGCCACCGCGAACTCTTTTTGGGGATTCGCGGGGAGGCGCTTTGGCCACTGAACCTCACCGACTTTTCGGGTCCCATCCGGTGGGATCGAAACGGTAATGCTGTTGAGCGAGATCGCAGTACCTCGCTCGCCGGTATAAAGTTCGCCCGCATCGGCCGCCTGTTTCCGGGTGGTTGCGACCAGCATATCGACATGAGCCGTATTTTTGGTGCCCGAGATCACTGGTCGCAGGACCCCTTCCGGACGTCCTGCACAGCCAGAAAGTACAACGAGCAGCACGGGTAGGACAACGGGCCATCTCAACGCTGGCGTGCGCCAAAGTCTGGTCTGCCCTTCGCCATAAAAGACTGCTAGCTGCGTTAAGCCCATCCGAACCGCAATGAGTCTAAACATCACGGGGGATCCTGAACCAGGTAACGTAAAGGGCGGGTAGGAACAGCAGGGTAAGAAGCGTTCCAATGACGATACCGCCCATCATTGCGTACGCCATAGGGCCCCAAAACACTTCGCGTGAGATAGGAATAAGTGCCAATGTGGCGGCCGCCGCTGTCAACATGATTGGCCGCATGCGATGTTCGGTTGCCTCAACAACTGCCCGCCACGGTGGCGTGCCGCTATTGCGCAGATCCTCTATCTGGACGATCAGGATCACCGAGTTCCGGATCAAGATGCCGATCAAGGCGAGGACACCTAGAATCGCCACAAAACCTAAAGGCGCGCGGCTCAGGACCAAGGCGCCGACCACACCAATCAGCGCGAGCGGAGCAACGGAGAACACTAGAAACATCCTGTGGAAGCTTTGTAACTGAGCCATCAACAGCGTCGTCATGACGAATATCATCGCCGGTACCACGCTTATGATCGGCGCTTGAGATTTGCTGCTTTCTTCAACGGTACCGCCAACGGCGATATCGTATCCGGGATCAAGCGTGGCTTTCAATTCGTCCAGCTTTGGCGCAATTTCCTTTACGATCGTGGCTGGCTGGGTCGCGTCGCTGATGCCGGCCTTGATCGTGATAGTCGGAATTCTGTTGCGTCGCCAAATCATTGGTTGCTCCAACTCGTAGTCGAACTTGGCCACGGATGACAGTGGGATCGACTTGCCGTTGCTGCTGGACAGCTGGAGATCAAGCAGACTTTCCACCGAAGCGCGCTCTTTTGCGTCTGCGCGGCCGACCACGTTGATCAGATAGATTGCGTCCCTGATCTGCGTCACGTTCCCGCCTTGGACAACGCCATTCAAAGCGTTTGCGATGTCTTCCGATGAGACGCCCAGCTGGCGTGCCTTATCCTGAAGAACGTCGACCTTGACCACACGCGCGGGTTCATTCCAGTCAAAAACCAATCCATTCAAAGACGAATTTGACATAACGACGCCAGCGGTTTTCTGAGCCAGTTCGCGCACTTTATCGATATCAGGGCCGGATATCCGATACTGGATCGGCCTCCCGACAGGCGGGCCGATGTCCAAAGCTTTTACGAAGGCATCGGTGCCTGGAAAGGTCTTTTGCAGATAAGCCTGGAGATCCGCCTTCAGCTTGTCACGGACGTCAAGACCTTTTGAAACGATGACGATTTGCCCGAAGGTCGCGTCGTCTGGCTGGACGTCGAAAGAAAGAATGAACCGAGGCGCTCCCCTTCCAACGTAACTCGACCAGTGATCTATATCGGGATTGTTGACAAGCTTTTCCCGCTCGAACTGTGCCATCTGCCGGTTCGTCTCGGCCACGGAACTGTTTTGCGGCAAATTCCAATCGACGACCAACTCTGGGCGATCAGAGCTGGGGAAGAACTGTTGCTGAACAAGGGACATGCCAGCAACGGAGAGACCGAAGGCCACAAGCGTTGCGGCGATCGTCACCCATCGGAACCTTAAGCATAGCTGAAGCAACCACGAGAAGGCCGCGCCGGAACGGCTCCTGTGAGCTTCGTGCTTTTTCATAGTTTTGGGCAGGATGGTCACCCCCAGCAAGGGTGTGAAAAGAACAGCGACGATCCACGACACGGTCAAGGATACAGCGAGCACCACAAAGAGGGTGAAGGTAAACTCGCCGGCATTGCTATTGTTGAAGCCGATCGGAAGAAAGCCAGCGACGGTCACCAGTGTCCCGGTCAGCATCGGGAAAGCGGTATGAGTGTATACATAGGTTGCGGCTTTGCGAAGACTGTCACCGACTTCGAGCCTGGCGACCATCATTTCGACGGCGATCATCGCATCGTCGACTAGGAGCCCGAGCGCAATGATCAGCGCACCGAGCGATATGCGCTGCAGTGAAATACCCGAATATTGCATCACCATGAAGGTGATGGCGAGCACGAGCGGAATCGAAATCGCCACAACGAGGCCGGCTCGAAAGCCCAGACTGATGAAGCTGATGGCGAGCACAATCGCGACCGCCTCGAATAATGCCTTAGTGAAGCCGGACACAGCTTCGTCGACGACTGCCGGCTGGTCCGATACCTGGTCTACTGACACGCCGACAGGAAGATCCTGAACGACGCGCTCTAGCATCCGTTCGAGATCTTGTCCGAATTCCAGAAGATTACCTCCAGCCTTCATGCCGATAGCAAGTCCTATTGCTGGCTGTCCGTTGAACCGGAAGAGCGATGAGGGAGGGTCAATATATCCCCTTTTGACGTTTGCGACGTCCGTCAGTGGAAAGAAACGGTCGTTGACGCGAAGATTGATCGCGCGAAGGCTGTCCTCGGAGATGAAACGCCCACCGACACGAAGCGCAATACGCTCAGCGCCCGCATCGATGAATCCAGACTGCGTAACGGCGTTCTGATCGCGCAGGCTCGCGACGATATCAGACTGGTTGAGGCCGAGTGCGGCAATCTTGCGCGTGGAGAATTCCAGGTAGACAACCTCGTCCTGTGCGCCGATAATATCGACTCTACCGACATTCGGCACCGTCAGGACTTTGGTGCGAGCATCCTCGACAAGGTCCCGCAACTGTCTCTGATTGAGATCTTTTGCCGTGAAGGCAAAGATGTTTCCGTAAACGTCTCCAAACTGGTCATTATAAAAGGGCCCAACAACGCCTGAGGGAAACTGCTGCTGGATGTCGCCGATCATATTGCGCACGCGCTGCCAGGTCGCTGGAACGTTTCTGGCTTTTGTCGTTGTCAGCAAATCAACGAAGATTGTTGTCCTTCCCGCGGTTGTGACACTACGCGTTCGGTCCAGACTATCCAGCTCTTGCAGCTTCTTCTCGATACGATCAGTGACCTGCTGCGTTACCTCTTCTGCCGAGGCTCCCGGCCATTGCGCTTGGATCACCATCGTTTTGATTGTAAAGGACGGGTCTTCCTCGCGCCCGAGATTAAGATAGGCGTACAACCCCGCAAATGTGAACGCTATCATAAAGTACCAGACGAATGAGCGGTGCTCGAGCGCCCAGTCCGAGAGATTGAAATCTTTCATCGGCGCAGCTCCTGTCCAAGTCTCACCTTCTGACCCTGCTCAAGCTTCTCAATGCCAGCGACAACAATCTTTTCACCGACATTCAGCCCGGATACCACTCTTATAAGCGGCGCATCCGATCGCACCGCTTCTAACTCCACGGCCCGCGCAGACACGGTGAGGGAACTGGCATCTAACAGCCAAATTTCGGCAGCGCCGTTTTTGAAAGTAACTGCCGACCGCGGCAGTACGATTGCAGTCTTCTGCTGAGCGTGTGGAAGGGTAATGGTCACCACGGACCCAAAGCGGAAAAAGCTTGGCGCCGCATCAACGGCGATTTTAACCCGATGGGTTCGTGTATCTGTGTCCGCTTGGGGTGCGATCTCTCGGATACGGCCGGTCGTTCGCAACTCCTCATTGAGCTGCAACGCGACATTCACAACGGCCCCTGAGTTGATCAGACGCAGCTGCGATTCGGGAACATCGATAACGACATCGCGCTGATCGAGACGCGCGAGTTTAACCGCGGCCTGACCAGCAGTTGTCGTTTGCCCGACCTCGATGGATGTCGATGTGATGACCCCAGGAAACTCGGCGGTCAGTTTGGAATAACCTAGTTGCTCTTCTGCTTTCGAAAGATCGGCTTCCGCTCTTGCGGTGTTTGCCTGAGCGGACTTGAGACCTTGTTCGGCAAGCTCTAGGTCAGCTTCGCTGGCACTGTTCTTCGATGCCAATATACGCTTTCGACGTTCGTTTATCTGGGCATTCTCAAGTTGTGCTTTGGCATTTTGCAAATCAGCATTCGCCTGCGTGACGGACAGTTGCAAGGAAAGCGAATCGATCTCTGCGACGACATCGTCCTTCGCTACGACATCACCTGCCTCGACCTTGCGGGATATAACGCGTCCGAGGACACGGAAAGCAAGTTCCGTTTCTATGCGAGGCTGAATAATGCCGGCGAATTTCAGCCCCTCGTCCTGGCCAGTTTGCGCTTCCTGCCAAATGACGGGCCTTGGGATCCCATCCTGGGCGAATCCGATGTGGGAAGCTGCAAGCAACGCCAAAATCGAGGCAGTGATAGCCAGCACTAGGGAAGATTTATTCTGCATCTTAATTTTCTTTCCAGGTCACTGCCTGTTCTGGTCTCAAGAACTTGCCACCTTCGGTGACGACAAGTTCCCCAGGAGAAACACCTGAGGCGACGGAAAAGTCGCCCGTGCGGTAATCCGATACTATGATGGGCCGCAAAGCGACGGTTCGGCTGGCCATGTCCACAACCCAGACAGCCGGCTTCCCTTCAAACGAGGTCATTGCGCTCCAAGGGAGCGCAATGGCTACAAGCGGGGGAGCAGCAAAGCGCCCCACGACCGGCGCGCCCAATGGCCATTGCACGTTTTCGGGGAGCGCCGCTTTTACACGGATGGTCCCGGTCGTCGTGTCGATCACAGGTGCAATCTCACGAATGGCAGTCGTAAGGCTGCTGCGAGGGTCGGATACCGGTGTGACCACCGCCTGATCACTGGTTTGAACCGTTAAGAAAAAAGCTTCGAAGACATCAAAAACCGCGTCGCGCGGCCCGTCGTGGGCCAGGGTGAAGGAAGGTTGAGCAGCTGAGACAACTTGCCCGACCTCGATGTTGCGTGCGGTTATCGTACCGTTTGCTTCGGCCTTGAGTTCAGTATGGGAAAGTTCCTCGCGCGCAATGGCTAGAGATGCCTCGGCGGATTCCGAGGTCCCTCTAGCGACCGCAAGGTCTTCTGTAGCCTGGTCAAGAGTTTGCTGGGCCACTGTGCTGGTTTCCACCAGGGCCTCATAACGACGATAGGCAAGTTCCTTCTGCCTGAGCGTGGCTTGTGCAGATAGTAGATTAGCCTCGGCTGACACGACGTCGGCACGCTGCTGGGTATCGTCGATGCGTGCAATCACATCCCCATTTTGCACATGCGAGCCGACATCAACCAACCTTTCGACGATTTTTCCCGCTGTCCTGAATGCAAGGTCGGTCTGGACACGAGCTCGTACTTCTCCTGTAACTTCCGCAATTCGTTGACGCTCCTTCGAAGCGGCTTCCAAGACCCGCACACCCTGCGCAGGCACAACTGAAGTCTTCTCACTCTCACAAGCGGCAATCAGACATGCCATGATGGGAAATAAGATTGCCCGTTTGAGAACGGGCGCTGGGCCGGGCTGCAGAACGCGACGGCGCGGCCGCAGAAAAGAAGATATTTTCGAGAGCTTGGTGAGGCGTTGCCAAGCGGTGCGAGGGCGGTTGTTGCAACCGAACGTTATGCGCCTCAATTTTTTCCAATATCTGCAAGTCAGAGTGTATCTCCTGTTGGTTTGCCTCGTCTTGATCCAGCGGGTTCAGTGGCGCGTCCAACGATGAAAGGTAGCCGCTACGTAACATTCGGGTTCAACAGTTGACGCTATCTGGGATACGTCGAGAGCTCCTTATCGAGTCCCTCTGAGGCGGATCGTATTCCAGCTTTGGCCGCGTCCAGTCCTCTGAAATTCGACGTTATATCGAGCGCGTTTGCGCTGCTGGAGCCGACATAGGCGTAAAGAAGCGTGCCGGTTTCAGCGTCTTCGATTTCGACGGCGTAGGAAACCCAGCCCGAGAATGTCCCGGGCCTTCCTGCGACTTGCGCACCCGCATTTATGACGAGACCGACAGGCAGGACGTGCGACACCGTCGATAGAACGGGTGTGCTAGACTTTGCGCCAGTCAAGGTCAGCTTGATGCTAAGCGTACCTGGTCCGGGTTGGCTAACGAGTTGAAACCGTTTGCCAAGGACCTTGACAAACTGGGTGCTCATATACGCAGCAAGGGTCTGTTGGTCGCCGTCCGATAACTTTCCGAATTGAGCATCGGGACCAGCATAGATTGATGCGGGAAGAATAATCGCACGAGAGTAAGAAGAAAAATCGGTGCCTGCACGTTGATATGCGTAAGGCTTTTTCGCATCCGAGGTTGGCCTCAAGACTGCGGATGATGAAAGCGCCTGAGATGGGGTTGAGGTAGTCGCACATCCGGAAATCGTCAGCACTGTTGCGCAAGCGGCAAAGATACGGATCCAAGCTGGCGGAACTGTACGAATTCTTGACCCCTCGTCGCCCATTGAGCTCAGATGAGCCAAGATGTAGTCAGCATTTTCGCGGTTCATATGTTAGCCTCGTACCACTGCGCACTGTCCTGGATGTTCCGTGAAACTGACCACTGTAGGATTCCGGAGGAGCGTAACCGCCGGTCTATCCCGGCTTTTCCTGTGAAAGGCTTACACCTCTGCATCCTTTGAATGCGATGCAGAGGTGTAAGCCAGCGTTTTGGTTTTAGCGTTCGATTACGCCTCTACGGAATTGAAGCTCGCCACCCGGCTGGCGGGTAACACCCGCTCCGCCGCAGTAATTTGGGCCACAGCCGCCTCGTCCTGCAAACCCGCCGCCAGCCGGCCCGCGCATGACAGCTGTCCCGCCGCAGGCTGCACCAACGCAACCCCCTCTTGCCGCCGCTGCACCACCATAAGGCCCTCGAACCACACCAGCTTGTCGCGCGACACCGGCGGGTCCGCCGTAGTAGGTTCCCCATTGGCCATACCAAGGCTTGCTGGCATAGTAATTATTCCAATAGGCCTGATTGAAAGCGACAACAGCCAGTCCGACTGCGGGTATAATTGCCGGATTGAGGGCAACCGTACGCCCTTCGTAGGTCGTGTAGATGTAATTGGCCGCGACCCATCCACGTGCACCGCCCCAAGAGACATCGCACCAAGAACCGCTATTCAAGCAACCAAACACGGTGAGAGCTGCATTCGGGGGCATTGTGATAACCACAGGATACCAGGTTCCTGGTCCAGCCCTCATGTTAAGACTGGTAACGGTCGCCCCTCCGGTTGCCGCGGAAGCGATACCCGCTGGCACGACAGCAAGAATTGTAAGTGCGAGCACTACGTGGCGAAGCACGAAACGCCAAGGATTCAAATCGGTTATATAGTGTCGTAGTTGCGACATTGTTTTTTCCTATGCCAATATAGTTCGCTTTGCGAAGAAAACAGAGAAGGGAACGCAAGTGCAGAGTGACGGCTCATATGCCTGTAAGAACGCCCGGAAGCGACGCAGCTTTTTTCGAGCTCGGACCGTCATCCAGAGGGACATCTCCAGCGCCTACATGATCGAGGCAATCTTCAAGCTGGGCGCCTAAAGCGTCAACCGCGTCTGCGACGACATCGGCGTCCTCGCCGAGCTGTCGACCGAAAGTCTCCACTTTGAAATAGGCATAGAGTTCTGGCGCGCATTCTTTGGCCGCTTCCATGTCAACCACCTCCGACGTGGCCATTTTGATACTCGCCTTCGGATGAGCTTGTAGCGGTGCGCTCGATACTAGGACGCTAAGGAAACCCAGCGTTCCAACTGAGAAATGCGATACATTTCGCTTTGGCGTAGGTCCTGTCATAATGTCAACCTTTCCTCGGAAAACAGGTGGCTGTTGAGTGAGGAGAGATTACAGGGACTGCTTGTGCGCAGTATCTCTAGTACGTATGAAACGGTAGAGATTTGTCATCGAATGTAACGATTTGTAACCGCCAGAATGAATGCAAGCGCAGAGCGAACGTCGTTCCACACGATTGCAAACCTCAGAAGGGAGCAATATCAGTCCAAATCTTCTTGGCCCTGTGGAACGTGCGGAGTAAAAATTAGATGACTAGCTTCACTGCCGCATTCGTCGAGACACCTCGCATTCTGTTGCACTGAGAATGATTGCGTATTTCTGCTGTCCAAGGGCGACTTGGCAGTCATGTGATTTGCATGAGGATAATAGCCGGAGTCAGCTCGGGTTTCGAGGCCAGGTCCAGGTTCGACTAGGTGGGAACAAAAAGTGGAAGAGCCACAATGACGCTTGCTCCGCCGCTGTCGGCCTGGCCTATCGTGATTGCCCCACCATGAGCCTCGACCAGATTACGGACGATGGATAGGCCCAGTCCTGCACCACCGGTGCTTCGATTTCGGGACGTCTCGATGCGCACGAACGGTTCCAATAGCAACTGTCTAAAGTCAGCAGGAATGCCAGGGCCGTCATCATCAATTCTCAGCGTGATGTCCGAGGCGGTGGTTTGCACATGCACGCGAGCGGCTATTCCATATTTTAGCGCATTGTCTATGAGGTTTGATATCACACGCCGGAGCGATAATCGGTCGCCAAGAACGAGGGCCCCCACAGCGTTTGGGTCGATATATGATTCGACCGCATGTCCACTTGAACGGCGATCGTGTACCTCAGCGGTAACGAGTGCCTCGAACTCGAGCAGTTCTTCACTAAGCTCGCCGGCCCCGGCTCGGCTTGCTAACAAAGCGTCATCGAGTAATCGTATCATGTCAGAAATGTCTTCTATTGCGCGATCGCGTTCCTGAGCATCCGGAATCTGATCAATGCGGAGGCGCAGTCGTGTCGCGAAGGTGCGAACATCGTGTGAGATACCGCCCAACAGCGCCATGCGGGAGCGAAGAAGATGCGAGAGGCGTATCTGGAGGCGGTCGAAGGCCGCTGCCAATGCGCGTATCTCCAGCGTCCCTGATCTCGCGCGCGGCAGAGGGGCGGGCTCAGTTGCAAAGTCAATCTTGTCGACCGCGCGTGCAAGCTCGGAGAGGGGAAGGGTTGCCGACCAAAGTACGAGCAACATAACAAGCGCAATCACCGTGCCGATCAAACCGGCGCCAAATCCGACGGGGACTCCGAGTGGGGAGACGGCATATGGGGTTTTGCTGTTGATGACGAGAACGTCGCCCGTTCTGAGCGCAATGCGGATTTTCAGAATGTTCCGAGGCTTTGCTGACAGGACACCCACCGTCCAATTGTAAATTGTAATTGGTGCCGCGGTGACTTTAACCGCTCTATCTCCCAAGCGTTCCCCATATTCTCGCGTCAGGCTTTCCTCGGTCGCGGCGGCGTCCTCCGATGGCCTTTGACGGTCATCCTCAAGGCGGGGATCCAAGAGATTCGAGCGAACTGCGTCAAGCACACGGCGACGTTCTCCCGCATCGCCAGCGCGCTCGACGATATCCACAATGGCAGCAATCTTATCAGGCGGCGGCCGAACATTCTGTTGTTGTGAATTGTAGCTACGATAGACGTTGGCGATGACCACCAGCCAAACAACGATCACTGCTACCACTGTGATCGATATGAGCCGCCCAGCGAGACCGAGGGGCAACATCAGGTCACGGTTTTCACTGTTGCAGTGAAGAGATAGCCCCCGTTTCGAACAGTGGTAATCAATTTTGATCCCGGGCTGGACGCATCAAGTTTTTTGCGAACCCTGGACACAAGCATGTCCACCGTACGGTCAAAGGGATCACTATTGCGGCCGTGGGTCCAGTCGAGAATTTGGTCGCGCGTGAGCACGCGCCTCGGCCTTTGAACAAAGCATGCCAGAAGATCGAACTCGGCGCTCGTTAAGCCGAGATCCGGGCCGTCGGTGCCGATCACCACCCGGCCATCGAGATCGACGATGAATTTGTCAAACGCTAGACGTCGCATTGGAGCAGGTTGATCCTTGGACTTGACGCGACGGATTAGAGCACGCACGCGAGCCAGTAGTTCGCGGGGACCAAATGGTTTCACCAGATAATCGTCGGCTCCCATTTCAAGGCCGAGCACTCGGTCAATCTCCTCACCTTTGGCCGTGAGCATCAAGATCGGCACGGCATAGCTGTTGCACAAGCGTCTGCAGATGGACAATCCGTCCTCGCCAGGAAGCATTAAGTCGAGAATGATAAGGTCAGGACATATACGACCCAAGACGTCGTCCATATCTATTGCGTCCTTAGCTTGCTCGACGGCAAAACCTTCTGACGTAAGCAGGGCGCAGACCAGAGCCCGGATATCGGCATCGTCTTCGACTATAAGGATGGTTGTAGGAGTTTCCATGTCTATTATGTCGAGCATCAAAAACAAAGAATCAAGCGATTTGTACCGAATTTACAAATTGGGGTCAGAACAAGAGCAGTCCGAAATCGTACGCTAGGGCCGAACGAAACCGGAACGATGTTGTAGATCGGATGTGCAGCATCCGGATCTCTGTGGATTGCCGTCGACATGCGCCAGTTTTGATTTTTCTGTCCGGTCCGACTCGACAACGCTTCACACAGGTTGGTCGTTAATGGAGTCGGGCGATGGCAAAGCGCAAACTTCTCAAAGATCAAGATCGCCGAAAACTTGTCGACATACCAGTCGACGAGGATAACCTAATCCGACACTATTCGTTGTCATTGGCGGATCGCCTGGAGATTGAACTGCGGAGACGTAATCACAATCGGCTCGGCTTCGCCATCCAGCTATGTCTAATGCGATACCCGGGTCGAGTGCTTGGAGCAGAAGAAACTCCGCCTCGCGCCATGCTGAAGTATGTTGCTGATCAGATCGGCGCCGCTCCAG
>NZ_QLNF01000003.1:0-90112 GCF_003261015.1 Agrobacterium sp. MS2 | reverse complement strand
CCGCCGCCCTGGTTGTTTCCTCCACCGCCGCCGCCCCATGGGCCGCCGCCGCCATTCTGATTGCTCCAGGGCATCAATACCTCTTTGTAAAAGCCTCTCCCGGTTCCGTTCGAAAGCGATTGCTCGCGTGCGGCGGGAATATCGACCCGTTATAGGAAGGAGAAGCGTTCGTTTCAACGCAGAGGTGGTAACTAAATACCCAATCTGGGTAAATAGTTCACTTTGCCGCGGCTCTCCGCATATACGTGGTAAACAGAACGGGATAATTGTCCTTTTCCCCAGCGGGAGCCGGGATTTCCTCGGTTTTCTCAAAAACGACGGGATCGATCTCCGGGAAAAAAGTGTCGCCATCGAGCTTTACCGCGACGTGGGTGACGGAAAGTTGATCGGCGAAGGGCATGGCCTGACGGTAGATCTCTCCACCACCGGCCACGAAGACCTCATCCACGCGGAGTTCCGCAGCCTTGCTTTTGGCGAGCTTCAAGGCCTCCTCCAGTGATGAGACGACATCGACACCCTGCGGCCGGTAATCGGCATTACGACTGACGATGATATGCGGGCGGCCGGGCAACGGACGCTCGCCGACGGATAAAAACGTCTTGCGGCCCATGATGAGCGGCTTGCCCATCGTCATCGCCTTGAAGCGCTTGAGGTCGGTGGAAAGCTTCCACGGCATGTCGAGGTCGCGGCCGATGACGCCGTTCTCGGACACTGCGACGATGATGATGATACGCGGCTCGGTCATACCGCGATCGGTGCCTTGATGCTTGAATCGGCCTCGTAGTTTTCCAGCGTAAAGTCTTCGAATTTAAAGCCGAAAAGGTCCTTAACATCAGGATTGAGGCGCATCGTCGGCAAGGCCTTCGGCGTGCGAGTCATCTGCAGCCGCGCCTGTTCGAAATGGTTGGCATAGATATGCGCATCACCGAGCGTGTGGACGAAATCGCCCGGTTTCAGACCAACCACCTGCGCGACCATCAGAGTCAAAAGAGCATAGGACGCGATGTTGAACGGCACGCCGAGGAAAATATCGGCGGAACGCTGGTAAAGCTGGCAGGAGAGCTTTCCGTCAGCAACATAGAACTGGAACAGGCAGTGGCAGGGCGGCAGCGCCATCTCGTCCACCAGCGCCGGGTTCCAGGCGGAGACAATATGACGGCGCGAGTTCGGGTTGGTTTTCAGGCCCTCGATCAGAAGCGCGATCTGGTCGATGTGGCGTCCGTCCGGCGCGGGCCAGGACCGCCACTGTGCGCCATAGACCGGGCCTAGATCGCCGTTCTCATCAGCCCATTCATCCCAGATGGAAACGCCGTTTTCCTTGAGATAGGCGATATTGGTATCGCCGTTCAGGAACCACAGGAGTTCATGGATAATGGACCGCAGATGCAGCTTCTTGGTGGTGAGGACCGGAAACCCCTCTGCAAGGTCGAAACGCATCTGGTAACCGAACACCGAGCGCGTGCCGGTGCCGGTGCGGTCTCCGCGGTCGGAGCCGGTTTCCATCACATGCCGGAGAAGATCGAGATATTGTTTCATGCGTTCTGCCGCCGATTCCCTGATATCAGGCAGATATAATAGCACAGGGCGGCAGAACCAATCACCGGGGAAACGCTTATCCCCGTTTTTCCGGGAAAATCAGAGCGACTGAAGCTTTCCGAGTTCCTTGGCGACCAGGTAATAAAAGGTCACGCGCGATTTTGAGCGGTCGGCGGCCATGGCTTTCGCAACGGCATCGATTGCCTTGTCGGCGCTGTCATCGGTGACACCAAGCTTCTTGCCGCACCAGCTCGCCTTCACACGTGCAAGCTCTTCCGGATCGGACGCGGACACCAGCGAGGAATCCCGGTTGCGCAGGGCAATGCCGAGATGTTTGACGATCTTGCCGACAACGGCTTCGTCGGCTGCTGCATCGTATTTCTTCACATCTGCGAGATAGTCAGTCATGTCCACTCCTTCGTGTGTCCCCGGCCCGGTGTTGCTTCTAATGACCGGTTGCAGGGAGAATGAGACAGCAATCCCTCGTCGTCAAGAATTGTCTAAATTGCCGGCGTCAAACACGAAACCTTTTCATCGAATTGTCATCTCCCCCCTTTTCTCAGCCGGTCGAAACGCCTATATGAGCCTTGCCGGGGCAACCCGGCTATGGCGATAAACGGTCGGTGTAATAAACCTATTGGACCCGGGGGCGGTACCCGGCGCCTCCACCAAAAACCGGCGGCTTTACGATGAAAGGCCGGCTTTTGATGGGGGCGAAATAGGATCGACAAGGGTGTAAAGATCGAACTTTTGCTCGGCATGATACCGCCGTTATCGGGTCACAAGTGTAGTTGCAAACGACAACAACGCTAAGGAATACGCTCTCGCTGCCTAATGGCGGTGCGGGAATTCCGCTCTAAAGCCCTCACGGTTAGCCCCGTGAGGCGGGGTTCGGAGGTACCTGGCAACAGAAACCTCCACCTTCTCCATTTTGCCTGAATTGGTTATATGATAGCTGACTTGCGAACAGCATCGGCTTTTCCATTGCTGCCGTTCGGGACATTGCGTATACTTGAGCAAAGCGTAACCATCCGGATCGGAATTGATCCCGGCTCAAGGATTACGCAGAGATTCAAAGTGTTACAGCGTCCTTGGTAGCCAAGGCGCTCCGCGCATGAAAAAGACGTTCGAATAAGGGAAAGACAGGACCGCATGGGGCAGGATCATATCCGTTACGACATTCTCGCACAGGATGCCCTTCGCGGCGTTATTCGTAAGGTATTGGGCGAAGTGGCCGCCACCGGCCGCCTTCCCGGCGACCACCATTTCTTCATTACCTTCTTGACCGGTGCACCCGGTGTGCGGATTTCGCAGCACCTCAAGGCGAAATATGCCGAGCAGATGACCATTGTCATCCAGCATCAATTCTGGGACCTGAAGGTCACCGAAACCGGCTTCGAAATCGGTCTCTCCTTCTCCGATACACCGGAAAAGCTCGTCATTCCCTATAATGCCATCCGCGGTTTCTACGATCCTTCCGTGAATTTCGAACTTGAGTTCGATGTCCCCCTGGCGGACGAGGAAGAAGCGGAAGACGCGGAAATCACCGCATATCCGGTGTCGCACGAGGCGAAGCCGGCTTCCGCTTCCGAAACGCCCAAGGCCGGCGAGGAAAAGAAGGAAGGCTCCGTCGTCTCGCTGGATGCTTTCCGCAAGAAGCAATAACGCCTGCCTGAGCGCGAAACCCGAGGAGACGTATCCGCATGGCCGCCGATATCGTCAATCTGCGCCAGTTCCGGAAGCAGAAAGCCCGCAGCGAAAAAGAAAAACAGGCGGAGCAGAACCGCCTGTCCTTCGGACGCACCAAAGCCGAAAAGAACCTCACATCAGCCCTGAATGAAAAGGCCGAAAAGGCACTTGACCAGGGCCGGCTCGAAAACGACGCTCACGAGCCCCGGAAGGACTGAGACCGGCCTGCCGAGGGACAGACAGGGCCAGCAAATCGGAAAAGAATCGTAAAACAGGGGCTTGCCGGCAAAACATGATTCAGATTTCCAGCCAAAGACCGATCTGATGATCCGCAAGCATTCCGCGACGTTGCACGGCCACCGGACCAGTATTTCGCTTGAGGACGCCTTTTGGGATGAGCTGAAAATCATCGCGGAAAGGCGCAAGATCAGTTTCGCAGCCCTGTTGGCCGAAATCGATGACAACCGCCCCTCCGACAGCAATCTGTCTTCGTCGCTACGCGTTTATGTGCTGAACTGGCTGAAGACCCGATAAATTCACGACGGAGTCACCCGGCGACGCCAGCCCCGCAATTTATGTTCGCCGACTACAAAACATTCCCGCCGAAAACTGGTAACGCTGCGAAAGTATTCATTAAACATTGGCGGACTAATCTGCGCTGCAAGGCATTCCCGTATTGCGTAGCCTTGTTTCCAGCCTTTGTCCGAAACCTCGCTGTCCAGACATCCCCCGATGGGATACCCAGGGTTTCTCCGGGAACAGCCAAGCTTTCTCCCCTTCATTCACTGTCTCTTCAACCGTTTCGGACCTGAAAGTCCGGATTGCGGGGTAGCGACCGGAGCCGGTCCAGACCGCGGACATGGAACCGAAGAAGAAATGAAAAGCGACGCCGAGCCCTTTTCGGAAAATTACGGATTGGCGGGAGCATTTTCCGGGGCGAGTTCCCGGATTGCATTTTCCGTCGGTGGCACCACCAGAACCGGCGCTGACTGCGGCTGCGGCACGGGCTGCTGCTGTTGCTGCTGCAACCGTTCCTGCTGTTCTTTTTCCTGCCGCAGACGTTCTTCGGCAGCAGCCTTCAGCCGCGCTTCTTCCTCTGCCTTCGCCTTGGCTTCCGCCTCCGCCCGTTCCTTTTCCGCCTGCCGCTCAGCCGCTTGGAAACGATAAAGCGCCACTTCGCGGCGCAGGCGTTGCTTTTCAAGAACGCTTGCCTGCATTGCCTCCACCCTGCGCCGCTCCTTTTCGAAGGCCCGCAGGGACAGGTAGTTGGTGAGCGCCGAAACGTCGGTCGTCAGGGCTGGCGCAGCAAGCGGACCGTTGTAATTCAGGCGCAAAGACGGTTCGGCGCCGGCAACCGTTTCGGTGCCGGGATTGAACAGGAGATCGAAGTCGCCATTCACCGTGAAAGCAGCAAGATCAACCGTCGCATCGGCTGTCAGCGTCAATGGATCGATCGCCGCCCGCAAATTCTGGAAATGCAGCGCACCACCATTCACCGAGAACGGCAGGGATACATCGCCGAGCCCGATCTCGCCCTGCCACAGGCTCTGGTCCACCAGCGGCCGAACTTTCGGAGCATCGATCGGCTGCTGCAAGCCATCCGCCGCCTGAAGGATTGGCGGCAGGGCACCGGGATTGAGCCCCTTCAGCACCAGCCCGCTGGCCCGGATTTCACCCGAGCCACCCGCTGATTTCAGCATTTCACCAACGCTTTTGCCGGTCGATTCTGCCGTGAGATCAATGGCCACGCGGCCGGTCGCAACCGGACCGTTCGCATTCGCCCAAAGGATCGGCTCCGGATTGGCGTCGGTTACCGCGATCTTGGTGCGGAAAATGCCCGCCCCCTCGCCCGTGGACATCGCAAACCGTCCTGCAATCTTGCCGCCCATGAAGCCGCCGGTGATGTCGTCGAGTGCGAGACTGCCCGAATCATGCGTTACCTTGGCCGTCAAACCCGTGACAGTGCCGAAAGGTCCAGCCTCGAAGCTTTCCGCCTTGAGCGACAGAGACGCCTTGAGCTGCGGGAAGGCCGGCATGGCCAGCGGCTTGGCATTGAGGCCCCCGGTTTCCGGATCGATCACCGGACCATAGATTGCGTCGCCAAGCCAGGCGAGATCGGCGGTCCGGACTGAGAGATCGCCGCTGACGGAATGGGGCGCGGCGCGTTCGAACGTCAGATTGCCGGAGAAGGGATTACCGCCTGCCTGTCCGCCGACAGAAGAAAGCGCAATTTTTTGTCCATCCACCGCAACTTTCGCATTGGCCTTCACCGCCATGCCCCCGCCGAGCTGCGGCAGCCCAACGGCATTCATGATGAGATAGGGCTCGATATCAGCGCTTTCGAGAACGACATCGGCACTGCCCTCGCCGAAATTGGCGGCTGAAACGGCAAAGGAGCCGTTCGCCGAAAAATGTGTGCGTTCCGTCGAGAAGCGGATATCGGTCTGTGCCGGCGCGCCGAGCGTGCCATTGAGCTTGACGGACAGGAGGCCCTCGCCGTCAGCGTCGAAGGGCAACGGGTCAAGCCCGGCCTGGCCGAACAGGATGGCCGTCGACTGGTTTTTCAAGACAGCTTCCAGCGACATGGCCGTGTCATCGGTGATCGACAGGAAATCCGGCATCTTGGCGACGGCGGACAGCCGGCTGCCGTTAACGGTACCGGAGACGGCAACATTGGCGCCGCCGTTTTCGCTGTTGACCGAGACATCCATTGCAAGGTCGGAATTGGCGTACCATGGCGCGCTGGCCGCCAGACGGCTGAGGAAGGGATGAGCAGGCAATTTCTGCTGCAGCATCGTAAAGAAGGGCTGCATATCCGCCGCGTGCAGGTTCACCGTGCCCTTGCCCGCATATTTCAGCAACGAGCCCTGCAATTCGCCTCTTGCCCTGACCTCTGCACCGGCGATATCGCCGGCCGTCATATTTTCCAGCGAAAGAACCCCGCCCGCCATCGTGAAGGCGGTCTCGACGTGATTGGCGGTCACCCCGGCTATGTTGAACCGGTCGGCCTTGAACTTCGCAGTAATGCGGTGGTCGAGAACCGAGCTTCCGACCTGATCGCCGAGCGCCAGACTGCCGAGTGCCTTCAGCGCGTCCAGGTCGATTTCGTTGCCCGCAAGATCGATCGAAAGATTGGAGGTCTTGCCGTCGGAGCGCCGTTCCAGCTCGCCTTTCAGCGACGCGTCGCCGATGGCGAGCTCCAGATTGTCGAAGCGCTGGTTCAGCGTCGTCAACGAGACATCGGCAGAAAAGCCGGCGGCATTGAGTTGCCGGATGGCCGGATCGACGGAACCGGAAAGCCAGTTCGCCAGCCCCGAGGGCTGGTTGGACGCAACGAGCATATTGCCGTTGAAGGCCGGACCACCAAGCAGGGTCAACGATCCCTTGGCCTCCAGCTGGGTTCTTCCTGGCAACGTCGCCACCGCATTCACCACCTGCCAGCCGCTGCCCTGCGGCCGAACATCCAGCCGGATGTCACGAATGGTCGTGTCGTCGGAAACCAGGGCGGGAAGGCTGATGCTCGCCTTGCCCGGCACCGGCGGTACGGGAATGCGCGCCACCATGGCGGCGAAAGCCTCGATGCGCTGGCGCACGGAAACAGTGGGCTGGCGCGAGGTCTTGCCCGTCTGCACGACGGGCGGCGCAAAACGTGCGACATCAATCTGCTGGCCATCGGCCGTCAGCAGGAATTCGGGCTTGGCGCCGGTATCGAGCGTCGCCTCTCCGGTCACGACATAGGGATTTTCGTTACCGCCGAGTTCCATGCGGTAGCTCGGTATACGCACGCTCTCATTGGTCAGTTCAAAACTGCCGCGGGTGCGCGGCGAGGAGAAGAGCGATTGCCCGGCCTTTTTCTGCTTTTCGTCTTCCCTGAAGCTGAAAGAAAAGGAACCGCTATAGGCGGGCTTTCCCGCTGCTGCGGCGATGACGCCATCCAGATCGACCTCGACGGGATGCTCATCCGGCACGACGCGGACGCGAAGGCCCATGCGGCCATTGGCATAATCAGGTTCGCTGCTTGAAAGGGAGAAAGAGCCGGGATGCCCGTCGACGGCAGCCCGCCCGTCCGCCTTCCATGGTCCGGCCAGCGAATTGGCGGACATATCGGCAGTAAGACCGGTGATCAGGCGGTTGCGGCCCGATTGCTCGTCGATGAACTCGATCTGTCCGCCCTCAATCTGCACGCTTTCCAGAACCACGGTTCGGGCGGGAATTTCCGCGCGGCTGCCACGCATCCAGTCCAGCGTGCCGTCTTTCAGCAGCCTGATCTTCGCCTTGGGTTCCTCGATGCGCATGTCAAAGATGCGCGCCTCGCCGGAAAGGAAGGGCGCGAGCTCGGCGTCCATGGAAAAACGCGCGACCTGGATGAGCGGCGATCCATCGGCATCCGTCCCGGCCCGGACATCATGCAACGTTACCGAAGGGAACGGCAGGATGCGGGCCTCGACGCGGCCATGCACGACAACCTTCTTGCCGAGAATACGGCTCGCCTGATCCTCAAAATCACGGCGGAAATCCGTCCAGTCGACGAAATAGGGAATAAGCAGCGCCGAAAACAGCACCACCGCCAGCAGTCCGCCCAGAAAAACCAGAATACGCCCGAGCACTGACCTGCATCTCCCTTCACGAACGCTGCAAACCTATTCTTTTTTGCCTTAACGGCAAGCAGCCTTTTGTACCAATCAAATGTGAGAACGATCAGACAAGACGGAACAACTTGCCCGGATTGAAAATGTTGTCCGGGTCGAGCGACATTTTGATGGCGCGCATCACATCCAATGCATTGCCGGCCTCTTCGGCGAGGAAACTCATCTTGCCCTGTCCTATGCCGTGTTCGCCGGTGCAGGTGCCGTCCATGGCGATGGCGCGGCGGTTGAGACGGGCAACGAAGGCTTCGGTTTTCGCTACGCTTTCCGCATCTTTTCCATCGAACAGAATAAGGACATGAAAGTTCCCGTCGCCGGCATGGCCGACGATCGGTGCGAGAAAGCCGTTTTCCTGGATATCCAGCTGCGTTTCAACCACGCAATCCGCCAGCCTCGAAATCGGCACGCAGACATCGGTGGAAAGCCCGTCGAGATGGGGCGCAAGCGCCCGCGAGGCCCAATAGGCGTCGTGCCGCGCCTTCCAGAGCTTGTTGCGTTCGGCGGCATCGCTTGTCCAGCGGAAGTCGATGCTTCCGCATTCAGCCGCGATTTCTGCGAACTGCTGCGATTGTAGCGCCGCCGTTTCCTCGGTGCCGTGGAACTCCACGAAAAGTGTCGGCTTCTCCGCATAGTTCAGGCCGGAATAGGCATTGCAGGCCCGAACCTGGACCTCGTCGAGCAATTCGATACGGGCAACCGGAACCCCCATCTGGATCGTCATGATGACGGCATCGCAGGCCGCCTTGATGCTGTCGAATGTGCAGACGCCGCCGGCGATCTTTTCCGGTATGCCCTGCAGCCGCAGCGTCACAGAAGTGATGACGCCGAGCGTCCCCTCGGCCCCCACGAAAAGCCGCGTCAGGTCATAGCCGGCAGACGACTTGCGAGCGCGGCGCGCGGTGCGGATTTCCTCGCCGTTGGCGACGACGGCGGTAACGGCGAGCACATTGTCCTTCATCGTGCCGTAACGCACGGCATTGGTGCCGGAAGCGCGTGTCGAGGCCATGCCGCCGATCGAGGCATTGGCGCCGGGATCGATCGGGAAGAACAGGCCGGTATCGCGCAGATAGACATTGAGGTCCTCGCGCGTCACGCCCGGCTCCACCGTCACATCAAGATCTTCGGCATTCACCTCAATGATGCGATTCATCCGGCTGAAATCGATGCAGATTCCGCCGCTGGGCGCATTCACCTGCCCTTCCAGCGAAGACCCCGTCCCAAACGGAATCACCGGCACCTTATATTGCGAGCAGACCTTCACGACGGCCTTCACATCATCAGCACTCTCGGCAAAAACGACGCCGTCAGGCGCCTGGAGCGTCAGATAGGTGGTGGTGTGGCCGTGCTGCTCCCGAAACGCCTGTCCGGTCTGGAGCCTGTCGCCGAGTTGCTGCTTCAGAACGGCGAGCGCAGACGCAATGCCCTCTTCGTTACGCTTTCCCGCCACCACATCTTTCAACGCCATCGTCCGTCTCCACCGCAACATCAGCCCGTAAAGGATTCGATCCGTTACGAAATTCCGTCAGGTGGTATGGGATAAGGTTAACGCTTTGTCCAGCCGCGCAATGGCGCCAGACGGCAAGGCGGCAACCGTTTTTATTCCGCAGCAAGCAGCGGCTTGTCCTCTTCCAGCGCCTTGCGGCGGGCGGCAAGTTCCAGTTCGCGGTGAAGGCGGATTTCCTCATCCGCTTGCGGTTTGGCGAAGCGGGCGATCAGCAGGTAGGAGACCGGTGTGATGTAAAGCGTCACCAGCGTCGCGAAGCCCAGTCCGCCGACGATGACCCAGCCGAGCGCGATGCGCGCCTCGGCGCCGGCTCCCTGCGCCAGAACCAGCGGCACGCCGCCAAGGATGGTCGCGATCATCGTCATCATGACAGGACGCAGACGGATGCTGGTGGCTTTTTCGATAGCTTCCCGCACGGTCGCACCCTGATCGCGCAGATGGTTGGCGAATTCAACAATCAGGATACCGTTCTTCGCCATGACGCCAACGAGCAGCACGAGGCCGATCTGGCTGTAGACATTGAGGCTGGAGCCGGTGACGAGCAGCGCGATGACGGCACAGGCAAGGCCGAGCGGCACCGTTGACATGATGATGATCGAACTCAGCACGCTTTCGAACTGCGCGGCAAGCACGAGGAAGATGATGGCAATCGCGAAACCGAAGGTCAGCAGCATGCCGCTCGAATTCTCCTCCAGTGTCGCAGCCTCGCCCAGCGGCAGCAAGCGTGCACCGGGCGGCAGGACGGATTGCGAGAGCTCGTTCACCTTTTGCAGCGCCTCGCCCAGCGAAACGCCGTCCTTGAGGTTGGCAGTAAAGCCGACGGAAGGAAGCTGCTGTTCGCGGTTGAGCTGCGGCGCAACCGCATTTTCCTTGAGCGACGCGATGACCGACATCGGCACGATCTTGCCGTCGCCCGTCTTCAGGAAGACATTCTCAAGATCGGTCGGATCATTGATCGGCCGGGTGGAGGACAGGAGCCGCACCGGGATCGCATCGCCATCCACGAAGACGTCGACAATCGAGCGCCCTTCCAGCAGCGACTGCATGGCGCGAGAGAGGCCGGTGATGTCGATCCCGAGATCAGACGCGCGCTCACGGTCGATGGAGACCGAAATCTGCGCCTGATTGGGTTCGTTGTCGAAACGTGGCGTATCAAACAGGCCGCTTTCTTCCATGGAAAGCAGCAATTTCTGCGTCGCCTCTGTCAGCGCCGCATAATTGCTGCCGACCATCGCCATCTGCAATCCGTTGCCGGCGCCGCGAATGCGGAGGCTGTTCGGCTGCATCGCGTTGCCCCGCAACGCCGGAACCTTGTTGGCGGCAGAGGTGACATCGGCAGCGATCTGGTTCTGAGTGCGATCTCGGTCGGCCCAGGGCGCCAGCGTCAGCACCATGAAGCCGGTATTGGACGAGCCGTTCATGCCAGTGATGGAGTAGATGTTACGGATTTCCCCGCTGTCGCGAAGCGGCTGCAGGTTTTCTTCGATCCGCTGCAACTGGTCGCGGGTATATTCGAGGCTGACGCCCTGCGGCGCGGTGACCCGCATCATGATAGAGGCGCGGTCCTCGCGCGGCGTCAATTCACTCTGGATCATGCCGAAGGCGATCCACGACAGGCCGGAAAAGATGAGCGCAACGACGATGACGATGAGGGGGTTGTTGAGGCAGGCGGACAGCGTCGACTTGTATGTGGAGGCAAAGACATTACCGAACCAGGCGAGCGGCCCAGTCGGCTCCTTCAGCCCCTCCTTCAGCATGCGCGAAGCAAGCATCGGGCACAGCGTCAGTGCCACGATGGAGGACAAACCCACCGCGAAGGCCAGGACAAAACCGAATTCACGGAACAGGCCGCCAAGCTGACCCGGCAGGAAAGAAAGCGGAATGAACACGGCAGCCAGCGTCGCCGTCGTCGCGATGACGGCGAAAAACACCTCCTGGGTGCCGAGAACGGCAGCGGCCCGGGGCCCCATGCCTTCCGCCCGGCGGCGCACGATATTTTCCAGCACAACGATGGCGTCATCGACCACCAGACCAGTTGCCAGAACGATGGCGAGCAGTGTGAGGATATTGACGGAGAAGCCGACCATATAAATGGCGACGATGGTGCCAATCAGCGCCACCGGCATGGTGATCGCCGGAATGAGGGTGGCGCGCCAGTCGCGCAGGAAGAGATAAAGCACCACAACGACGATGATCGCCGAGAGCCCGAGCGCCAGTTCGACCTCGTGCAGCGCGCCTTCGATGAAGACGGCATCGTCACTGGTCACGACGACACGCGTGCCCTCCGGCAGATTGGCCGACATGGCGTCGACGGCGGCTTTCACACCGGTCGAGATACTGAGCGTGTTTGACTGTGCCTGGCGGATGATGCCAAGACCGACGCCCTGAACGCCGTTCGAGCGCAGCGACGTGGATTCGTCGTCCGCCCCCAGCATGACGGTCGCCACGTCCCTGAGGCGGATATTGTTCTTGATGAGAAGATTGGAAAAATCCTCGGGCTTTGTCAGGCTCGCGGTGGCGCGCACGACGATATCCTGCGTCGTGCTTTTCAGCGAACCCGCCGGAACATCGAGGGCAGCGCTTGCAAGCGCGTTGGAAACATCGGTCACCGTCAAACCGCGGCTCGCCAATGCTGCCTGATTGAGATCGACGCGAAAGACCTTTTCCTGGTCGCCGTAAAGCTCCACATCGGCCACACCATCGACGGCAGCCAGACGGTCGATGATTTCGTCATCCACCAGCTTTGTCAGATCTTCCATACTGAGCGTGGACGAGGTGACGGCAAGCCGCATGATCGGCTGGCTGTCGGAATCCGCCTTGATGATTTGCGGCTCGTCAGCATCGTCAGGCAACTGGTTGGTGACGCGGCCAATGGCATCGCGCACATCATTGGCCGCAACGGCCATGTCGACATTGTCGCCGAATTCCATCGTCACGCGGCTGGTGCCGAATTGTGAGTTGGACGCGATGGATTTGATGCCGCTGACACGCGCCACCGCACCTTCGATGGTCTGCGTTACCTCCTGATCGATCGTTTCAGGCGCGGCACCTTCATACGTGGTCCTGACGCTGATCGTCGGCCGGTCGACGTCGGGCAGTTCGCGCACTTCGACGCCGACCAGAGCGGCGAGGCCGGCAACGACCAGCAGCGTGTTAAGGACCGCTGCCAGAATTGGCCGACGCACGAACAATGCGGTAAAGGCGAGCTTGGAATCCTGACCGGAAGGCGGCTGGGTCGTCATTGGCTGGCAACCTCCTCGGGCTTGGGCTGGTTGCCGACCCGCACCGCCGCGCCTTCGCGCACGCGCTGCAGGCCCTCAATCACGACAGGTTCGCCTTCCGCCAGTTCAGCCTTGACGAGAACGGCATCCGGGTTGCGCTGCACGATCTGCACCCGCACCTTGTTGGATTTATTGTCAGCCACACGCCAGACATAGGAGCCTTCCGCATCCCACTGCACGGCCAGCGGATCAACCGAGGCATAAGTTTCCCCGGCGAAGCGCATGGTGACGCCGAATGACATGCCCGCCCTGAGCTCATCCTTCTCATTTCCGAACTTCGCCCGGATGCGGATGGTGCGGCTCGCCTCGTCGACACGGTTGTCGACGGCCTCGATCTCCCCCTTGAAAGTCTCACCCGGGCGCGAAATCGACGTGGCCTCCACCGGCATGCCGATCTTGATCGCAGTCGCGAAACGCTCGGGAGCCCAGAAATTGACGAGAATTTCAGACCGGTCGTCAATGCTGACAATGGTGGACTGCGTCGTGACATTGTCACCGATATTGGCGGCGACGATACCGGCCACGCCTTCGATGGGCGCGACAATATCACGCCGCTTGAGATTGAGTTCGGCGGTGCTCAGCGCAAGCTTGGCGGCTTCTTCGGCAATCTGGGCATCCAGCACGTCGAGGCGCGAAACGGATTTCAGGTTCTTGTAGGAATTGGATTTTTCGACGGCGCTGCGCAGCGCCACCTGCGCCTTGTCGCGTTCGATCACCTGCTCCTCGTCATCGAGCCGCGCCAGCACCTGCCCCTTCACGACGCGTGCACCGGACGATGTACGAATTTCAGAAAGCGTGCCGGAAACCTGCGGCATGACGACGACCGACTGGATCGCCTCGCCATTGCCGATGGCGTTCAACCGGTCGTTGACCGTGCCTTTCTTCACAGGGGCGGTCACAACCAGTGTGGCGTTATTGTTGCGGCGTGCGCCACCCGCATTCTGTCCCGTCGGCGCGCCGGCCGCCGGTCCGCCGGCTGCGGCGACTTCGACCGAAGCAGCGGGTGCTTTGACCAGCCCGATGCTGGCGAGCATATTGCGGGCGTCGGGCGAATAGACGCCCCAGAGACAGAGACCTGCCCCCACCACGGCCAGACTGACACCCACCTGTTTCCAGACCCGCATATAGTTCTCCGGTTGATCATCGCAGCATAAGAAAGCCCCTGAAGCACAGGCTTCGGGACATCAGCAGTATTCCCCGTCGTTTAAAACGAGGCAACGCACAAATACGTTTCTTACGTAATTGTAATTTGTGATGGATTCTCGTCGAGCACACCATAAACGCTATATTATCGCAAATATTGTTCAGCGCGGTAGTCTGTCAGCACGAAATGAGCCGGAGGAAGCCATGAGCACCGTCACGAAAACACAAAATCCCGAAGCCGATCCGCGCGTGAAAGCGGTGTTCGATGATATCCGCACCACCCGCAAATCGGACTTCATCAACAATATGTGGCTTTACCTCGCCTTTGATCCTGATCTTCTGGAAAAGACATGGGCCGAGGTCAAGGCGGTGATGGCGACACCCTCGGCGCTCGACCCGCTGGTGAAGGAAATGCTTTACATCGCAGTGTCCGTCACCAATGGCTGCTCCTATTGTGCCCATTCCCATACGGCGGCCGCGAAAGCCAAGGGCATGACGAATGAACAGCATGCCGATCTGATGCGGATTATCGCGCTCGCCGCCAAGACCAACCAGCTTGCGGTGGCCCTTCAAGTGCCTGTCGATGCCGCTTTTGATGCCGATCAGAGGGCATGAACCCGAAATAATGCCTTGGAATAGGCATTTTGAGCAGCGATACCGGAATAAAAGCAGAACACGGTTCTGGCCTTTATATCCCGAATCACTACATTGGGCCGCATGAGCAACAGTTTTGACGATATGCCGTTCTTCGATGAGGAACCCGTGGCGCCGCGCAGGGCGACGAACAATGCCCCTTCGGAAAACGGCGGCGGGCTTGGCATTGCCGCCCGCGCCATGGCTGCGCGCGATCAAACGCGTGCCGCACCCGATTATCTTTCCGGCCTCAACCCGGAACAGCGCGATGCCGTGGAAACGCTGGACGGGCCGGTTCTCGTCCTCGCCGGCGCCGGCACCGGCAAGACCCGTGTTCTGACAACCCGCATTGCCCATATTCTCGCAACGGGCCGGGCCTATCCCAGCCAGATCCTCGCCGTGACCTTCACCAACAAGGCCGCCCGCGAGATGAAGGAACGCATCGGCGTTCTCGTCGGCGGCGCGGTCGAGGGCATGCCCTGGCTCGGCACGTTCCACTCCATCGGCGTCAAGCTGTTGCGTCGTCACGCCGAACTCGTCGGCCTGAAGTCGGATTTCACCATTCTCGATACGGATGACGTGGTGCGGCTGATCAAGCAGCTCATCCAGGCCGAAGGTCTCGATGACAAGCGCTGGCCGGCCAAACAGTTCGCCGGCATGATCGACGGCTGGAAGAACAAGGGCCTGACGCCGCCGGATATTCCTGAAGGAGACAGCCGCGCCTTCGCCAATGGCAAGGGCCGCGAGCTCTATACCGCCTATCAGAACCGGCTGAAAACGCTGAATGCCTGCGATTTCGGCGATCTTCTGATGCACCCGATCAGCATCTTCCGCCGCCATACGGATATTCTGAAGGAGTATCACCAGAAGTTCCGTTACATTCTGGTGGACGAATATCAGGACACCAACACGGCGCAATATATGTGGCTGCGGCTGCTTGCGCAGCGCGCCAAGGGCGAGCCGCAAAACGTCTGCTGTGTGGGTGACGACGACCAGTCGATCTATGGCTGGCGCGGCGCGGAAGTGGACAACATCCTGCGCTTCGACAAGGATTTTCCCGGCGCCAAGGTCATCAAGCTCGAACGCAATTACCGCTCCACCGAGCATATTCTCGGCGCGGCCGGCCACCTCATCGCGCATAATGAGGGACGCCTCGGCAAGACGCTGTTTACCGAACGCAGCAGCCCTGACGACGAAAAGGTCGTGGTGCATGCGGCCTGGGATTCCGAGGAGGAAGCCCGCGCAGTCGGCGAAGAGATCGAGCAGCTTCAGCGCAAGGGTCACCTGCTGAACGACATGGCGATCCTCGTCCGCGCCTCCTTCCAGATGCGCGAATTCGAAGACCGTTTTGTCACGCTCGGCCTCAATTACCGCGTCATCGGCGGCCCGCGCTTTTATGAGCGCCTCGAAATCCGCGATGCC
Organism: Agrobacterium sp. MS2; assembly: GCF_003261015.1. Lineage (NCBI taxonomy): Bacteria > Pseudomonadati > Pseudomonadota > Alphaproteobacteria > Hyphomicrobiales > Rhizobiaceae > Agrobacterium > Agrobacterium sp. MS2. Next base: position 74,258 of record NZ_QLNF01000003.1, on the reverse strand, counting down.
ATGGCCTATTTTCGCCTCGTCTGCCAGCCGGCCGACGATCTCGCCTTCGAGCGGATCGTCAATACGCCGAAGCGCGGCCTTGGCGATACGACGATCCGCAACCTGCACGACTATGCGCGTGCCCGCGACATTCCGATGCTGGCGGCGGCGGCCGACATCATCGAAACCGACGAGCTGAAGCCGAAGGCGCGCAAGGCGCTGTTCGATGTGGTGCAGGATTTCCGCCGCTGGCAGGGTCTGCTCGAAAACACCGAGCACACCACGCTTGCCGAGCAGATTCTCGACGAAAGCGGCTATACCGCCATGTGGCAGGCCGACAAGACGGCCGAAGCGCCCGGACGCCTTGAGAACCTGAAGGAACTCATCCGCTCGATGGAAGCCTTTGAAAGCATGCGCGGTTTCCTCGAGCATGTCGCCCTCGTCATGGATGCCGAGCAGAACGAAAATCTCGATGCCGTCTCCATCATGACGCTGCATTCCGCCAAGGGTCTGGAATTCGACACCGTCTTCCTGCCCGGCTGGGAGGAAGGCCTGTTTCCGCACCAGCGGGCGCTGGATGAAGGCGGCCGCTCCGGTCTGGAGGAAGAACGTCGTCTTGCCTATGTCGGCATTACGCGTGCCAAGAAACTCTGCCATATCTGGTTCGTCTCGAACCGGCGCATTCACGGGCTGTGGCAATCCACCCTGCCCTCGCGCTTCCTGGATGAACTGCCGCCCGCCCATGTCGATGTCGCAGCATCCGACAGCAATTACGGCAGTTATGGCGGGCGTGGTGGCTACGGACAATCGCGTTTCGACAAGGCAGATCCCTTTGCCAACACCTATTCCACCCCGGGCTGGAAGCGTGCGCAGCAGAACCGTAGCGATGCCACCCGCGACAACTGGGGCACGCGCTCCGGCCATGCGGTGGAACGTATTGGCTATGGCGAAAGCGGCCCGCGCACCCGCACCATCGATGGGGAACTGGTGGCCAAATCCGTGGCCGACACGCCGTCAAAATTCTTCGTCGGCGACCGCGTCTTCCACATCAAGTTCGGCAACGGCAATATCGCTGCCATCGAGGGGAACAAGCTCACCATCGACTTCGACCGCGCCGGCCAGAAGCGCGTGCTGGATGGATTTGTGGAAAAGGTTTGATTCAACAACTATGAGTGCCTGAAGGCCGCTTTTCCCATAGCCCACGTCACGCCATTGCAATAAAGGAGTTGCAATGGGATGTGAGAACCGGGTGAGGACTGCTTTGCATATATTGCCGAAAAGCCAGCGCAAGCTTGCGGTTTTCCTGATCAACATGGACGGCGCCACCAAGCGCCTCGCGGATATGACCGCGCGCCTTGATGCCATGGGTCTCAAGGCGGAGCGCATCCCAGGCGTCAATGGCAGGGAGCTGAATTATCCAATCCCGGAATTCAGCGAAATTTCCTATATGCTGATGCATGGCCGCCGCACGTCACCTCCGGAAATCGGTTGCTATCTCAGCCATGTCGCCTGCGCCCGAAAATTCATGGAAGGCGATGCCGATATCTCGCTCATCCTCGAGGATGACGTGATCTTCGATGATGATTTTCTCAATGCGATTGATGAGGCGGCGCTGAATGGCTCAGACTGGGACTTGCTGCGTCTCACGACGGTCAGCAATGGGCGGAAATTTCCGTTCCGTCCGCTCTCGAACGGTCGCTCGCTCGCCATTGCGCTGACACGCGAGAAAGGCTCAGGCGCCTATCTCGTCAACCGTCGTGCCGGACAATGGATATCGAAGCTCATCCCGATGCGGCTCGCCTACGATATCGCCTTCGATCTTGAATATCTCTCCGGCCTGAAGGCCGCCTTCATCTATCCGCTCTGCGCCACACAGGATGCGGATGGTGAAAGCCAGATCCAGAACAATCTGCGCATTTACCGCCTGCCGCGCTGGCGGTATTTTACTGTCCTGCCCTATCGGGCCTATCTGGAAACCAGCCGGTTCCTGCTGCGCGGTATTCGCTTCGCGGTCGCCAGGGCACGCGTTGCAATGGAACGCGGCAAGGGCGACGCCGCCCCAGCCGGTCATTGATCGCTCCGTCTTACACTTCGCCGGGCGTGAAGCCGATGAGATAAATTGCCGCCACAACGGCTCCGACAATAAAAATCGAGACGACGAAAATCGTCATCCGGTTCAACGGTTTGCGTGTCGTTTTCTTCATGCTGCAATAATGCGTAGCCACATCGCTTGTTCCGCAACGCTCAGGATAATCTCGTCCAAATCCGCCAGCTCTCGCAATTCGATTCCGATTCAGGCGCAGATGGGCTAAAGCTCGTATCCATCTTCAGCTTTTCCGATCCGACATGACAGACACGACGCATCCACGCCTGAATCCGCTGCATCTCGCCGCCGCCTTCGCCAGCGGTTGTCTTTTGACGCTGATGGTGCATTTCAACGGACAGCTCGCCCATTACGGCAACGCGCTGTTTTCTTCCTGGACGGCGCACGGCACCGGCACGGTGGCGGCGCTGGTCTATCTGGCTATCATGCGTTCGAAGAAAGACCTTTCGGCCCCGGCAAAACCGAAAGCGCCGCTCTGGGCCTATTGCGGCGGCGTTGTGGGTGCCGCGATCGTCATCCTCACCTCCACCGCCGTCAATTCACCGCTGGCGCTTTCGGGAACCATTGCGCTCGGACTTGGTGGACAGGTCATCTTCAGCCTTCTGGCTGATATTTTCGGTCTGTTCGGACTGCCCAGAAGAAAGCCGGACCTTCGGGACATGGCGGCAGTGGCGCTCATTCTGTGCGGCAGCGCACTCATCATCCTTGTCGGGAGAACGGCATGATCGTCTGGATCGCCATGGCCTTTACCGGCGGCGTCTTCGTGGCGCTGAGCCGCCAGATCAACGGCCGACTCAGCCTGTCAAACTCGCCGCTCATCGCGTCTTTCTGGAATCACATCGTCGGTTTTGCCGTGCTGACCGTGATCGGACTCGTTGTCGGCGGCCTCATTCCACCGGGTGCGGCCGATGCACCTTGGCTTGCCTTTATCGGCGGCCCCATCGGCGTCGTCTTCATCGCTTCGGGAAGCTGGCTCATCCCCCGCATCGGCGCGGTCAACACCGCGCTTCTGGTCATAAGCGGCCAGATGGTCTCAGGTGTGATGCTCGATCTTTTCAGCGATCATCCGCCGAAAATCTGGGCCAGCGCTCTCGGCATCCTGCTCATTCTGGCCGGCATGGTGCTGACGCAGCGGCGCAGCCGTTAAATATTCGCGCAGTCACGAGTCGCTGCCGCGCGAGAACATGCCGAGCAGCGTCTTGCCGCCGCTTTTACCACCGCTGCTCGCGAGCGTCGGGCGGTTGCCGTTCAGCTTCGGCACGACCACCATGCGCTTGACCTCACCGCGCTTGAAGGCCGCGAGGAAGCGGGAATAGTCGCGGAACACAACGCAGCCATTGGATTCGCCGCGTTTCGCCAGCATGTATGTATGAGCAAGAAGCCCGTCGCGGCCGTGCGGATTGACACCGTTTTCCGGCGTCAGGCGAATGGCTTCAACGCCGTGGAAGCGCGCCTCGCGCATTGTCAGCTTGTAGCTTGAAGGCGGTGTGGACCCGCGCATCTTGACGTGAACATAATCGGGATTGTCGCGCATCTTGCCGATACCGGAATGCGCTTCCAGTTTCTCGCCATTCGGCATGTGCACCACGCCGGAAGAGATATCGTAGATCGCCGTGCCATTGCCACGGTCAGGCCACGGAACCGCATCCATCTTGCTTGGCTCACGCATCGGATTATCCGGTTTCGCGAAGGCCAGCATGGCGCCGGTGCTCTGTTTTGGCGCCTGCGGCGCCCGCAGCGGAACCGGCGCATCGAAAGCAGACGCAGAGGCGACAGCGGGAACGCGCTCATCCGCCTTGGCAGTTGCCGCAGGACGCGGTGACGGCTCGACCGTTTGAGCTGTCGCGACATCAGGTCTGAAGCTTGGCAGCGGCACGTCGTCGGGAAGCAGACTGCTTGCCTCTTCCTCGACTTGCGGTCGGGCCAGCGCCACTTCGAATGCCGGATGCTGTGGAACGGCGCTCTGATAGGCAACCTCGGAGGTGCGTCCAAGCGCCGAATCGACGATCGCGGAAGGCTGAAGCGCGGCAAGTTCCTTGACGGTCGCCTGTCCTTTGGCGTTCGCCGCCGCGCCAAATCGTTCGCCGAATTCTTTCGCGCCGATCTCCGGCATGATGCCGGCAAGGCGGACGGCCTTCTGCTGGCCGTGACTGTGGTCGCTCAGGCGGGAAAACTTGCGGACGTGAATATCACGCGCCGCCGTGCGGGCAATCGCCGCCTCGGCTGTATCCAGCCTTGCCACAAGCGTCTTTTCAAATTGTCCGACGCCATGCGAGGCGGCGGCCATACCGTGCAGCGAAGCGAAAGCGGCAAAGGCAAAAAGGCCGGCAAAGGCACCGCCACCAAGAAGCGCCGACATTCGCCCGAACGAAAAGGATTTGCCTCTCTTGAGGGAATGCGAACCGGCAAGACCGGCGCCGTTATAGGCCGCAGCAGAAAACGCCATGATACTCGTTACTCGAACCGTTCACGCATACCCGGCCGACGCCGGAGGGATTTTGGGACATCCGAAGAACGGGCGAACACCGGGCCGCTTTCGGAACTGACTGGTTCGAAGCATGACGAATTATGGTAACCAAAGTGTTTACGAGTCCCTGCAAAAATATTTCGTTAAAGTCTGCGCATTGTGGGGCTAAGGCAAAACAATGACTTACGCGGATACCGGGTGCTTGTGCACCGCGTGGTCCCGGGGAAGCGCCCTAATGGCGTCATTGGCCTTGAAAAATTTCCGCCGTATTGTCAGGTAATTTCCGACTTTGCCGGAAATTTGCTGGAAATGCGGCAGGAGTGCGACATGAAAGGTCGCTGCTCCCCACCACAGCACATGCCGGGCAGGCGGAAAAAGGCTTGATCCCCCAGGAGCAGCTTGGCATCCTGCCCGGAAAAGGGAGGCCATCATGAAGGCGTTGCTGCTTATCGATATTCAGAACGGTTTCTGCCCGGGCGGCAATCTGGCCGTTGCCGATGGAGACAAGGTCGTGCCCACTGCCAATGCCCTGATCGACAATGGCGGCTACGACCTCATCGTCGCCTCGCAGGACTGGCACCCGGAAAACCACGGCAGTTTCGCCTCGCAGCATCCCGGCAAGAAACCCTTCGACATGGGCGAACTCTCCGGCAAACCGCAGATGATGTGGCCCGACCATTGCGTGCAGGGCACGGCGGATGCGGAATTCCACCCGGATCTGAAGACGGAAGCTTTCGACTACATTCAGCAGAAAGGCGAAAACCCCGCTGTCGACAGCTACTCCGCCTTTCGCGACAATGACCAGGGCGCGACGACGGGGCTTTCCGATTATCTGACCCGACAGGGCGTGACGCAACTCGATGTCTGTGGCCTCGCCACCGATTATTGCGTCAGTTTTTCGGTGCTCGATGCGCTGGACATGCTGCCCGGCGTCAAGGTCCGCTTCATCGAAGATGCCAGCCGCGGCATCGACCCGCAGGGTATAAAAGCCGCTATTGCGACGATGCGTGAAAAAGGCGCGATCATTCTTAAAAGCCGCGACATATTGCGCGATTAAAGGGAGCTGCGCCTACCAGTTTACCGATTGCCGTGCTCGCCACAGGAGCCCTTTTGATAGGCCTCTGCGCAGTGGGTGCATCAGCGCGGCTTCGGTTTCTCCAGCACGTCTATATCCCCCGCCGCGTCCTCAAGACGTCTCAGAATCGCCGCCTGCGCATCGCGAAGCCCCTGATTGTAGAACACATATCCCAATTCCTCCGCCAGAAAATCCACGAAGATTTCCGCCTGCAGAAGGCCGATTTCAGCTTCGGCTTCCCGGGCAAGATAGTCCCGGACACGTGCGGCCAACGCGGCCTTCTCCTGCTTCTCCAGCATCGATCTTCCATGGTCAGATTGTTCAGCGGCGCCGGAAGAGGGCGATGAGACCGCCCGCCCGGCAGCATACCGTAACGGAAGCTTCAAGTTAATCAATCGATCCATTCATGCAATTCGTTTGCCAGTCGGACGGGACGGCGATAGAGCGGCGGCAAGGAGTTCCAGAGATGTTCAATAAAGATTTTCGCGAGGGATTGAAGGGCGGTTTCCCGATCGCCCTCTCCGCCGCCCCTTTCGGTGCGCTGTTCGGCGCGGTCGCGGTCGATAACGGGCTGAGCGTCACCGAAGCCACGATCATGAGCGGCACCGTCTACGCCGGCGCAAGCCAGCTCGTCGGTATCGAACTGTTCGGCCAGAAGGTTGCCCCCTGGCTGATCGTTCTTTCCGTGTTCGCCGTCAATTTCCGCCATATCCTCTATTCCGCCGCCATCGCCCGAATGATCTCGAACTGGTCATTCCTGCAGAAGGCCGCGGGTTTCTTCGTGCTGGTGGATCCGCAATTCGCCGAATCGGTGAGGAAATACGAAAATACCGGCACGGTGGGCTTTTCCTGGTACATGGGCTTTGCGGCACCCGTTTATGTGCTGTGGCTGGCCATGACCATTCTCGGCGCATCGCTCGGCAATATGATCGGCGACCCGAAAGCCATCGGTCTCGATGTCCTGCTGCCGATCTATTTCATGGGCATGGTGCTGAGCTTCCGTCAGCGAGAAAATTTCTACCCTGTCATGCTGGCAAGTGCAGTCGGCGCAACGGTTGCCTATCACATCGTCGGTTCGCCGTGGCATGTCAGTCTCGGCGCCGTCGCCGGAATTCTCGTCGCGGTCCTCTATCCGCCGAAACCGAATGGCGCGACGAATTCTGAGAATGGGGTGGAAACGCCATGAGTAACGTTCTGCATGCAGATACGATTTTCCTGATCGCACTCGCCGCCATCGCCACCTATCTCACCCGCATCGGCGGTTATGTGTTGATGACGCGGATGAAATCCATCCCGCCGCGGATGGAGGCGGGCCTGAACGCCGTTCCCGTGGCGGTTCTCACCACGCTCGTCGCACCCGCCTTTTTTGAAGGCGGATACGAGGTGAAGATCGGCATGGTGGGCGCCCTTCTGGTCTGCCTGCGCTTTCCCGGCCTGACGATGCTCGCCGTCGGCTGGGCCATCGTCATCACCATCCGGCATTTCGGGCTGCTTTAAGCAACCCGCTCCAATGGCTTGGTCGCCGCAACGAGCCACGCCTTGACTTCTTCGTCGGTTATCAGGGGAGAAAGCTTCTCCAGCACGCCTGCGTGGTAGGCATTTAGCCAGTTGAGCTCCTCGTCAGTTAAAAGTGCGGTGACCACCAGCCGTCGGTCAATGGGGCACCATGTCAGCGTCTCGAAAGAGAACATCGGCTGGTCGCCTCCGGCCACCTCCTCCGCCTCGCGCACATAGATAAGGTTTTCGATACGGATGCCGAAGGCACCCGGACGATAATAACCCGGCTCGTTCGACAGGATCATGCCGGGCAAAAGCTCCTGTGTCGACAGCCGCGAAATGCGCTGCGGCCCCTCATGCACCGAAAGATAGGAACCGACACCGTGGCCGGTGCCGTGGGCATAATCCGCGCCAGCTTTCCAGAGAGCGATGCGCGCCAGCGGATCGAGATCGCAACCGCGCGTTCCCTTTGGAAACCGTGCGGTGCTTATGCCGATCATGCCCTTCAGGACCAGCGTGAAGAAGCGCTTCTGCTCCTCCGGAACGCTGCCGACGGCAACGGTGCGGGTAATGTCCGTGGTGCCGTTAACATATTGCGCACCGGAATCGACGAGGAACATCTCACCATCGGCAAGTGTGCGATCCGTATCTGTCGTGACGCGGTAATGGATGATGGCAGCATGTGCGCCGGCCCCGGAAATCGTGTCGAAAGAGACATCCTTGAGCGGGTTTTGCAGCCCCTGCCCCACCTTGACGCGAGCCGCCTCCAGCGCCTTGACGGCGTCGATTTCCGTCACCGTGCCGGGCTGCTGGCGATCCAGCCAGCAGAGATATTCGACCATGGCCGCCCCATCCTGCACATGGGCGGCGGCGGAACCGGCAAGCTCAGCTCTGTTCTTGCGCGCGCGGGGCAGACGGACTGGATCGGCTTCCTCGATCAGGGAGCCGCCCGCTGCGGTAATTGCGCCGGTCAGCGCCACTGGCGTCAGATCGGCATCCACCATCACCCGGCCCTTGGCGCTGGCAATGGCGTGCAGGCGATCCGCGATCTTCGACGGCGGCAATTGTGTCGCGAGCTGCGCCAGATAGGCCTCGGCCTCGATGCCGGTCTTGCGCTTGTCGAGAAAAATATCGGCCCTGCCATCTGCGTAAATGATCGCGCGGGCGAGCGGGTGCGGTGTATGCGGCACGTCGTTGCCGCGAACATTGAAAATCCAGGCGATTGACGAAGGATCGGTCACCAGCAGTGCATCCGCCCCCTTTGCGGAAACGGTTTCCGCCAGTGAGGCAATCTTCTCCTTCGCCAGTTTGCCGGTAAATGCCTCTGGCTGGATGACGACGGGCTCCAGCGGTTCGGAGGGACGATCCTGCCACAGCGCATCGAGCGGGTTCTTTTCCAGAAGAACGATTGAACCGCCTTTGCCGGCGATCGCCTTGTCCAGCCGCTTCAATTCGGCGCCGGTGTGCAGCCACGGATCGATACCAAGCCGGAAACCCTTTGGAGCATGTTCGGCAAGCCAGACGGAGGGTGGCGCACCGACCAGATCACCACCAGTGAACACTGTCTGGTCAACCTGCGAGCTTAGCTGCGTCGTATAGCGCCCATCGACGAATACCACCGCTTCCTTCCGCGTTACCAGTGCAATGCCGGCGGAACCGGTAAATCCGGTCAACCATGAGAGGCGCTCGGCGCACTCAGGCACATATTCTCCCTGATATTCATCGGCACGCGGCACCAGAAACCCATCGATACCGAGGGCATCGAAACCGGCGCGCAGCGCCTCGACGCGAGCCTTGCCGAATTGCGGCGCGGATTTGTTTTCGAAGGTCTGGAACATGGGCATCTTTCGGGAACTGACATGGAGAAAGCTGTTTGTCGGCACCATCAAATCGTTGGCGCGCAACGACAATGCCACGCGGACAAAGCCGGTTTCAAGACATAAGTGATGCCCGGGATTGCGGTGATAAATTGGGCATATTTTGCGAAATAAGTAATACTGAAGGCTTAGTGATATGCAAAAAATGCATTCCTACCCTGATATATACCCTCTAACCAAACAAAAACACATCGCTTATATCAGGATCAACACAGCGAGAGAGACACTCTCCTGGCAAACAAGGATTTGAAGCAATGGCAAAATCTTTCCTCCGCACCGCCTTCGATCGCGTCGTTGAAGCACGCGAGCGTCAGGTCAGCCGTCATGTCAACGCCGCCCTTCTGAACCTCGACGACAAGTCGCTCGAAGCGCTCGGCATGAACCGCGCCGATCTGCGTCGCAAGGCAAAGTCCAGCTACGTATTCTGATTTTATCCGGCGCGGCATTCCTCCCTACCCCCCGTCCGGACAGGAATACGTCTACCCGCTTGAGCAAGCTCCTCCCAGGCTCGCGGGTTTTCAGGCGGCGCGAAAGCGCCGCCTTTTCTTTTGTCCGCAATAAATGTTGCGAGAGCTTCAGTCCTTGCGAAGATGCAGCGTCACCCAGCCATTGCGCCAGATGGTGCGGACATGGGAAAGCCTTGCGCCATTATAGGCGGAAAGCACCTTCCAGCGCTGTGACGCCAGAATACCCGACAGGATGACAGTGCCGCCGGGTGCCAGATGCGTGACGAGCTGCGGCGCCATCTTGATGAGTGGCCGCGCTAGAATATTGGCGATGATGAGATCGAACGGGCCATGCTTGCGGAAGGCGTCCGAGTGAAAACCCGGCGCCGTCTCCAGCACCATGCCCGAGACAATGCCGTTAAGCCGGACATTTTCCTTCGCCACCCTCACAGCGACGGGATCGATGTCCGTCGCAAGCACGGGAATAGGACGCATCTTGCGCACGGCGATGGCCAGAACGCCGCTGCCAGTGCCGAGATCGAGCGCGTTGCGCACGGGCCGCGCCCGCAGAACCTCTTCGATCATTTCGAGGCACCCCGCCGTCGTGCCATGATGGCCGGTGCCGAAAGCCTGTCCCGCCTCGATTTCGATGGCCAGATCGTTCGGCCGCACCTTGTCGCGATCATGAGCGCCGTGAACAATGAAACGCCCTGCCCGGACAGGCTTCAAACCTTCAAGCGATCTGGCGATCCAGTCGACATCAGGAACAATCTCCTTCTCGATGACAAGGCCCGGAAAGGCCGGCGCAAGCAGCGTACTGATGCGCTCGCGAAATTCCTCTTCCTGCTCCGCCATCAAATAGACAGAGGCTTCCCAGATGTCACGCTTCTCGTCCACCTCGGTCGTGGCGATCGCAACATCCTCCTCGCCGAAATAGTCCGACATCAAATCGAGAATTTCACCGGCCTTGATTTCGGTCGTGGTGACGTAAAGTCGGATTTCGCTCACGGCAGGCTGTTTCCTCTGGCTTCGGCTGTTCAATCTGCCTTTGCCACAAAACCGCACTCAGTCCAATAAGCCGAACGCAATTAAACCTTCGCGCCCTTCAGCAGATTCTGAAGCTTCTGCTCGGCAACATCGGGATTTTCACCATAGGCGATCGTTCCCGCAAAACGGCCATTGGCATCGAGAAGTATAACGGATGCCGTGTGATCCATGGTGTAATCGCCATTCGGGTCCTTCTCATCCACCGGCACTTTTTTGGCATAGATGCGATAGCCTTTCAGCATCTCGGCAATCTTGTCGGCCGGTCCGGTAATGCCGGTGATCCGCTTCGACACGTTGGACACATACTGCTGCATGATTTCAGGCGTATCACGCTCGGGATCGACGGAAACAAAATAGGCCTGCAGCTTGTCGCCGGCCGGATCCACCTTCTCCATCCAGCCATTCAGCTCGAACAGGGTCGTCGGGCAGACTTCCGGGCAATGGGTGAAACCGAAGAAAAGCGCTGTCGGCTTGCCCTGAAAGGCTTTTTCGGTAATCGGCTGACCCGTTTGAGCCGTCAGTTCGAACGGCACGCCATAGGCGGTCTCCACCATCTGCTCGCGGGTCTTTGTCATTTCGATCGTCAGCCAGCTGACGACGCCGGCTAGAACGAGCACGACCGCCCACAATACGATGCGAATATTTCTCATTGTCCAATCCTACCCCGAAAGCCTGCGCCGTGTCCGGGCGTCCGACAGACAGATAGCGAAGGACGGCGGCGACGGCAAATCAACTGGCCGTATTTGAGCCGACCGCGCTGATTTGTCACAAAGCCCGACGACGGCGCGGCGTCACAGGCACCAGGCGATACCGCTCTGCACGGCGGAAAGGAAAATATCGGTGCCGTGCCGCACCCAGCCGTCAAACGCAAGAAGCACGATGGCAAGCGAAGCCACCACCGAAAGTCCAGCCAGAATAAACTTCAGAGGATGGGAAACGAGCGCGTTCATGTTCCTATCATAGCCCGTCCACGCACAGTCGAAAACCGGTAAAATACTGGAGTTTGCCGTGGCGAGATGGAGAATTGTTAGGGAAAGTTTAAAATCTTGCCATGCATTATGACCCCAGCGGCTTTTCAAGCCTCGACATGATGTCTCCCGGTCCATTCTCCGGCCGCCGCATAAAGCTCAATCCTGCGTGGGCCTGTTAGAGAGCCATCAGAGGAAACCTGCCGTCATGTCCAACGCCATCAAGCAATCCGGCGCATATCTCGAAATCGTTTCCTTTCATCTGGGCGATCAGGAATTCTGCATCGATATCATGGCGATCCGCGAAATCCGCGGCTGGGCGCCGGTGACCCCGATGCCGCACACCCCGCCCTATGTTCTCGGCCTCATCAACCTGCGCGGCGCCGTCATTCCCGTCATCGACATGGCCGGCCGCCTCGGCATGAAAATGACCGAGCCCTCCGAGCGCTCCGCCATCATCGTTACCGATATCGGCGGCAAGCTGGTCGGCCTTCTGGTGGAACAGGTCTCCGACATGATGACCATCCGCTCCGAAGACCTGCAGCCCGCGCCCGATATCATTCCGGAAGAACAGCGAAGCTTCTGCCGCGGCATCGTCGCGTTGGAAAAAAGCATGGTCTGCTTCCTCAACCTCGATACGGTTATCGCCGACGAACTGGCGCGCGAAGCCGCGTAATCCCCGGCATCGACATGGCAATTGCGGGGGCGAGCCTTACGGCTTGCCCTTTTCCCATGTCACCTGCTGGTTATAGAGCGGCACCGTCGATATCGCCATCTTGGCGGAACCATCGGTCAGTTCCCGCGCGTGCACCAGATAAATCAGCGTATCATTGGCCTTGTCGTAGACGCGGCTGACGACGAGTTTCTTCCAGACCAGCGACATCCCCTGCCGAAACACCTCTTCGCCGCCCTTCGAAAGATTGATGTCACCAATCTCCACCGGCCCGGTCTGGCTGCAGGAAATGGCGTTGTTGGAGGGGTCTTCGAACCAGTTGCCGTTTTTCAGCCGGTCGATGACGCCACGCTCGAAATAGGTCACATGGCACGTCACGCCTTTGATCTTCGGATCAGCGATCGCCTCTATCACGATATCATTGCCGATCCAGTCGACGCCGACCTCGCCAACCACCTGCGAATTTGCCGCAGTCACCGGAAGCAACACCAGAAAGCCCGCAAACAAGCCCGACAGAGTTTTCTTTGTCATCGCATCTTCTCCGTTACGCTGCTTCAAACATAGGTGGAAGCCACCGTTACGCAACCCGGGCGGCAGGCCGTTTTTTCATGCTGCACGGCTGGTAGCCCGTGGCGGTAAGTCGACCGGCCACCATGCCGATTTTCTCCGGCAGATCGTGGATATGGGCGACACTCAATGCCTTGGCCGCCGCAATCGACGCGGCCGCGCAGACAACGGCATCTTCCGCGGCATTATGGTGCACGAAACGCAGCTGAAGGTGATGAGCGATCACATTCAGCTTGTGCGACGCCAGATTGGGCCAGACATGCCGGGCGATCTTGACGCTGCACAGATAGGAAAGATCGGGATAGGACTGTCGATATTTGTCGAAGGACGCGCGCATGACGCTGAAATCAAAGGCGGCATTGTGGGCTATCATCGTCGCACCATGGAAGTCGTCGATGAACTCCTCCATCACCTCGGGAAATTCCGGCGCATCCTCGACATCGGCAGGGCGGATGCCGTGCACGGCGATGTTGAAGGGCGAAAACCGCATGTCCTTCGGCCGGATCAGCCGTTCCTCGACACGAACGATCGTCCCGTCTTTTATCCAGGCAAGGCCGACGGAGCAGGCGCTGCCCCGCTCTTCATTCGCGGTTTCGAAGTCGATGGCGATGGTTTTCAAGAGTGATTCCCGTTGTTTCTTCCGGCATAAACCGGATCGGCCTCAAAGAGAACCGGCTTCGCTGGAATGCGCTTCCGAAAGCATCCAGTCGATGAGCGTCGCGAGATCGGGATTATCGAGCATACGCCTGGGATAAACGAGGAAATAGGCGAGCGTGCTGGTCATGTCTTTACCGAATGGCGCAATCAATGCACCTTCGGCAAGCTCGCGGGAAACGAGCGAACGCCGGGTCAGTGCAATGCCATGCCCGGCCTTGGCGGCATCCAGCGCGCCGTTGCTGTCGATGAAAACGGTGCCGCCGGACGCGTCGACTTCCGCTGCACCTGCCGCTTCCAGCCAGCGCCGCCATTCATTGCGGTTTTCATCATGCAGCAGCGGGACCGATTTCAGATCGCCCGCTTCCCGTAGCGGGCCGTATTTTTCAAGAAGCTGGGGCGAGCAGACCGGCAACGTGCTGTCATCAATGAAGCGGATGCTCTCAAGCCCTTCGTACCGTCCGAAACCGTGCCGGACGGCCAGATCGACGTCGTCCCTCGAAAAATCCACCAATCGGTTCGTGACGCTGATGCGCACATCCACCTGCGGGTGCTGCTGCTGGAAGGCGGGCAATCGCGGCATCAGCCATTGCACGGCGAAGGTCGGTGTGCAGCTCAGCGTCAAAACGGTGATCTCAGACCGCGCTGTCAGCTCCGCCGTCGCCTCGCGCATCATCCGGAAAGCGGTGCGGAGCGCGCCGTAATAACGCTCCCCCTCGCGCGTCAGCTGGATGCTACGCGGCTTGCGAAAAAACAATTGCACACCAAGCCGCGCCTCCAGCTCCCGGATTTGCAGACTGACGGCGCCGGGCGTGACATTCAACTCGTTGGAGGCAAGCGTGACGCTGCGATAGCGCGCTGCGGCCTCGAAGGCCTGCAGCCCTTTCAGAGACGGGAGTTCGGTGGACATGATTTAGCTCAACTCAATTATCGAACGAGAAACAATCGTTTGAAAACACCATAAAACAGAGAGTAAATGGACGCAACAAGACACAACGCGACGTGAAAACCATCACCTCCGAGCTTGAGATTAACTCAACCAATATCGGGTGGATGGCGGGGATTCGGTCTGCGATCATGCCGATGCTCATGCGTTTTGGAGATGATGATGGCGATACAGAAACAGATGGATGCCCGCGAATGGGCGATGCTTGTCGCGCTTTCGCTCCTGTGGGGCGGTTCGTTCTTTTTCATCGGTGTTGCGGTCAAGGAACTGCCTCCCGTCACCATCGTCGCACTGCGTGTTACCCTTGCGGCAATCGCGCTTCAGATCGTCTGCCGCATCATGGGCCTTCGCCTGCCGAGGCAATGGGCGGTGTGGCGCGCCTTTTTCGGCATGGGCCTTCTGAATAACATCATTCCATTCTGCCTGATCGTCTGGGGCCAGACCCATATTGCCAGCGGACTGGCTTCGATCCTCAATGCTACAACGCCGCTCTTCACGGTTATCGTCGCGCATTTTCTCACCACTGATGAAAAGATGACCGGCAATAAGCTGACCGGCGTATTGGTCGGCTTTGCCGGCGTAGCAACCATGATCGGCCCCGCCGCCTTTACCGGCTCATCCGGCCTCTGGGGCCAGATCGCCGTCCTCGGCGCGGCCATCTCTTATGCCTTCGCGGGCATATTCGGCCGCCGCTTCAAGGCCATGGGCGTGCCGCCGCTGATGACCGCCACCGGCCAGATTTCCTCTTCGGCACTGATGCTGATCCCGGCCGCCCTTCTCATCGACAAGCCATGGACACTCGCCATGCCGAGCCTCGGCACGTGGGGCGCGCTTGTCGGCATCGCACTGCTCTCGACGGCGCTCGCCTATCTCATTTTCTTCCGCATTCTTGCCAGCGCCGGCGCCACCAACCTTGCCCTCGTCACCTTCCTCATCCCCGTCAGCGCCATCCTGCTCGGTTCCCTGCTTCTAGGGGAGCAACTGGAAGTGAAGCACTTCGCCGGCATGGCGATGATTGCTGCGGGTCTTGCGGCGATCGACGGCAGGCTGCCGTCAAAACTCAGAAGCCTGCTGGGCAACGCACCTGCTTGACAGAATTACACGGCAAAAGCATTGTGCGCCCATGATCGCGAAGCAGAACACCACCCGTCGTCACACCATCACCGGCCACCCGGCAGGGGAAGGTATGTCGTCGCGTTAAGCGATCCATTTCCACCCTGCCAGTCGAGCAGGGTTCGCACTCCTGCTCCCATACGCCCGAGGAGACAGGCATGCAGACTGTGAAATTTGCCGATAATGAAGATTCGCAATTCAGCTTGAATGAAGTCGTCCTGCGCGCCGCGCGTCTGGACGACGCTGAAGCCCTGACAGAAATGTTCAACCTGCCCGGCGTCCGTCACGGCACGCTTCGACAACCATTTCAGTCGGTTGAAAAAACACGAAAATCGATGGAGAACCGCGGCCCCAACGATATCACCATCGTTGGCGAATGGCGGGGAAAGATCGTTGCCAATGCAGGACTGTTCCGCAGGGCAGGAAGACAGTCCCACATTGCCGATCTGGTGATCAGTGTCCACGACGATTTTGCCGGCAGAGGTGTCGGAACATATATTCTGGCGGCTTTGATCGACACCGCCGATAATTGGCACGATATCCGCCGCATCGAACTCAACGTCTTCACCGACAATCTCCCCGCGATCCGGCTTCACGAGAAATTCGGTTTTGAACTTGAAGGCACCCTGCGCAACGACGCCTATCGTGATGGCAAATACGTTGATGCCCACGTGATGGCACGACTTCGATAGTCGGTTAGCTGCACAAGTGGTCGGCAAACACTTCCCGAATGGTCCGGCGCGACCATTCGGCCATTTTTTCGTTACGGCCGCGCTCGGCATCCAGAACGATCAGCGCCTTCCATAAGGCCCACCCGCGCCCGCGCTGCCATGTGGCCTCATCCAGATCGAGCGCTCTGCGAAAAACAGCCCGGCTTTCAGCATCAAGCACATTCCACGCGAGAATGAGATCAGAAGACGGATCGCCTACGCCGGAACTGCCGAAGTCGATGACTGCCGAAAGCCTGCCATCCTTCACCAGCAGATTGCCCTCGGCAATGTCGCCATGCACCCACACCCGCTGCTTTTGCCAATAGCTCGAAAGCGCAAGCTGCCATATCTCGATAGCCAGCGCCTGATCCACCTCACCGGCAAGCCGCGCCGCCGAGGCCTTCGCTTCCCCGTCATAGACTGCAAGCGAGCCCCCGCGATGAAAGTTATGCGCCCCTGCGACCGGGCCATCCACAGCATCCGCCTCGTGTAATGATTTCAAGAACGTGGCGACATCAATGGCAATGACCGACAGATCGACCTTCTCCAGATGCTGAGCAAGCGGTTCCCCTTCGAGCCAGCGATAGACCGACCAACGGAACGGATAACCCTGCCCCGGCTGCCCGAGCGCTACTGGAGCAGGGATCGGAAAAGGCAGGAAAGGCGCAAGCGTTGGCAGCCATCGATGCTCCTTCTCGACCTGCGCCACGTAACGGGTGGCGCTCGGCATGCGGATGAGCATTTCATCGCCAAGGCGAAAACTGCGATTGTCCCAGCCGCTCAGCTCCACCGGCCGAACATCTAACGCCGCCCATTGAGGAAACTGGCTGTCAACCAGCGCCCGGACCTGCTCTGCGCTGACGACGATGCGGTCATCCATGCCTTACCCTCCGTCTCAGGCACAAGCTCTAGCGGCAGAGGACAATATTTCCATGACGCCCCTCAGCCGCCGATCAGCGCCAGCCACTCGTCCTCATCCATGGTCTGCACGCCCAGTTCCGCCGCCTTGGCAAGCTTGGAGCCCGCTCCCGGCCCCGCCACCAGAATATCGGTCTTTTTCGAAACGGAACCGGCAACCTTGGCGCCCAGACTTTCCGCCCGGGCCTTCGCCTCGTCGCGGGTAAACTTCTCCAGCGAGCCGGTAAACACCACCGTCTTGCCTGCCACCGGGCTGCCTTCCGTAGAAGGCTTTTCCGCCTCTTTCGGACGAAGTTCCCTTATCAGCCGATCGATGACGTCTAGGTTGCGTGGCTCCTTGTAGAACTCGACAATGGCGCGGGCCACCACCTCGCCGATGCCGTCGATGGCATTAAGCTCGGCCCACGCATCGCTTGCGGGATCCGCCGCCGCCTTCATGCTTTCTTCGAAATGGTCGTAAGTGCCATAGGAGCGCGCCAGAAGCTTCGCCGTAGTCTCACCCACATGGCGGATGCCCAGCGCGAAGATGAGCCTGTGCAGATCGATCTCGCGGCGGGCATCGATGGCGTCGAACAGCTTCCTGACGCTGACCTTGCCAAAACCGTCGATATTTTCGAGCTTGGTCAGATGGGAAGCATCCTGACGCGCCTTCAGCGTGAAGATGTCGGGTGCGGTCTTGATCGAGAGCGCAGGATCGTCACTTTCGAAGAAGAAATCGATCTGCTTGGTGCCCAGCCCTTCGATATCGAAGGCATTACGCGAGACGAAATGTTTCAGATGCTCCACCGCCTGGGCCCGGCAGACGAAACCGCCGGTGCAGCGCGTGACCGAATCGAGCTTGCCGGTCTTCTCATTACGCTCCCGCACCGCATGGCTGCCGCAGACCGGACATTTTTCCGGGAAGGCGTATTTTGCCGCCCCGGCCGGTCGCTTTTCCAGAAGCACGTCCAGAACCTGCGGAATGACATCGCCGGCCCGCTGCACGATAACAGTGTCGCCGATGCGGATATCGTGATCTTCCGGGCGGATGCGCTCACCGCTATTCCCGATGCCCTCGATATAATCGGCATTATGCAGCGTGGCATTGGTAACGACGACACCGCCGACAGTGATGGGGGTAAGACGCGCGACCGGCGTCAGCGCGCCGGTGCGGCCAACCTGAATTTCGATATTTTCAACCGTCGTGAAGGCTTGCTCTGCTGGAAATTTATGCGCGGTCGCCCAACGCGGGCTGCGCGAGCGGAAGCCAAGCCGTTCCTGCAGATCAAGCCGGTCGACCTTGTAGACCACACCGTCGATATCGTAATCGAGATCGGGCCGCGCAACACCGATTTCATTATAATGCTCAAGCAATTGCTGGGCGGACGTGAATCGCTTCATCAGCGG
Organism: Agrobacterium sp. MS2; assembly: GCF_003261015.1. Taxonomy (NCBI): domain Bacteria; kingdom Pseudomonadati; phylum Pseudomonadota; class Alphaproteobacteria; order Hyphomicrobiales; family Rhizobiaceae; genus Agrobacterium; species Agrobacterium sp. MS2. The sequence continues at coordinate 55,831 of NZ_QLNF01000003.1, read as the reverse complement.
ATTAACCGGGAAACCCCATTCCCTGAACTTCTCGACGATGCCATATTGGGTATCAGCAATCCGCGTCGGCTGACCGCCATTCGAAACCTCGCCGAGGGCGTAGGCGAAAAACCGCAGCTTGCGTTTCGCCGTCACATTGGCGTCCAGCTGACGCAGGGAGCCGGAGGCAGTATTGCGCGGGTTCACGTAGGTCTGCTTGCCTTCCGCTTCCATCTGGGCGTTGAGCGCCAGAAAGTCGCTTTTGGCCATATAGACCTCGCCGCGCACTTCCACCACATCGGGCGCGTCGGCGGGCAGCTCGTTCGGAATTTCCTTGATGGTCCTGATATTGGGAGTGACATTTTCGCCGGTCGTGCCGTCACCGCGCGTCGCCGCTGTCTTCAGCCTGCGGTTTTCGTAGCGGATGGACATGGAAAGCCCGTCGATCTTCGGTTCCGCAGTGAAAGCAATGGAGTCATCAGGCAGATGCCCGAGGAAACGATAAACCGAACTGACGAAGTCGCGCAGATCTTCTTCCGAGAACGTATTGTCGAGCGACAGCATCGGTCGCGCATGCACGATGGGCGCAAAGGTCGGAAGCGGCGCGAAGCCTACTTTTTTCGATGGGCTGTCGGCCCGCACCAGCGCCGGGAAATTCGCTTCGATGGCGTCGTTGCGCCGCTTCAGCGCGTCATACTCCGCATCGGAAATCTCCGGCGCATCCTTGCCGTGGTAAAGCGCGTCATGGCGGGCAAGCTCGGCCGCCAGAAATGCAAGCTCCGAAGAGGCTTCAAGCTCGGTGAGGTTTTCAACGGGTTTCTGGTCTTTCGACATGACGGCCTCTTTTCGGAATTACCGAACGCTTTTAGCCGAAATAACAAACATTAAAAACAGTTTTGCCGCTGGACTCACAATGCCGAAAGGCACTGCACTGGCATTGCCGCGAAGGGTCAGTCCTTGGCTGCTAGAAGACGAGCGGCAGCAGCCCTTGCCTCGTCCGTCACGGACGCGCCAGCAAGCATACGGGCGATCTCTTCGGTGCGGTGCTGCGGCTCCATCGTGGCGACGCGCGTGGCGATACGCTCGCTTCCATCGCCGGACGGACCCTTTGAAATGAGAAGATGGGTCGCCGCCCGTGCCGCCACCTGCGGCGCATGGGTGACGGAAAGGACCTGCACGGTTTTGGACAGGCGGCGCAGCCGCTGGCCGATGGCATCCGCCACCGCGCCACCGACACCCGTGTCGATTTCGTCGAACACCAGGGTCGGTGCCGAACCGCGATCCGCCAGCGCCACTTTCAGCGCCAGCAGGAAGCGGGACAATTCGCCGCCTGATGCGACCTTCATGATCGGACCTGGGCGCGTGCCCGGGTTGGTCTGCACGTGGAATTCCACCGTATCGATGCCATCGGCCGTCGCCTGCTCGGGATCGGAGGTGACCTCGACGGTAAACCGCGCCCGCTCCAGCTTCAACGCCGGAAGCTCGGCCATGACAGCGTTGGAAAGCGCTTCCGCTGCATTACGGCGTTTGTCGGAAAGCGACTGCGCGGCACGGTCAAAATCAGCCTTCACGACGCCGAGATTGGCCTCGAGCTTGCCAAGCTTTTCTTCGCCTGCATCGAGATCGGCGAGATCGGCCACCATTTTTTCGGCGAGAGCGGGGAGGTCTGGCACGGCGACATTATATTTGCGTCCGGCGGCGCGCAACGCGAACAGCCGCTCCTCCACCCGCTCCAGCTCGCGCGGATCGAATTCTGTGCGGCGCAGCGCCGCTTCCACTTCCATCTGCGCATTGGAAAGATTGTCCAGCGCGGCATCCAGCAATTGCACGGTGTCTTCCAGCAGGCCGGGAGCCTCGTGGCTCTTGCGCTCCAGACGCCGCATCATGGATGCTATGACAGGCACGGGCGAAGCATTGCCGTTCAGGAACTCGCTGGCTTCAGCAATATCGCCAGCGATGCGTTCGGATTTTTGCATCACCGCCCGGCGTTCGGCCAGTTCATCCTCCTCGCCATCGCGCGGCGAAAGCGTTTCCAATTCTTCGACGGAAGAGCGCAGGTAATCCGCCTCTCGCGCCGCAGCCTCGACTTTTGCGCGATGCGTCTTTAAGGCCCGGTCAGCATCTTTCCAGGTGCGATAGAATGCCTGAACAGCGCGAGCCTCTTCGCTCAGCCCGGCAAAGGCATCCAGCAGCGTGCGGTGCGCATCCGTATCGACAAGCGCACGATCATCATGCTGGCCGTGAATCTCGACCAGCATCTGACCAAGCTGGCGCATCATCTGCACGCTGATGGCCTGATCGTTGATATAGGCCTTGGTGCGCCCGTCGGAAGATTGCACGCGGCGGAAAATCAGGTCGCCATCGTCATCGAGACCGTTTTCGCGCAGGAGAAGCCGTGTCGGATGATTGTTCGGCACCTCGAAAGTCGCGGTGACCTGCCCCTTTTCCTCCCCGTGGCGCACAAGGCCGCCATCGCCGCGGCCGCCAAGCGCCAGCGAGAGACTATCGAGAAGAATGGATTTGCCCGCACCCGTCTCGCCCGTCAACACGGAAAGGCCCGCCTCGAAACCGAGGTCGAGCCTTTCGATGAGAACGATATCGCGAATTGAGAGCTGGACCAGCATGGCCTATGCCCCGTCTCAGGCGCCGATGAGCTTCTTGCCGGCGCGCGAAATCCAGGACCCCTTATTCTCACGCGGCTCCAGGCCCTGGCCCTTCAGCAGCTTGTAGGAATCCGCATACCATTGGCTGTCGGGATAGTTGTTGCCGAGAACGGCAGCCGCAGTCTGCGCTTCGTCCACCAGGCCCATCGCGTAATAGGCTTCCGTCAGACGCGCCAGCGCTTCCTCGATCTGGTTGGTGTTCTGGTACTGCTCGACGACAATGCGGAAACGCGAAACGGCGGCGAGATATTCCTTGCGCTCAAGGTAATAACGACCGACCTGCATTTCGCGGCCGGCAAGCTGATCGCGGGCGAAACGGATCTTGGCCTGCGCATCCGCGACATATTCCGAATCGGGATAATCGTTGACGACCTTGTTCATCGCCTCAACTGTGCGCTGCGCGGCGCGCTGGTCCTGCGTGACGTCGGAAATCTGCTTCGAATAGGCAAGACCGATCATGTACTGAACGTAAGCGGCGTCCTTGGAACGCGGATATTGCCGCAGGAAACGGCTACCGGTGGTGATTGCCACATCGTTCTTGTTGGTGCGCGTGGCAATGAAGGTCTGCATGACAAGCGCCTTCTGGCCCCATTCGGTGAAGGGGTACTGCTTGTCGATCGCCTCGAACTTGCGTGAGGCTTCCGTCATATTGCCTTTGTTCATGTTCGCCAGCGCTTGCTTGTACAGAACGTCAGGCGGATCGGTCTCCACGCCAAGCTTGGTGATGTCGATATCCGGATCGGACTGGCAGGCAGTGACGACGACGCTCGCGCCGACCAACATCAACGAAACGGCGATCCCCCGCATCGTACCCTTCATTGCACCAGACCCTACATGCTTCATTCGACAGTTCCCACTTCCCGCGCAAATACATAAGCATCGGCTTTGTATTGGCGTTCTAGCCATAAAAGCATCCGCAGGGCAACGCAATGATGACGCATTAACGCATTTTTATGGCATCACCCCATGCAATCGCACGATTATCCGGCGATAATTTGCAACTTCCTGCTCCGTCTCACGAAAAAGCCGCCCCGAAGGAGCGGCTTTTTCTGTCAATTGATAGCCTTCAAAAGACCTTATGCGGACCAGGGCGCGAATTCGGGCATATTGACGGCCACAAATTCGCGGGCGCGCACCATCTGGTTGCGTGCGGCCGGAGCCTCTACGATCTCGTAAGCCGTACGGTCGCTCAGCAGGGCCTTCAGCGCATTGGCATTGACCTTGTGACCACCGCGATAAGAACGGTAGCAACCGATGAACTGAGCGCCCGCAAGTGCCAGGTCGCCCACCGCGTCAAGCGTCTTGTGGCGGACGAACTCGTCCTTGGCGTAACGCAGGCCTTCCATGTTGATGACGCTGTTGTCGTCGGAAATGACAACCGAATTCTCAAGTGAGGAGCCCAGTGCATAACCGGCGGCCCAAAGGCGCTCGACATCACGCATGAAGCCGAAAGTACGGGCACGCGACAGTTCGTTCTTGAACGTCTCTGCCGTCAGGTCACCCTTCCAGGACTGCTTGCCGATCAGCGGCGTGTCGAAATCGATGTCGACCTCGAAGCGCGTACCATCATAGGGACGGAACTCCGCCCAGGACGCACCCGAATCGATACGCACCGGCTTGGTGACCCTGATATAGCGGCGCTTCACGCCAAGATTCTTGATGCCGACCGATTCGATCGCTTCAATGAAGGGAGCAGAGCTGCCATCCATGATCGGCGCTTCCGGACCGTCTACCTCGACGACAAGGTTGTCGAGGCCCATGGCGTAGATGGCGGCCATGACATGCTCGATCGTCGCTACTGACTGGGAAAGCGAACGGCCAAGCACGGTGCACAGATCGGTATTCCCGACATTGGCAGACACTGCCTTCAGCTCGGTGACGCTGCCATTGTCATGGAGGCGATGGAAGACGATGCCCGTTCCAGCTTCTGCGGGCTGGAACGTCATCGAGACCGGATTGCCGGAATGCACGCCAATGCCTTTAAGCTGAACGGCATGTGCGATAGTTGTCTGAAATCCGAGCAGTCCGATAGTCATTAGTGTATGCCTTTTTTGCAAACCGCGCCGCTTGGGGCCAGCGCCGTTCAAGTTTTCAAGCCGGGTTTTAACGACCGGCGAAGTCAGTCTGTTCCTTTACCCAGCCTCATACATACGCACATGTACGTGCCACGACAAATCACTGTTCGTTTCGGATTGTTACATGCGTAAGTAGCTGACAACGCTAATTAATTTAGTGTTAATAACGTAAAATAAACAAAACGCCCGGATCGTCGGATCCGGGCGTTTCGAGAGGCTAATGGAATCGCCCTCAGTTGGACTGGCGGCGCAGGAAGGCCGGGATTTCCAGCTGGTCATCATCGTGGTGGCTGGACGATGCAGGCGTTGCACGGCCGTGATCGTCGAGCTGGCCGCGACGCGGTGCGTAGAGGCTTGCTTCCGGCGAAAGCGGTGCGCGGCGCTGCGGCGCCATGCTCGGCGCATCCATCATGTCGGAAGGAACTTCTTCTTCTTCGCGACGACCAAGCGAGTTGGTGATGCGCTTCAGAAGACCCATCGGGCCACGCTCTTCCTGGGCAGCAGGAGCGGCATGGGTGCGGTGGTCCAGCTCGGCCTTCACGACCGGCGGGAAGTCTTCGACCTTCGGCATGCGAACCGGCTCAGGCTGGCGGGCAACCGGTGCAGGTTCCTGATAGACGGGAGCCTGCGGCTGCTGCGTGCGCGGTGCCGGAGCAGCATGCTGTTCCGGAGCGTGATAGACCGGTGCCGGAGCAACCGGAGCCGGAGCGGCCTGCTGAACCGGCTGGGCCGGACGAAGTGCCGCCGGTGCTTCAGCCGGAGAGGATGCGAACAGCTTGCTCTGCGGACGGAAGTCCTGGGCCGGCTGCTGATGTGCGGCAAAACCGAGTTCACGTTCCATTTCGGCCTCAGCCGAACGGATGGTCTGGGCGATCGGGTCTACGGCCTTCGGTGCCTGCGAAACTGCGGCAGGCTGTACTGCGGCCGGAGCGGGAGCAACGGCCGCGGAAGGACGGATAAGCGGCTTTGCAGCGGCGGCTGCGGCGCGCATTTCGGCAACGTTCTGTTCGCCGACGCCTGCAACGCGGTCAATGCCGGTTGCAACGACGGAGACGCGGATGAGGCCTTCAAGCGCTTCATCGAAGGTTGCGCCGAGGATGATGTTCGCATCCGGATCAACTTCTTCGCGAATACGGGTCGCAGCTTCGTCGACTTCGAAGAGGGTGAGGTCGCGACCGCCGGTGATGGAGATCAAGAGGCCCTGAGCACCCTTCATCGAGGTTTCGTCGAGCAGCGGGTTGGCGATCGCCGCTTCCGCAGCCTGCATTGCGCGGCCCGGACCGGAAGCCTCGCCGGTGCCCATCATCGCGCGGCCCATTTCGCGCATGACCGAACGGACGTCGGCGAAGTCGAGGTTGATGAGACCTTCCTTCACCATCAGGTCGGTAATGCAGGCAACGCCGGAATAGAGAACCTGGTCGGCCATGGCGAAGGCGTCCGCAAAGGTCGTCTTGTCATTGGCAATACGGAAGAGGTTCTGGTTCGGAATGACGATCAGCGTATCGACGGACTTCTGCAGTTCCTCGATGCCCTGTTCGGCAAGACGCATGCGGCGGCCGCCTTCGAAGTGGAAAGGCTTGGTGACGACGCCAACAGTCAGGATGCCCTTGTTGCGGGCGGCCTGCGCGACAACAGGAGCAGCACCGGTGCCGGTGCCGCCGCCCATGCCGGCGGTGACGAAGCACATGTGGGTGCCGTTCAGATGGTCGATGATCTCGTCGATGCATTCTTCAGCGGCAGCGCGCCCGACTTCCGGCTGGGAACCAGCGCCGAGACCTTCAGTGACGTTGACGCCGAGCTGAATGACCCGATCTGCCTTCGTCATGGTCAGCGCCTGGGCATCCGTGTTGGCGACAACGAAGTCGACGCCCTGGAGGCCAGCCGTGATCATGTTGTTGACAGCGTTACCACCACCGCCACCGACACCGAAGACGGTGATGCGTGGCTTCAGCTCTGTGATATCAGGCTTCTGCAGCTGTATCGTCATTTTAACATTCCTTCTTTCTCTGGCCGCATCGCCCCGCTGGCCGATTCTTGAAACTCAACTCTGAAACCTCCGGCTTGCGCCCCGAGGCTACTCAAAAACTTTCTTTCAGCCATTGCCCTACCCGGGCTATCCGGCCGCTACCGTTGCCAAACGGCGAGAACATTCCGCCTTGCGCCGCATGAATTTCGATGTCCGCCACCTGCGGATAGATCATCAGTCCGCAGGCGGTTGAAAATGCCGGGCCCTTTGCCGCGACCGGAAGACCAGCCACGCCCATGGGGCGGCCGATGCGAACGTTGCGGGCAAGAATGCGCCGCGCCGTTTCCGGCAGCCCCGTCAGCTGGCTCGCACCGCCGGTCAGGACGACGCGCTTGCCGACAATCGGGCTGAAGCCGGACTTCTGGATGCGATCACGGATCAATTCCAGCGTCTCTTCGATACGTGCCCGCACGATGCGGGTAACCAATGCTCTTGAAACTTGCGATGGTTGATCGCGATCATCTTCGCCAATCGGCGGGATCGAAATCATGTCGCGCTCATCCGCGCCATTCAGCAAAGCCGAACCATGCACCACCTTCAGTCTCTCCGCATCTTCGATTCGTGTCGAGAGGCCTCGTGCAAGATCTGTCGTAACGTGATGGCCGCCAAGGCCGATCGCGTCCGTATGGATGAGCCGGCCCTCGGCAAAAACCGAGATCGTCGTCGTGCCGCCGCCCATGTCGATGGCGGCACAGCCGAGTTCGACTTCATCGTCCACCAGTGCTGCTAGACCGCTGGCATAGGGCGTCGCGACCATGCCCTCGACGGACAGATGCGCGCGGTTGACGCAAAGTTCGAGGTTCTTCAGCGCCGTGCGTTCGACGGTTACCACATGCATGTCAACGCCGAGAAGATCGCCGTACATCGACAGCGGATCGCGGATACCGCGCTCGCCATCCAGCGAATAGCCCGTCGGCAGCGAATGCAGGATCGCCCGGTCCTGACGCATGGACTGCTGGCTTGCCGCCACCAGAACCTTGCGCAGATCGCTTGCTTCCACTTCCTGCCCGCCGAGATCGATGCTCGCGGTGTAGATATCGCTTGCTAGTCTTCCTGCCGAAACATTGACGATCAGGCTGTCGACGGTCAGGCCCGCCATGCGCTCAGCCGCATCGACTGAAAGACGAATGACGCTTTCCAGCGCGTCGAGGTCAGCAATCACGCCAGACTTCACGCCGCGCGAACGCTGGTGGCCGATGCCGATGATTTCGACCTTGTGGGTGCGGCCAGGCAGGATTTCGCTTTCCTGACGGGGCGTCAGCCGGCCGATCATGCACACGACCTTGGTCGAGCCGATGTCGAGCACCGAAACGATGTGGCTGCGCTTGGAAGAAAGCGGCTTCAGACGAGGCAGACCGAAATGGGAAGAACCGAAAAAGCTCATGTGTTCTTCTCCGCTTTCTTGAGAGCCTTGGTGCGCGCATCGACGGCAGCCTGGCGGCGTTCGGCGGCACCTTCGGTCAGCTGGATCGTCGTACGGTCGGACAGGCGCAGGTCCACGGCAGCGACATCGCGCGACAGAACTTTCTCTTCCAGATCGAGCCGCGCGAGCAATTGCAGCGCCTGCGGCAGGTTTTCTTCTGGCAGCTTGACGACGATGCCGTTGTCGAGATGCAGGTCCCAGCGGCGACCGGCGATACGCGCGTAGGCTCGGACGCGGCTGCGGATTTCCGGCCAGTCAGCCAGCTGCTCGACGAAACCGGCAGCACCGGTTTCCGCGTCGCGGCCCACGAAAAGCGGCAGCGAGGCAAACTTGTTGTCACGCAGCGGCGCGATGACACTGCCGCTCTTTTCGATCAGGGACAGTTCCGAGCCGTGCTGCCAGATGCCGAAAGCCTCACGCTCCTTCAGACGAACCTCGACCGTCTTCGGATAGATCTTGCGGATATCGACATCCTCAACCCAGGGAAGCTGCACCAGCTTGCGGCGCGCGGCGTCGATGTCGAGCGCGATCAGGGACGTGCTGCCATCGAGACCGAGAAGCTGGAAGACATCGATTTCGGAGGTCTGCAGGTTGCCGGAGACCTTCACGTCCTCAACGGCGAAACCGGCCGCAGAGGTCGTTGCCTGCGTGACGATATTCGTATGGCCGCCGAGCGACATGCCATAAAGCCCGGTCGCAGCATAAAAGGCGACGGCCGCAATCGTACCGGTATGGGCGGGAATGTGGATACGTCCGGTCGCAAGGCTGACGCCGAAACGCACGACGCGACGCAGCGGACGCGGCAACACCATGCGATCGTCGGCACTGGCCGCCGCCGCGAATTGCTCGCGCTTTTTTGCCGTCGACTTTTTGCCGATCACCGCAAACACGAAGCGTCCTCCACCATCCAGCTGACAAGGTTACCAAAGGAGCGGCCAGCATGAGCCGCCATTTCAGGCACCAGGGAGGTCGGCGTCATGCCCGGCTGTGTATTCACTTCAAGCCAGATAACTTCGCCATCTTCTGAGAAACGGTCGTCGTAACGAAAGTCTGAACGGCTTACGCCACGGCACCCGATCGCCCGATGCGCCATAACCGCCAGTGTTTGAATTTTTTGGTAAATTTTCGGTGAAATTTCTGCGGGAATGACATGTTTCGAGCCACCAGCAGCGTATTTCGCATCGTAATCATAGAAATTGTGACCAAGCGGCACCACTTCGGTGACGCCCAGCGCCTCGCCGTCGAGCACCCCGCAGGTCAGTTCGCGGCCATGGATATAACGCTCGACCATGACATGGTCGCCGTATTTCCATTCAGAGGACGTGAGTATCTGCGGCGGGTGCGACTGGTCTTCCTTGACTATAACGACGCCGAAGCTCGAGCCTTCGCGCACCGGCTTCACCACATAAGGCGGCGCCAGCGGATGTTCGCTCGTGAAATCGAAGCGGTTCATGACTCGCTCGGCGGCGACAGGAATGCCGGCAGCAGCAGCAACCTTCTTGGCCTGCGCCTTGTCCATGGCAAGCGCCGAGGCGAGCACGCCGGAATGGGTATAGGGAATGGCGAGATATTCGAGGATGCCCTGAATGGTGCCGTCTTCGCCGAAGGGCCCATGCAGCGCGTTGAAAGCGACGTCCGGGCGCAGCGCATCAAGCACGGCGGCGACATCGCGGCCGACATCGACACGGGTGACCTTGTAGCCCTCGTCTTCCAGAGCCTGCGCGCAAGCGTTGCCCGACGACAGGCTGACCGGCCGCTCCGACGAAAATCCACCCATAAGAACAGCTACGTGCTTGCCGCTCATCGATACCTCTGACACCAACTCTCCGTTACGGACCACGCTCCGAACCGACCGGATTTCACAAACCGGTGATTCTGGCACATGACCCTTGAGACCAGTTAAACGCCATTAAGGTTAATGAATCGTTTACTTTCGTTAACCGCCGCGCCCAACATGCCGAGTTTGTTAAAGAATCAGCATTGATCCGAATTCCCTCCTTGGAATCAGAGAGTTGCGCGGAATGCAACATGCAGGTTTTCAATGATCGGAAATAAAACGACGCCGGCGCGTCTGCTGCCGCGCGACAAAGGCAAGGCCGAAACGTTAACAGACAGGATTATTCCCCAGGCAAATTATCTTCCGTTTCAGGGTTTTAAAACCGCAGCCTGAATCAGTCTCTCAATCGACAAACATTCTCCGAGGCCGTGACCACACGTGTCGCCCTGACGGATCACATTATCTGCATTATTTCTTTTTTAGCATTCCATAAGAACAAAAATTGCGTTAACGCAGATGTCGCCTCCCAAGGCATGACATTGCAATCATCCAAAATGGAACCAATACCATGACCGACGCGATATCTCCGGTATCGCCGACCGCTGACAATTCGAACGCTGTAAAGACAAATTCGCCTGCACGAGTTCTCACTGCCAGTCTGGTCGGTACGACCATCGAATTTTTCGATTTCTACGTTTATGCCACGGCCGCAGTGCTCGTGTTCCCGACATTGTTCTTCCCGAACAATGATCCGATGACGGCGCTTCTGGCGTCTTTCGCAACCTTCTCCATCGCCTTTTTCGCCCGCCCCCTCGGCGCCGTGGTCTTCGGCCACTATGGCGACCGCGTTGGCCGCAAGACGACGCTTGTCGCGGCGCTGCTAACCATGGGCGTATCGACGGTCGTGATCGGCCTGCTGCCGTCCTATGAGACGGCCGGCGTTCTGGCACCGCTGCTGCTCGCACTTTGCCGCTTCGGCCAGGGCTTCGGTCTCGGTGGCGAATGGGGCGGTGCCGTCCTGCTCGCGACGGAAAACGCCCCTCCCGGCAAGCGCAGCTGGTACGGCATGTTCCCGCAGCTTGGCGCACCCGTCGGCCTGTTCCTCTCGTCAGGCGTGTTCTGGATCCTGCTGCACTTCATGTCGCAGGAAGCGCTTCTCAGCTGGGGCTGGCGCATTCCCTTCGTCGCCTCGATCATCCTGATCGCCGTCGGCATGTGGGTTCGCCTGTCGATCACCGAAACGCCCGACTTCCAGAAGGCCATCGAAAAGGAAGAACGTGTGGCCGTGCCGGTTGCGGAACTGTTCCGCAACCACAAGCGCAGCCTCGTGCTCGGCACCTTTGTGGCGCTCGCCACCTTCGTGCTCTTCTACATCGGCACGGCCTATCTGCTCTCCTACAACGTCAAGGTCCTGAAAATTCCGTTCCTCGACGCGCTGGAAGTGCAGATCCTCGGCTCCGTCGTTTTCGGTATCTTCATTCCGATTGCCGGCAAGCTTGCAGAAAAATTCGGTCGCCGCGAAATTCTGATCCTGACGACAGTGCTGATCGGCCTGTTCTCCTTCCTGCTGCCCGGCCTGATGACCGGCAGCGAAGGCTCGATCTTCGTCTTCGCGGCTCTCGCGATGATGCTGATGGGCATGACCTACGGCCTGATCGGAACGGCGCTCGCCGCCCCCTTCCCGACCCGCGTCCGCTATACTGGCTCTTCCATCACCTTCAACATGGCCGGCATCTTCGGCGCGTCGCTGGCGCCTTACATCGCCACATGGCTGCAGGTGAACTACGGCATGGGTTATGTCGGCTATTACCTCTGCGTATCCGCGCTCATCACGCTGGCCTGCATTCTTCTGTCCCGCAAGGACGAAGTCTGAGTCCATAGATACCGACAGTAACAAAAAGCCCGCGAAACGAGAGTTTCGCGGGCTTTAATGTATTTACATCTTAGCAAGGCCGACTCGCCTCAAGCCCCCAGAAAAGGCTCCACTTCACGACCGGGCATGAACAGCCCGAGCCGCTTGATTTCCCATTCCAGCCGGATGCCCGATTTGTCAAACACGCGCTTGCGGATGGTCTCGCCCAGATATTCCAGATCGTAACCGGTCGCATGGCCGGTATTGATCATGAAATTGCAATGCAGTGATGACATCTGCGCGCCGCCGATCACGAGACCACGACCGCCCGCCTCATCGATAAGCTCCCATGCGGAATGACCTTCGGGGTTCTTGAAGGTCGAGCCGCCGGTCTGTTCGCGGATTGGCTGCACGGTTTCACGGTGATGACGCACCGCATCCATATCGGCGCGGATTTTCGCCTTGTCCTCGGGATAGCCCTCGAAGAGCGCACCGGTGAAGATCAGGCCCGCGTCGGCGCCGGAATGGCGATAGCTGTAGCCCATATCGGCATTGGAAAGCACATGCTGGTTGCCCTGACGGTCGACCGCGTAGACTTCCACAACACGTTCACGCGTCTCGCCGCCGTTTGCGCCCGCATTCATGCGCAGCGCTCCGCCGATGGAGCCCGGAATGCCGTAATAGAAGTGGAAGCCGCCAATGCCATTATCCATGGCCATGGCTGCTATATGCTTGTCCGGGCAGATCGCGCCCGCCTTGATGCGGTTTTCACCGGCAAGCTCCACCTGGCCGAAGCCCTTGGCGGACAGGCGCACGACCACGCCCGGAATACCGCCGTCACGCACCAGAAGGTTCGAGCCGACGCCAACCACGGTCAGCGGCACATCTTCCGGCAGAATTTTCAGGAAGGCAATCAGATCATCCGTATCGTGCGGCTGGAACATCACCTCCGCAAGACCGCCGGCTCTGAACCACGTCACGCGGTCCATAGGCGCATCCGGTGTCAGACGTCCCCGCAATTCCTTTACCCCGTCGCCGAGCCTCCCCAGCAATTTAACCCCATCGACCTGTCTCATTCAGACTTTCCTGATATGCTCTTCAATTCCGAAGGCAGCGACGCTGCCCATTGCGTGATATTCCCAGCCCCCAAGAGAACCACGAAATCACCCGGATTCGCAATGGCTGCGACCTGTGACGCAAGGTCCTCCCGCTTTTCGAGGAAACGCGCGTCACGGTGGCCAGCGGCCTTGATGGCCGAAACCAGCGCTTCGGAGCTTGCGCCTTCGATGGGATCTTCGCCCGCTGCATAAACCGGAGCAAGAAGAATCGTATCGGCATCGTTGAAACAATGCGCGAAATCATCAAACAGGCTCGAAAGACGGCTGTAACGGTGGGGCTGGTGCACGGCGATGATGCGGCCCTTGCAGGCTTCCCGCGCCGCCTTCAGCACGGCCTTGATCTCGACCGGGTGGTGACCGTAATCGTCAAAAACCTGCACCCCGTTGGCTTCGCCCGTCAGCGTGAAACGTCGCTTGACACCACCGAAGGAGGCAAGCCCCTTCTTGATGTCGGCTTCCGAGATGCCGAGACGATTGGCAACCGCGATTGCCGCTGTCGCATTCGAAACGTTATGGCGGCCGGGCATCGGCAGGACGAGGTCCTTGAAAGAGAAAATCTTGCCGGTGCGGCGACGGCGGATTTCCACGTCGAAGACCGAGCGCGTACCATCGATGCGGACATTCGAAAACCGCACGTCGGCCTGCGGGTTCTCGCCATATGTGATGACCTTGCGATCCTCGATCCGGCCAACCAGCGCCTGTACTTCGGGATGATCGAGGCACATGACGCCGAAACCATAGAAAGGCACGTTCTCGACGAACTGACGGAATGCGGCGCGTACGGCGTCGAAATTGCCGTAATGGTCGAGATGTTCCGGATCGATATTGGTGATGACGGCGACGTCGGCCGGCAGCTTCAGGAAAGTGCCGTCGGACTCGTCGGCCTCCACCACCATCCACTCACCCTCACCCATGCGGGCATTGGTGCCATAGGCATTGATGATGCCGCCATTGATGACGGTCGGGTCGAGATTGCCGGCTTCCAGGAGCGTGGCGACCATGGAGGTCGTCGTCGTTTTGCCGTGCGTGCCGCCGATGGCGATGGCGTTACGGAAGCGCATCAGCTCGGCCAGCATTTCCGCGCGGCGCACGATCGGCAGGTGCTTTTCCCGCGCGGCGACGAGCTCCGGATTGTTCTTCTTGATCGCGGTCGAAACGACGACGACCTCTGCATCGCCGATATTGTCAGCCGTGTGGCCCACAAAAACCTCGATGCCTTTGTCACGCAGACGCTGCACATTGGCGCTGTCGGCCTGGTCCGATCCCTGCACCCGGTGGCCGAGATTGTGAAGCACTTCGGCAATGCCGCTCATGCCGATCCCGCCTATGCCGATGAAATGCACAAGGCCTATGGCTTTCGGCATCTTCATGCCCCAACTCCTTCAATATTCTTCTTGAATTCCTGTACGGACCGGCCGGAGGCAATCGCCTCCACCAGATCGGCCAGCACATCCGCCGCGTGCGGTTTGCCGGTTGCCTTCGCCGCCGCCGCCGTTGCGGAAAGCCGCTCGGGTTCGGCAAGCGCCGAGGACAGCAGGCCGGAGAGCTTCTGCGGCGAGAGCTCCGCCTGCTTGATGACGCTTGCCCCACCCGCCGCCGAAAGCGCAGCCGCGTTCGCCGCCTGATCATGATCCAGCGCATGCGGATAAGGCACGAGGATCGACGGACGGCCGATCACCGAAAGCTCCGATACCGTCGAAGCGCCCGAGCGGCTGATGACCAGATCGGCCTCGCCGATGCGCGACGCCATATCGCCGAAGAAAGGCGAAACATCCGCCTTCACGCCGAGCTTCTGGTAGGAGGCGATGACGCTGTCCTTGTCTTCCGGCCGCGCCTGCTGGGTGACGACGATGCGCTTGCGCTGCTCGTCTTTCAGGAGGCAGATTGCGGCGGGTACCGCGCTCGAGAAAAACTGCGCGCCTTGGCTGCCGCCAAAGACAACGAGCTGGAAAGGCTCGCCTGTCTGCGAGGCGGTGTAGGGTATTTCAGAGGCGGCCAGCACCGCTGGGCGCACCGGATTGCCGGTCGCGACGGTCTTGTCGGAATATTGACCATTGGCGGGCGGCAGGAAGCCGCCGGCAATTGCCTTTACGCGTCCGGCAAGTGCCTTGTTGGCGCGGCCCATCACGGCGTTCTGTTCGTGAATGATCGACGGCACTCCAAGCCCGGTGGAGGCCAGCAGCGGAGGCACGGTGGGATAGCCGCCGAAACCGACAACCGCGACCGGCTTCAGTTTTGCGACCAGCCGACGCGCCGCGCGCAGGCCAACCCAGAGCTTCCAGAGCGAACCCGCCACGGAAATTGGGTTTTTGGAGCCGATGGTGGCAGACGGAACCACATGAATTTCATCTGCCGGAAACTTGCCCGCATAACGCTCGGCGCGACTGTCGGTGACGAGATGCACCTGATAACCGCGTGCCTTCAGCGTATGCGCCAGCGCTTCTGCCGGAAACACATGGCCGCCGGTTCCACCGGCGGCAAGAAGAACAATACCCTTGCTCATGATCGTTTACTCCGCGGGAACGCCGGAACCAACGCGGAAGAAACTCCGCTCCTGCGCCCGCTTTTCGGGTCTGTGGCGTGTCAATGCCAGAAGGAAACCGGCGGTCACGCATATCGCCATCATTGACGAACCACCATAGGAAATCAGCGGCAAGGTCATGCCCTTGGCAGGCATCAGTTCCAGATTGACGCCGATATTGATCATCGACTGCATGCCGATCTGCAGCACAAGGCCAGCCACGGCGAAGCGGCAGAAATCGTCCTTTTCCTTGAAGGCGTGCGACAGGCCGCGCAGCACGATGAAGGCGAAGATTGCGACGAGGAACATGCAGAAAACGATGCCGAATTCTTCCGCTGCAACCGAGAAGATGAAGTCGGTATGGCTATCGGGAATGATGCGCTTGACGATGCCCTCACCCGGTCCGCGACCGAACCAGTCGCCGCGAATGATCGCTTCACGCGCCGTGTCCACCTGGAACGTATCGCCCTCACCCGTCCAGAAACGGTCGATACGGCCGGCCACGTGCGGCAGCATGAGGTAGGCGGAGATGATGCCGCCGACGCCGAGACCACCGAGCATGATGATCCAGAACCACGGCACACCCGCCATGAAGAACATGCCGCCCCAGACAACGGAAGTCAGGATCGTCTGGCCGAAGTCAGGCTGGGCGATGAGAAGTGCGGCCACGATTCCGAAGGTGATGATCGCAAAGAGATTGCCCGGAATTTCCGGATGGCGCGCCCGCTCTGCAAAAAGCCATGCGCAGACGATGACGAAAGCCGGCTTCATGAATTCCGACGGCTGGATCGAGAAAGTGCCGATGGAAATCCACCGCCGCGCGCCCTTCACCTCGATGCCGAAGAACAGTGCAAAGATCATCATCAGCAGCGAGGCGATCAGCATGATGACCGCCACGCGGCGCACCTGGCGCGGCGACAGGAAGGACAAGCCGACCATGATTGCCAGCGATGGCACCATGAACATGGCCTGACGCTCAACGAAAAAGAAGCTGTTGAGGCCGATACGCTCGGCAACGGCCGGCGACGCCGCGAAGGACAGCATCAGGCCGATGCCCATCAGCGCGATGAATGCCGCCAGAAAGAAACGGTCGATGGTCCAGAACCATTCCGCGACCGGACCGCGATCAACTCGGCTTACCATGGCCTTCAGCCCCCTTTTCCAGAGTGAACGAGCATCGTCATGCCATCGAGCGCCGCGACCTGCGCGACAAACGAATCACCTCTCACTTCAAAGTTCTTATATTGATCGAAGCTTGCGCAAGCCGGGGACAACATCACGATATTGCCGGGCGTCGCGTCTTTTTCCGCATCCGCCGCCGCATGCTGCACGGCCTTGTCCAAGGTGCCGGATATTTCGTAGGGCACCGCTTCACCGAGCGTCGCTGCAAATTCCGCCGCCGCCTCGCCGATCAGATAGGCTTTTGCGATGCGCGGGAAAAGCGGTGAAAGGCTGGCAATCCCGCCGGCCTTCGGCAGACCGCCGGCAATCCAGTAAATGCGGTCAAAGCTCGAAAGCGCAGGTGCCGCCGCATCTGCATTGGTGGCCTTGCTGTCATTGACGAAGGTGACATTGCCGCGTCGGCCAACCGGCTGCATGCGATGCTTGAGGCCGGGGAAGGATTTGAGACCTGCCCGAACTTCATCCTCGGAAACACCGACTGCAAGGCAGGCCGCAATTGCAGCCGCCGCATTTTGCGCATTGTGGCTGCCGCGAAGCGTCTGGATACCGTCGAGATCGACCAGTAGCGACGAAGTTCCCCAATGCGCCCGCAGGATGCGGCTGCCCTCGGCATAAAGACCTTCGGAAACGACATTGCGCTTGGAAATGCGCTCAACCCTGACGCCGGCACGCTCAACGCGATCGGCAATCAGCGTCGAGTAGCTGTCGTCGACACCGACAATCGCCGTGCCGCTGCCGGCAACAAGCCGTTCCTTGACGTCGGCATAGTGCTGCATCGTGCCATGCCGGTCGAGATGATCGGGAGTGAGGTTGAGAAGAATGCCGGCAGTCGGATTGATCGTGGGTGCCAGGTCAATCTGGTAGGATGAGCACTCAACAACGTAGAAGCGCTGCGCCTTAGGCGGATCGAGGCTCAGTACCGCCGTACCGATATTGCCGCCAAGCTGCGTATCGCGACCAGCCGATTTCAGAATATGTGCGATCAGCGCCGTGGTGGTCGACTTGCCGTTGGTCCCGGTAATCGCAATGAAGGGGCAATCCGGCGCGTGGGCACGACGTTCTCGGACAAAGAGCTCGATATCGCCGATGATCTCGACGCCGGAGGCTTTCGCCAGATCGACGGACCAGTGCGGCTTCGGATGCGTCAGCGGCACGCCCGGTGCCAGCACGAAGGAGGAGAAACTCGACCAGTCAATCGTCCGAAGATCCGCCGTCTTGATGCCCTCGGCCTCGGCCTTTGCGACGCTGTCGGGATTATCATCGAAAGCCACGACGTCGGCACCGCCGGCGACCAGCGCCCGGGCCGTGACAAGACCCGAACCGCCGAGCCCGAAAAGAGCGACTTTCTTACCCTTAAACGACGTGACCGGGATCATCGCTCACCTCAGCTTCAGGGTAGCGAGGCCAAGCAGCGCGAGGCCAACGGAAATGATCCAGAAACGGATGACCACCTGGCTTTCCGTCCAGCCCTTTTTCTCGAAATGGTGATGGATCGGCGCCATCAGGAAGACGCGCCTGCCGGTGCGCTTGAACCAGAAGACCTGGATGATGACCGACAGGGTTTCCATGACGAAGAGGCCGCCGACGATGACCATGACGATCTCGTGCTTGGTGGCGACTGCGATGGAGCCGATCAGGCCACCCAGCGCGAGCGAACCCGTATCGCCCATGAAGATGGCCGCGGGCGGCGCATTAAACCACAGAAAACCGAGGCCGGCACCGATAACGGCGCCGACAATAACGGCGAGTTCACCCGTTCCGGGCACGAAATTGATCTGCAGGTAATTAGCAAAAACGGCGTTACCGGCGAGATAGGCGATCACACCGAAAGTGGCGGCCGCGATCATGACCGGCACGATGGCGAGACCGTCGAGACCGTCGGTCAGGTTCACCGCATTCCCCGCGCCGACGATGACGAAAGCACCGAACAGCACGAAGAAATAACCGAGATTGATCACGAATTCCTTGAAAAAGGGAAAAGCGATGGAGCTGCCGAGCGTGCCGCCATGCGGCGCGGAAGCGAGCGCCATCTTCATCATGAAAAACACGGCAATCGCCGCGATCAGGAATTCGATGCCGAGACGAGCCTTGCCGGAAAAACCCTTGTCGCTCTGTTTCGTCACTTTCAGATAATCGTCGTAGAAGCCGATGGCTCCGAAACCAAGCGTCACCATTAGAACGGCGACGACATAGACATTCGACAGGTCGCCCCACAGAAGCGAACCGCCGAGAATGCCGGCGAGGATCATCAAGCCGCCCATGGTAGGAGTGCCGGCTTTCTTGAAATGCGTCTGCGGCCCGTCGGCGCGGATCGGCTGGCCTTTGCCCTGACGCACGCGCAGCGAATTGATGATGGCCGGTCCAAACAGGAAGACGATCAACGCAGAGGTGAACATCGCCGCCCCCGCCCGGAAGGTGATGTACCGGAACAGGTTGAAGATTTGAATTTTATCCGACAGTTCGACGAGCCAGATCAGCATAATTGCCCTTTCAAAAGGCTATTTCAGACTTGGCGTTCCGTCTCGGGGAATGCCGGATACTTGTCAAGCAGGGCGGCGACAATCTTGCCGAAACCAAGCCCAAGTGACGATTTTACCATCAGCGCGTCTCCCGGTTGCACCCATTGCAGGGCGAAATCGGTGAGTTCCGCCGTCGTCGGGAACCAGATGACGGTGACGCTGTCAGGCAGCGCGTCGCGCAAAGCGGCCATCGCCTCGCCTGCCAGCCACACATGTTCGATACCCGCCGCAAGCAATGGCCCGGCCAATTCCTCATGTAGTTGCGCCGAAAATTCGCCCATCTCCAGCATGTCGCCGAGGACGGCAACGCGACGGCCATGGCCCTGCGTCGGCGTTTCCGCCAGCACCGCGATCGACGCCCGCATGGAGGCAGGATTGGCGTTGTAGCTTTCATCGATCAGAAGGAAGGAGCCGCCGTTGATCTGCAGATGGTGGCGCTGGCCACGCCCCTTCACCGCCTCAAGCGATCCCAGCGCTTCGAAAGCACGGTCGAGATTGGCGCCCGTGATCGCCACGGCGCCAAGCACCGCCATCGCATTGTCCGCAATGTGCCGGCCCGGAATGTTGAGATGCAGCTCGCTGGTTTCGCCGTTCAGGATCGCCCAGATCGTCGAGCCAGTCGTCGTGCTCTCGAAATCCGCGAGGCGGAAATCCGCCTTGGCATGCTGACCGAAGGTCAGGATGTGTTCGATGCCCTGCTCCTGCGCCGCCTCTTCAAGCTGCTCGAACTGGGCATTGTCACGATTGAGGATGACGGAACCGCCCTGCTCCACGCCCTCGAAAATCTCCGCCTTGGCGGCGGCGATCTCTTCGATGTTGTTGAAGTTGCCGAGATGGGCAGGCGCGATGGTGGTGATGATCGCCACATGTGGGCGGACCATCTTCACCAAAGGCCGGATTTCGCCGGAATGGTTCATGCCGATTTCGAACACGCCGAATTCAGTATCGGCGGGCATGCGGGCAAGCGTCAGCGGCACACCCCAATGGTTGTTGAAGGAAGCCACCGCCGCATGCACCCGGCCCGATGGCGCGAGCGCCTGCCGCAGCATTTCCTTCGTCGTCGTCTTGCCGACCGAGCCCGTCACCGCGATGATGCGCGCCGATGTTCTTTGACGCGCCGCGATGGCAAGCTTGCCAAGGGCTGCAAGAACATCTTCGACCACGATCATCGGCACCGTCAGGCGGCCGAGCGCTGGCAGCTTGGCTTCAGCAACGACCAGAAGTCCTGCCCCGTTGGCAACCGCGAAACTCGTATAGTCGTGACCGTCGACACGATCACCCTTGATGGCGAAGAAAGCTTCACCCGGCTTCACCGTCCGGCTGTCGATGGAAATGCCGGTGATTCCTGTCGGCAGGTTGCCCACCGGGCGTCCTGCGGTGATGGCGATCATATCGGCGACTGTCCATAACCAGCTCAAATTTTCGATCCTTCCAGCGCTGCCAGTGCAGTGCGCACCTGTTCATGATCGGAAAAAGGCAGTGTCACGGAGCCAACGATCTGCCCTTCTTCATGCCCTTTGCCCGCGACGATCAGCGTATCGCCATGCGACAGCATCGATACCGCATGGCGGATCGCCTCGGACCTGTCGCCAATTTCCAGAGCGTCGGGCGCCGCCGCCATCACCTCGGAGCGGATCGTCGCCGCGTCTTCCGAGCGCGGATTGTCGTCCGTGACGATGACGATGTCGGAAAGACGGGTCGCGACCTCGCCCATGATCGGGCGTTTGCCCTTGTCGCGGTCGCCGCCGCAGCCGAAAACGGTGATGATGCGGCCGGAGGTGAAGGGCCGGACCGAGGTCAGCACGTTTTCCAGCGCATCGGGCTTGTGGGCGTAATCCACATAGGCAAGCGCGCCGTTTTTCGTTTGTCCCACTAATTCGAGACGGCCGGCAGCGCCGACAAGCTTTTCGAGCGCCTTGAGCGCCGTTGCGGCGGCAACACCCGTCGACATGGCAAGACCGGCGGCAACAAGCGCATTGGCCACCTGGAAATCACCCGCGAGCGGGATATCGACTTCGTGGATGACGCCGTCATGATGCACTTCGATCATCTGCTTGTGGCGGAAATGCTCAACGCGCTTCAAAGCGAGATATTGCCCGTTCCGTCCGACGGTGCGGACATCGAGACCCGCTTCGCGCGCCGCATGAACCGCCTTGTCCGACCAAGGATCGTCGGCGAAGATCACGGCGGGAGCGCCTTTTTCCATCAGCGTATCGAAAAGCCGCATCTTCGCGGCCATGTAATCCTCGACGGTCGGATGGTAATCCATATGGTCGCGGCCAAGATTGGTAAAGCCGGCGGCAGAAAGGCGCACGCCATCGAGGCGGCGCTGGTCGAGACCGTGGCTGGAAGCTTCCATCGCCGCGTGGGTGACGCCCTCGCTCGCAAGCTCGGCCAGAAGCGCATGCAGCGTCACCGGATCGGGCGTCGTCAGCGCGCCATAATCCTCCCGGCCGGGAGCGATGACACCGGTTGTGCCGATCTGGGCTGCGGCATGGCCGGCGAAAGCCCAGATCTGCCGCACGAAGGAGGCAACCGAGGTCTTTCCCGCGGTGCCAGTGACGGCGACCATGGTTTCCGGTTGTTTTCCGTAAAAGCGGGAGGCGGCAAGGGAGAGATAAAGGCGTGGGTCGGTCACGACCAGAACCGGCACTTCGGCTTCCACCGCGTGCCCGGAAACAACGGCAACGGCACCCTTGGCAACCGCATCCTTTACATAGGTCGCACCATCAGCCTTGGTGCCAGAAACCGCAACGAACAGGCTGCCCGGCGCAGCCTTGCGGCTGTCTGCGGTGATCCCCCCGATTTCGATCGCCCCGATCTCAGACAGGAGCAATTCTTTCAATTCCGGAAACGCATTTCCGGATATATCTCGCAAATTCATCGACTGTTTCCGTCTTGTCCCCCCGGCACGAATCGCCGGAACATCATAAGCTAACAATCAATAAGACACGAGCAAGGCCGAGCCATCCTTGCCGAACTTCGGCTTCACACCCAGCACCGCCGCCGTGCGGCTGATGATATCGTGCACCATGGGTGCTGCGGACGTGCCGGCGAGTGCCGCGCCATTGCCCTTATCGGTCTTCGGTTCATCGATGAAGGACAGCACCACATATTGCGGATCATCCATCGGGAAAGCCGACAGGAAGGCGTTGAAGTTCTTGTCGTGCACATAACGGCCGTTGACGACCTTATCGGCCGTGCCGGTCTTGCCGCCGACGTTGAAGCCATCGACGCGCGCATTTCGGCCTGAACCGTTGACGCCGTTCCATTCGAAGAGGAAGCGCATATCCTTGCTGGCGCCGGGTTTCAGCACCTGCTTTGCCACCTGATCCGCCTGTTCACGGGTGCGCGGCAGGAAGGTCGGCTCGATGAGTTTGCCGCCATTGACGAGTGCCGCACCGGCAACCGCCGTCTGCAGCGGTGTGGTTGAAACGCCGTGGCCGAAGGAGATGGTGATGGAGTTGATCTTCTTCCACTCACGCGGCTGCGAAGGCAGCGCCACTTCAGGCAGTTCGGTCTGCATGCGGGTGAGAAGACCAAGCCGCGTCAGGAATTCCTTGTGCCCTTCGGTGCCAACGGTATCGGCAATCTTGGCCGTACCGATATTGGACGAAAACTGGAAGATTTCCGGCACCGAGAGCATGCGGCCCTTGCCGTGGAAGTCCTTGATGGTGAAGCCGCCGATGCGGATCGGGTAACGCGCGTCGAACATATCACCGAGGCGGACGCGGCCCGAATCAAGACCCATGGCAATGGTGAAGGATTTGAAGGTGGAGCCCATTTCGAACGTGCCGTTCGACATGCGGTTGAGCCAGCCTTCTTTCGCGCCTTCGGCCGGGTTGTTCGGATCGTAATCCGGCACCGAGGCCATGGCCAGCACTTCGCCGGTATGCACATCCAGAACCACGGCACCGGCGCCGATCGCCTGGAACTTGGTGATGGCCGAAGTCACGACTTCGCGCACGATGGACTGCACGCGCAGGTCGATGGAAAGCTTCACAGGCTCGAGCGGCTGATCGCTCGTCATGCCGAGCGCCGTGAGATCGGCAAGACCCTGGCTGTCGACGTAACGCTCCATGCCGGCAACACCGCGGTTGTCGATATTAACGTGACCGACGACATGCGCTGCGGTCGGCCCGCCGGGATAGAAGCGACGTTTTTCCGGACGGAAGCCGATGCCGGGAATGCCGAGCGCGAGAATCTGGCTCTGCTGCTTTGGCGTCAACTGGCGGCGCAGCCACTGGAACCGCGAATTGGAGGAGAGCTTCTGATAGGTCGTGCGCTGGTCGAGATCCGGCAGGACGGTGCGCAGCTTTTCGATGGCCTCGTCAATATCGACGATACGATGGGGCTCGGCAAACAGCGAGACGGTGCGGATATCGGTGGCCAGCACCTCGCCGTTACGGTCGAGAAGATCAGGGCGCGACGCCATCAGCCTGTCGGCCGGCGCGATGCTCGACACCGTCTCCTGCTCTGCCATGCCATATTGCACCAGACGGCCGCCGACGACGGCGTAAAAGGCGACGAAACCGAAAATGAGAAGGCCGACGCGGCTTTTCGCCTGCGCCGCGCGCTTCTTGCGCGCGCCTTCAAACGCCGCATGATCGGTGTGGATGCCGGTCGTGCTGGCGGAAAAGTGAGCCTTGCTCTTCAAAACCATGGCGCGGGAGAGAAAAGACATCAGCGGTTCACCGATCCTGTTATCGTGTCGTCCATGTCGGTTTCATCACCGGCGGTGGCGGAGGCAACGGGCACGGGTGCCGGTGCCGGGCGAGAAACACGGGCACGCGGCGTAGGCACCGGCACGCCGTTGACGGCAATCTGGCCTGCCGGCGGTGATTTTGGCTTGGAAGCGCCACCCAGCGTCGCGCCGGGTTTGGAGCCATTGACGGCAGCGGCGATGACATCCTCGACGCTCATGCCTTCCGGCTCGGGCGGCTGCGGCAATTGCGAACGCAGCATCGGCAGCTCGCGCGGCTGCGCCAGTTGCGTCGGCAGTGTCGGCGAAAGACCGAGTTCCGTTTGATAGGCATTGACGAGACGGTGCAGACGGTTCGGCTGCGTCAGCAGCGCCCAGTCAGCCCGCAGGAGATCGATCGTATCTTTCTCAAGCTTGATTTCCGCCTCCAGCTTGCGGACCTCCTCAAGCTTGAGATCGGCCTTGTGCTTGATCGAATAGGTCACGACCGCCGCAGCGACCATGACCCCCATCAAGATGACATCGAAAGTGCGCAGCATATCAGCCTCCCATCTTTTCAAGGCTGGCGAGATCGGGAAGCTCGAATATCGAGAAATCCGCAGCGCGCGCCGGTGCCGTGGTGCGCAGGCCAGCGCGGAGCTTGGCCGAACGAGCCCGCGGATTAAGCTCCGCCTCCTCGTCGCTGGCAGCAATCATCGGCTTGCCGATATTCTCGAAAATGGAGGGCTTGTCCTCCACCATCGGCAGATGCCGGGAACCGGCTGCCTTGCCCGAACGGTCGGAGAAGAATTTCTTGACGATACGGTCTTCCAGCGAATGGAAGGTGACGACGACCAGCCGGCCGCCGGGCTTCAGAACCTGCTCGGCGGCAAACAATGCCTGCGCCAGCTCACCCAGCTCATCATTGACGAAAACACGCAGCGCCTGGAACACCCGCGTTGCCGGATGAATCTTGTCCTTGGCTTTCCGTGGCGTGACGATCTCGATCAGGCCCGCCAGATCGCGGGTGGTGCGGAAAGGCTCTTCCGCCCTCCTCTTCTCGATAGCGCGGGCAATGCGACCCGGCTGCTTTTCTTCGCCGAGAAAACCGAAGATGCGGATGAGATCGCCAACCTTGGCGCGGTTGACGACATCGGCCGCCGAAACGCCGGAAGCGGACATGCGCATGTCGAGGGGGCCGTTTTTCTGGAAGGAAAAACCGCGCTCGGCCTCGTCGATCTGCATGGAGGATACGCCGATATCGAGAACGACGCCATCAAGGCCGCCCTCGGGCGCATGTTTCGCGAGATCGGAAAATTGCGACTGGATGAGCGAAAGCCGGCCGCCATTGGCTGCGACCATTGCCTGACCGCCGGAGATCGCCGTTGGATCGCGGTCTAGTGCGATGACATTTGCGCCGCGATCGAGAATGGCCTGGGTATAGCCGCCGGCGCCGAAAGTGCCATCCAGAATAATTTTGCCGGGGGTGGGTTCAAGCGCGCTGATGACTTCACGAAGCAGCACCGGGATATGGCGCTGAGGTCCGCCATCGGCATCAGAAGATCGTCCGCCAGAATTCGCCGCCATTGACTGTCCCCGTCCTAGGCGGGGCGAGCAGCCGAAAAACCGCGCCCCGCTCTTGCTTCCGCCTGCGCCGCCAAAAACGCATCCGGTTGCCAAAGCTGAAAATGATCCGCTCGTCCGACGAAGGTGACCTCGGTAGAGATGCCGGTGAATTCCCGCACAAAATCCGTCACCATCAATCGACCTTCCTGGTCGAGCTTCATGAAAACACCGCCGCCGTGAACCAGCAGCGACATTGCGTTCGCCTCCGGCGAGAAGGCATCCATGGACGCGATCTGCCGCTCGTAGCGCTCCAGCAGATCCGGACCGCCGACACTGATTGCCGGAAACGCAAAATCCTGGAGACAATAAAGCTCCTGAATGCCGCGCTTCGCCAGCACCGAACGAAACGGAGACGGAACCGAAACGCGCCCCTTGGCGTCGATCCTGTTCGTCACGTTCGATAAAAAGCGGTCCATTACTCAACTCGCCAAAACCGCATGCCGCAAAGCGATTCATCCGCCCTGCAGCCGACACCGGTACGCACGACACATCGCCAAGCGCCAGGGCGACGTGCCCTGCAGCAGCCCCTTGCAGGCTCCTCACTCGTTTCAGCGATTGCGGGTCAAAAACACGACCCAATGTGGTGTGCATTTGGGATATCATGGGACACTATGGGCGTCAATGGGATGAAGCCGGCACGATACCGCCTTCGCATCGGAAATTCATAAGCCGTTAAGTTTAACGAATGGTTTACTTTGCGCGCAGCAATCCGTCTTCACGACGCAAGAATGCATCATGGAAAAATATATTTTCTTTTATGAAACAACAGGATGTCTTCATCCCGCCAAAATTTCCACCCTCGAAGCCGAAGAGGAAATTCGCCAGTTGGCCTGTAAGCCGGGTTCTGTATGGCCCCGGTTTGACCCGGAACGTGGCAGCCATTCATCTGGGACGGCATTTGCATGCCGCCTCGCGCAACCCACCCGGATGACGGGCCCGGAAACCGGCTGTGAACGGGCTTTCGCCCGCCCCGTGTCATCCCTATTCGGTCTTGCTCCCGGTGGGGTTTACCTTGCCGCCGCTGTTACCAGAAGCGCGGTGGGCTCTTACCCCACCCTTTCACCCTTACCATGCGGATGCATGGCGGTTTGCTCTCTGTGGCACTTTCCCTGGGGTCGCCCCCGCCGGACGTTATCCGGCACCGTATTTCCGTGGAGCCCGGACTTTCCTCACCTTACCGTCTTTCGACATTGGTAAAGCGCGGCTGCCCGGCCAACTGGCATGGGCTGCATAACCATGTTCCGCAGCGAAAGCCACCGAAAAGCGACGGCCAAGATTAAAGAAATGCGGGTTTGAAATCCGTCGAGAAAGCACCGTCGGCGATTTCTCCGTCTCGTAGCAGCAACGCGCCAAGCCGTCCGATCTCATCGGAGCTCTTGGCCGCCGTGCCGTTACCACCGGTCAGAACGGCGATGCGCGGTGAGGCTGTGAAACCAATGGCGGGATAACCGCTGCCGGTTTTGGAGACGACACAGGCGGCCATCGAGACACGCGAGAGATCGATGGCAGGCACCAGCGTTCCGACGATGTCAGCGAGATGATCCCGCACGCTTTCACGTCCGCCGGAACGGAACCATTCCCGGATTTCC
Source organism: Agrobacterium sp. MS2 (assembly GCF_003261015.1). Taxonomy (NCBI): domain Bacteria; kingdom Pseudomonadati; phylum Pseudomonadota; class Alphaproteobacteria; order Hyphomicrobiales; family Rhizobiaceae; genus Agrobacterium; species Agrobacterium sp. MS2. The sequence continues at coordinate 28,800 of NZ_QLNF01000003.1, read as the reverse complement.
GGATCACTGCCGAGCCGCTTGTCATCGGGATCGCCGCCAATCTTCAGGTAGAATTTGCCATCGGGATAGCGGACCGGCGGCAGAAGATAGATATGTTTTGTCGTATCGCGCGGCTCGTAGATCAGCGACGGCATGCCGGCATATTGATCCAGATCACCCTCATCTATCTCAAAGAAAGCAACGGTGCGGGCATAGACATCCAGCGCTACCGGCTGGGGCAACAGATCTTTGGTAATCGAGAAGCCGCCAGCCGCCACCAACACCCGGTCTGCGGTGTAAACCGCACCTGATGCCGTATGAACCGATGCCCGGCCACTTTCTTCCCGCGTGGAAACAACGATATCGTCGATCAGCGTAACACCCGCCTTTTCCGCCAGTATGGTCTGTGCTTTCACCAGCGCGCGGGGATTGACGTAACCGGCATTATCCCTCTCGAAGACGCCTTCGCAGCTCTGTTCAAAGGAGAAATAGGGAAAGCGGCTTTTCAGGCTCTGGTCATCCAGGAGTTCCGTGGAAACCCCGAGCCGAGCAGCCGCCTTCAGAACATCATCGACAAAGGGATTGGCGCCGCCCCGCTCAGGCCCAACCATCAGGCAGCCGACCGGCGCGTAAAACTCGACACCGCTGCGTGTGGCAATATCGCCATAACGTGCAATGGAACGGTTGGCGAGCAACGCCCAGTCGGCATCGCCATCGATGGTGCGGGTAATCCGCGCCTCGTCATAATGGCTGGCGAAGACGCCTTGATGCGATTTTATATCTGCAGGCTCACCGGGACCGATCAGCGCGACGCCATCCACTGTTTCGGCCAGATGGCGGGCGGCGGCGGCGCCCATCATGCCGCGGCCCACGACGATATATTTGAAATGTCCCGACATGCCGCCCCTCTTTACCCGCTCACTTCCGTCGAAACCTTTTAGCCGCTTCGCCCGAAAATGTCAGACGAAAACCGGGGCCATTTCGGCGGCGAACTCATCCTCTGCCAGCTGACCGTTCAAAAGCAGCACGGCTCCCAGCCGTCCGATTTCGTCCGAAGATTTGGCAGAAACGAAATTGCCGCCGGTCAGAACCGCGATGTTGGAAGATTGCGTATAGCCGATGTAGGGATAGCCGCTGCGGGTGATGGAGGCGACACAGGAGCCGGAGGTCACGGGGCAGCCGGCAAGCTCCGGCATCAGTGATAGCGCCCGCTTCTTCAAAAACTCCACCTCCTCAGGCGTGCCGTCCGAATGGAACCAGCCAACCGCGTCAGCCAGCGTTTCCAGCCTGCCCTTCTCGCTCTCGCCGCCGATCTTCAGATAGACCTTGCCGTCGGGATAACGCACCGGCGGCAGGATGTAGACGATGTCGTCCTCGGTCTCCGCGAGGACGATGGTGGATGGCATCGCTCCAAACAGGGCCTGCCTTGCCTCGTCCAGCTCGAAAAACACGATGGTTCGGCCCGTTGCCGCCATATCGACCGGCGATGGAAGAAGTTCTGCCATGTTGGTAAAACCGCCGGCGGCTACGATGACCTTTTCGGCGGTGTGGATGGCCCCTTCGCGGGTCGAAACCTCAACGCCACGGGAGGTATCGCGAATATGCGTCACCGTCTCGCGCAGCAACCGTGCGCCCTGCGCTTCCGCAATGGCGCACTGCGCTTTCACCAGGGCCCGTGGATTGACGTGACCGGCATTCCGCGCCTCGAAATAACCGCCTTGATCGGCTGGCAGGGAGAACATCGGAAACCGGTCGGCAAGCACATCATGGCCCAGCGTCTCTATGCCGAGGCCTAGACGGTCGGCCGAGGAAAGGGCGCGCGAGACATAATCACCGGCAAGACCCTTGCCGTTGCCGGTGAACAGGCAGCCCGCTTCGGTGAAAAAGCGGATGCCGCTCTTAGCCTCGATCTCGGCATAACGGTGGATGGAACGTTGCGCCAGTTCCGCCCAGACGGGATCACCGTCAAACCCGCGAGTGATGCGCGCCTCGTCGTAATGGCTTGAGAACACGCCCTTATGGGTCTTAGGATCGGCGGGTTCACCCGGGCCGATCAGCGCCACGTCATCCGTTTGCACTGAGAGATGCCGCGCCGCAGCCGCTCCCATCATCCCGGCCCCGACGACGATATATTTGAAATCAGGCATGTCATGCTCCGTATCAGCTTTGCTTCTGACTACAGCATGACGGGTGGGAGCGGAATCGCTTTTCGCAATTTCTCAGACGATGGAGGCCTCAGCCGGCCAGCAGCGCCTGCACCTTGCCGCAATAACGCTTGGAGACCGGGTTCATGCGGGTAGCGCCATGGCCGGCATTGTACCGCAGGATCGTGCTACAAACCTGACCGCCGCCCAGCTGATGCGCCGTCGCCAGATATTGCATGCCCCAGCGAATGTTGGTCTCGGGATCGTACAGCGCCTTGGTCGTGCCGCGATAACCCATCATCCGCGCCGTTGCCGGCTTGATCTGCATCAGCCCGACTTCGCCGGCGCTGCCACGAGCCTTGGGGTTGAACTTGCTTTCAACCGAAACCACGGCATGCGCCAGATTGGTGGGAACGCCGTAACGCTTGGCATATTTGACGATCAGATCGGAATAATCGTTCCTGAGCGAAGAAGGCAGGCTCTTTTCTGGCATGGGATAACCGGGCTTGCGGAAGAAATTCTCCAGCGTCACGGTTTTGGTCTTCACGTCTTCATCTTTGGCAAAAGCAATCCCCGCCTGCGAAGCGAGTACAGCAATACCCACTACGACAGCAACAACAACCCTGTTCATATGTAGAAAAAGTCTCCAGATCGGAGGACCGGAACAATGAATCGGCACAATTAGTCAACGCCCGGAAAGTCGATCGCGACTCTCCGCCGTCCGGTCTCCTTGATTGATATTGACGGCAGGTTCCCCTGAAGAACGTCACCGCATACAGTGCTGTTCTTAAACTTCCTCAATGCGGATTAACTGTGGCAACCCAAAAAAAGCGACTTGCGGAGCGCGGCAAACCGGGATTCGTTTTCCAGAAACTGCGTTCAGGCGACCGAAAATTTCGGCAGGTTGGCAATCAGCCGGTGCAGGGTGTCAATGGTGGAAAAATCCGCAATGCCATCCACCAGTGCGGGCCGGAAATGCCTCTGGAACGCCGCCACGGCGCCCTCGGTTTTTTCACAATAATTGCCCGTTATTTCAACGCCGTAACCATAGATGGACAGCATCGACTGCAGCGCTTCGACGGGCTGGCCATGGTCGCCGCGCTGGAAAAAACGCCCGCCGCGGATTGGCGCGGGTTCAACCCAATGGCCGACACCGTGCTGCGACAGGATGTCCCACGGGAATTTTTCGCCCGGATCGACCTTGCGGATCGGCGCCACGTCCGAGTGGGCAAGCACCCTTTCAGGGGCGATATGCCACCGCTGGCCGCAATCGCGACATAATTCGATGACGGCTTCCACCTGCTCCATGGGGAATTCCGGCAGCCCGCCGGGATGGCCCTGATTGGCGATTTCGATGCCGATGGAGCGGGAGTTGATATCCTCGTCCCCGGCCCAGGAGCTTTTTCCCGCGTGCCATGCACGGCGGGTTTCCGGCACAAGCTGGATGATGCGCCCGTCTTCGAAAACAAAGTAGTGGCTCGACACCTGGCTTTCGGGATTGCAGAGCCACGACAGAGCACCATCGGCTGTCGTCATGCCGGTATAATGAAGAAGAATGATATCGGGACCGGGCACGCCGATCCTCTCGCCGTGATTAGGCGAAGGCGCAACAGTTGCGCCCCCGAAATCCGGGGTAAAATCCGGCAGACATTCACTCATGCGACGCGGCGTTCTTTCTCGATGGCCGCATAGGCGGCGTTGAGAGCCGCCATACGCTCATTCGCAGCCGCATGCAATTCCATGGGAACGCCACGGGCGATGAGCTTGTCGGGATGATGCTCCGCCACCAGCGAACGGTAACGCTTGCGGATATCCAGGAAGTCGTCGGACGGCGAAACACCGAGCACGCGGTAGGGATCGCGCCCATCCATATGCACATGCCGCGCCATGATCGTTTCGAAATGATCTTCGGTGATATGGAAGATTTCCGCGATACGGCCGAGGAAGGCGAGCTCACGCTCGTGGATCAGGCCATCCGCCTTGGCGATATGAAACAGGCCGTCGATGACGCTTTCCAGCATCTCGCAATTATCGTGACCGGAACCGCAAAGACCGGCCAGCCGCTCCGCATAGGCTTCATAACCCGCAACGTCCTGACGTGCGAGGTTATAAAGACGGGCAACGTTTTTGGCTTCTTCTTCCGGAAAATCGAAAATCTGCCTGAAGGCCCGCACCTCGGCATCGTTGACGATGCCGTCGGCCTTTGCCATCTTGGCGGAAAGCGCGATGATGGCCACGGAAAAAGAGACCTTGCGGCGCGTTTCCGGATCACCTTCGAACAGGGTGCGGATGGCTTCCACCACGCGACCAAGCGCGTTGCCTGCCGCGTCGCCGATTGCGCCGAGCAGCCGTTCCCACAGGGATGAAATTTGCAAACAGGCGAAATCGAACATCATGACCGCAAGCATGACGGGATATTGCCGCGAATGCAATATCCACAGCGGGTAAGCGGCATTAACTTTTATTCATCTTTGCGACAGTTTTGCTTCAGGAACAAGATAGCGGGGTGAACGGAACTCCGGGTTTTCCACAGGGCACTGGGCCCGTGTCGGCAATGGGCCTATTGAAACGATTATATTTGCCCGGTCAGGTCAAGCCGCTGAAAAAGCGCGAGAAATCGGCGTTTTTCTTGATAAATTCACTTTACACCTACACGCGGCTGTCGCATCCATTTGCCAGACATGTCCAGACATGTGTTTGAGTATACGCAAAAGGAGAGCCATGATGGCCAAACAGAAAGTCGCAATGCTGACCGCGGGTGGCCTTGCGCCCTGTCTCTCTTCGGCCGTGGGCGGCCTGATCGAACGATACAGCGATATAGCGCCTGAGATCGACATCATCGCTTACCGCTCCGGTTATCAGGGCGTGCTTCTGGGTGATCGCATCGAAATCAGCAAAGACATGCGGGAAAAGGCGCATCTGCTGCATCGTTACGGCGGCTCGCCGATCGGCAACAGCCGCGTCAAGCTTACCAACGCCGCCGATTGCGCCAAGCGCGGCCTCGTCAAGGAAGGCGACAATCCGCTTCGTGTCGCTGCCGAGCGGCTGGCGGCTGACGGCGTCACCATTCTTCATACCATCGGCGGTGACGACACCAATACGACCGCAGCGGACCTCGCCGCCTATCTCGGCGCCAACGGCTACGACCTCACCGTCGTCGGTCTGCCGAAGACGGTGGACAATGACGTGGTTCCGATCAAGCAGTCGCTTGGCGCCTGGACGGCCGCCGAAGTCGGCGCGTCCTTCTTCGACAATGTCAGCAACGAGCAGAGCGCAGCCCCCAAAACCTTCGTTATCCACGAAGTCATGGGCCGCCATTGCGGCTGGCTGACGGCGGCTACCGCCCGTGCCTATATCCAGAAGACCAACGGCAACGAATATGTCGAAGGCCTGATGATGAACACGCAGATGAAGAACATCGACGGCATCTACCTGCCGGAAATGGCCTTCGACATCGAAGCGGAAGCCGAGCGCCTGAAGGAAATCATGGACAGACACGGCTACGTCACGCTGTTCGTCTCCGAAGGTGCCGGTCTCGATTCCATCGTCGCTGAACGCGAGGCTTCCGGCGAAGCGGTAAAGCGCGATGCCTTCGGCCATGTGAAGATCGACACGATCAATGTCGGCGGCTGGTTCCAGAAGCAGTTTGCCAGCCTCATCGGCGCAGAACGCTCCATGGTGCAAAAATCGGGCTATTTCGCCCGCTCTGCCCCCGCCAATGGTGACGATCTGCGCCTCATCCAGGGCATGGTCGATCTCGCCGTGGAAAGCGCACTCAACAAGGTCTCCGGTGTCACCGGCCACGACGAAGACCAGAATGGCAAATTGCGGACCATCGAATTTCCGCGTATCAAGGGCGGAAAGCATTTCGACCTCTCTGCCAAATGGTTTACCGAAGTGATGGAACATGTCGGTCAGCCGTTCACAGCGGCCTGATTTTACGGTAGGCTAAAATAAGACGGCGACAGGGAGGGCAAGGAGGAAGAGAATGTCTGGACAGGCCTGGCTGATTTTTTGCGCAGCATGTGCCGTGGTGTTCGCACTCCCCTCTCCCCTTGTATTTTCTGTCGCCTCTTATGCCGCCATCCGCGGCAAAAAGACGCTTTTGGCTTCCGTCAGCGGCGGCGCTCTCGGTATCGTAACCGCCATGACGATTTCAGCCATTCCTGTGGCCGGCTTTGCCTATATGCCGCAGTCTTTCGTGGAAATCGTGCAATGGGCCGGGCTCGGTTGGCTGATGCTGTTTTTCCTGTGGACTTTCGCCACTCCCGCCGCCCAGGCGGCCAATGCCGATAATGACAATCTGGCTGGCAAGTCCGGGAGCGGAACGTTCCGAGATTGTTACGCAACCGCCGCCCTGAGACCGCGCTATTTCACCTTCTTCCTGGCGCTGTTGCCGCAATTCATCTCCACCACCGGCAATGCGGTAGAGACGTTTGCCGTGGCGCAGGCCGTAGTCCTGCTTCTGGCTCTGGCCATTCTCATCGTGCAGGGGCTGTTTCCCGAATCGACTCTGGCACTGGTGCGGCGCATGTCTGGCGACAAGAAAATCCGCCAGAAGTACCGCACGCACTTCATTTCCGGCCGCGCGGTCAGCGCCGGATACAGGCGCATCGCGGCCTGAAACACTGCAAGTCGCCTCCCGGCTTGCCGCTTTCCTTACAATAGGTTAATGAAGCTCGACGGGACACTGCCTGCTTCGCTCGACGCGGGGGTATCGAAAGACAGGCATAACGAAGGCGGCAACATGCGAAATTCGGGCAAATTCCGCGGAAGAAGGACACTTCTTCTGTCTTCCACCGTGGGTCTGGCACTGGCATTGAGCGCATGCACCAGCGTCGAATATACCGCGAAGGACGGGCCGAACGGCCCTAAAATCGCAACGGTCAACCCCGCGACCACTCCTGCGTCGACATCCGCGCAGCCGGCAGCGACCGATGCCGCAGCAGCAACCCCGACAGCTGCATCGGGTCAGACCGCCGAAACCGCAGCCTCTTCTCAGGCAGCAGCACTTCCCACAGCCGTCGCCGTCAAGGGCGGACGCGTGGCGCTGCCGCCGGCTTCCGAAATAGCTGCCGCCGCTGCGATCACTGCCCAGATGCAGCCGCAACAGACCGAGGTCGCCCAAGCCGCCGTGGCGGCATCTGCACCCACCGCGGCCGCAGCACTCGCACCGGCAAGCGCCGCTCCCGCGGCGGCAGCCATCGAAACGGCGGCTGCGGCGGCCAAACCTGCCTCCCATAATGCCGCGGCCGATCTGCCGCAGGTGGTTGCCGTCAAGGGCAGCTTCCCGCCGGCACCGCCGCCGCCCGGCTCACCCTCCATCGGCACCGAACTGACGGCCGAACGCAAAGTCATTCCGCTGCCCAAGCCGGACAGCACCGTTCTCGCCTATGCCGCCGGACCGACCAACGCCGCCCTTGCCGCCATCCGGCAGAATGAAGCGATGACTGCGCCGCTTAATACGCCACCTGCCGGACGCGAAAAACTGAGCGGGCTGATTTCCAAATACGCCAGCATGTATGATGTACCGGAAGACCTGGTTCATCGCGTGGTGCAGCGCGAAAGCCGGTATAATCCCGGCGCATATAACAGCGGTAACTTCGGCCTGATGCAGATCAGGCACGCTACGGCACGCTCCATGGGCTTCGATGGCCCCGCCTCGGGCCTGTTCGACGCCGAAACCAATCTCAAATACGCCGTCAAATATTTACGCGGCGCATGGGTGGTAGCGGGCAACGACCGCGACAACGCCGTCAGGCTTTACGCGCGCGGTTATTATTACGATGCAAAACGCAAGGGCATGCTGCACGTTCTGCGCAAGTGATCGCCTTTGGCGTCGCTCTGAGCGCGGTGCAGCCGTTTGCCTTCCTTGAGCGTCGGGCATTTTCCATTCGCCATCCCTGGTTTTGTCCCAAGGATTTGAAAACCTCGCAAATATCAGGACGTGCAGATCCTCGGGACGAGCCCGAGGCGACGTATCCGTAGCGGCGCCAGTTGCCTCCCCATCCGTCGCTGGGGCGGTTCTTTGTGTCCCGCAGTGCCGGCCGTCTGGTTTTCCAGCGTCTCCATCATTCCCCACCTTCGCCAACAGCCCCTGTCATCAAACTGTAGCGTCACGGCTGTAGACGCCTCTCAATCGACTGAGAGGTGAACAAATGACGAGTGCGGCACCCAAGACCGGCTTCAGCAAGAACACGAAACTGAAGTCCGCATTGCTCCAGCACAAGGCTCTCTCGAAAAGCGGACTCTCCGAACGGTTCTTCGGCGTTCTCTTCTCCGGCCTCGTCTATCCGCAAATCTGGGAAGATCCCGAGATCGACATGGAGGCGATGGAGCTTGGCGAAGGTCACCGTATCGTCACCATCGGTTCCGGCGGCTGCAACATGCTGGCCTATCTCTCGCGCAACCCGGCCAGCATCGACGTGGTTGACCTCAATCCGCATCACATTGCGCTGAACAAGCTGAAGCTCGCCGCCTTCCGCCATCTGCCCGCCCATCAGGACGTGGTGCGTCACTTCGGCCGCGCCAATATGCGCAGCAACAGCCACGGTTACGATCGCTTCATCGCCGAACATCTTGATGCCACGACCAAGGCTTACTGGTCGAAGCGCACGCTTTCCGGCCGTCGTCGCATTTCGGTGTTTGACAGGAACATCTATCACACCGGCCTGCTCGGACGCTTCATCGGCGCAGGCCATCTCATGGCCAGGCTGCACGGTGTGAAGCTCACCGAAATGGCCAGGACCCGGACGCTCGAAGAACAGCGCCAGTTTTTCGACAGCAAGGTCGCGCCGCTCTTCGACAAGAAGGTGGTCCGCTGGTTGACGAAACGCAAAAGCTCCCTCTTCGGTCTCGGCATACCGCCCCGCCAATATGACGAACTGGCAAGCCTTTCCGATGACGGCACGGTTGCCTCGGTTCTGAAGCAGCGGCTGGAAAAACTCGCCTGCAACTTTCCGCTGAGCGACAATTATTTTGCCTGGCAGGCCTTTGCACGCCGTTATCCGGAGCCGCATGAAGGCTCTTTGCCCGCCTATCTCAAGTCGGAATATTACGAGACAATCCGCAACAATACGGCGCGCGTCGCCGTGCATCACGCAACCTACACCGAGCTTCTCTCCAAAAAGCCGGCAAGCGCCGTCGACCGCTATATCCTCCTGGACGCGCAGGACTGGATGACGGATGTGCAGCTCAACGAATTGTGGTCGCAGATCAGCCGTACCGCCGCATCGGACGCCCGCGTCATCTTCCGCACCGCAGCCGAAAAGAGCGTGATCGAAGGCCGGCTTTCCCCCGATATCCGTAATCAGTGGGTCTATCTGGAAGAGCGTTCCAGCGAGCTCAACGCCTTGGACCGCTCGGCCATTTATGGCGGTTTCCATATTTACCAGAGGGCTATGGCATGAAAACCGTCGGTGAGAATGTAAGTCTTGCAGATAGTGCACATGCGAGCCTGATGGACCGCATGTATCGCCACCAGCGACATATCTACGATATCACCCGCAAATATTACCTTCTTGGCCGCGACCGGACCATTTCCGGCCTGAACGTACCAAAGGGCGGCACGCTCCTGGAAGTCGGCTGCGGCACCGGTCGCAACCTGCTGCTGGCCGGCCGCAGGTTTCCTGACGCCAAACTATTCGGCCTCGACATCTCCGCTGAAATGCTGCTGACCGCAGCCGAGAATTTCGCCGGCAGGGCGGAACGCCCGATTTTGCGCGTGGCCGACGCCACCGCTTTCCGCCCCTCCGAGTTCGGTCAGCCCGACGGGTTCGACCGGGTCATGATTCCGTATGCGCTGTCGATGATACCGGACTGGGAAAAGGCAGTGGAACAGGCGCTCAAGGCGCTGAAACCCGGTGGCGCGCTGCATATTGTCGATTTCGGCCAGCAGGAACAGCTGCCGAAGTGGTTCCGCACGCTCCTGCACGGCTGGCTCACGCGCTTCCATGTTACGCCCCGCGCCAATCTTCGCTATGTTCTGGCCAATATGGCAGGCCGTTTTGATGGCAACCTCGAATTTGAGGAAATCGCCCGTGGTTACGCCTGGCGGGCTGTCATTACCCTTCCGGTCACTGAAGCGCAGCAACCGAAAATCCACCGCATCCTGGCCGACGCCTGATTGCAGAAGGCATAGGTACCCCGCGCGCGCCGAGAGGCGTCACCGTCAAGGCTCCTGCAGCGCCTTATTCGGCGATGAATGCGCAAATCGCTTCAAATCCAGCGACTGTCGGGTGCAAAAAGCACGTTGCCACTTGCCATATCAGTTTGTTTACCATGTTATGCGTAAATCGGGAGATACGGCGCGCGGTTTTGGCGGCCGTATAGGGGCAATATTTTCATCAGGGTTCCAATGCGGCTGCGTTTATCGGCACTATTGTCGGCTTTGCTATTGATCGGCGGCTGCACCTCCACGAGTTACGATCTGCTCGAAACCGCGTCCGTATCCAAGCCAAAATTTTCCGATACCGACCCGCAGGATTTCGGCGTCAACAACCCGCACCGCCATGAGGTGCACGGCATCGACGTGTCCAAATGGAATGGCGATGTCGACTGGCAGACCGTGCGCAAGTCGGGCGTGTCATTCGTCTTCATCAAGGCAACGGAGGGGTCGGATCGAATCGATCCGAAATTCGGCGACCATTGGCGCAGCGCCGCAGCCGCGAATATTCTGCATGCGCCTTACCACTTCTATTATTTCTGCTCGACGGCAGACGCGCAGGCCGACTGGTTCATTCGCAACGTGCCGAAGGACGCCGTTACTTTGCCACCGGTTCTCGACGTCGAGTGGAACCCTGCCTCCCCCACCTGCAAGACGCGCCCGGCTCCCGGCATCGTACGCGCCGAAATGCAGCGCTTCCTCGACCGCATCGAAGCCCATTACGGCAAACGTCCGATTATCTATACCTCGGTTGATTTCCACCGCGACAATCTCGTCGGCCAGTTCAAGGACTATCATTTCTGGGTGCGGTCCGTCGCCGCGCATCCGACGAAGATCTATGAAGACCGGCAATGGGCCTTCTGGCAATATACCGCAACAGGCGTCGTACCCGGCGTGAATGGCCCGACCGACATCAATGTCTTTGCCGGAAGCGAGAAAAACTGGCGGAAATGGATCGCTTCGGCCAAATAGAACGGCCAAGAAGCAACACTTTCCAAAATTCGGCGTTGTTCAACCACGTCAGATCGCCCGATCCGTTTTTTTGTCGCAAACATATGGGTAAAGCGGGCTAACAACCTATCGAGGAAATTCCCATGCCCACGTTCCGGTCGCGCAGCATCATCTTTGCCGCCGCTCTGTCTCTTTTGTCTTCCAGCGCAGCCCTCGCCACGCCACCGGTTGCATCGCCTGACGATCCCAAGCAGGTCGCCTGCGGTGGTGATCTCGGTACGTTTCTTGAAGGCGTCAAGGCCGATGCGCTTGCCAAGGGCATTCCGGCAGATGCGATCCAGAAGGCATTGGCGGGCGCACAGATCGACCAGAAGGTGCTATCGCGTGACCGCGCGCAGGGCGTTTTCCGCCAGACTTTCCTCGAATTCTCGCAGCGCACCGTCAGCCAGGCTCGCCTTGATATCGGCCGCAAGAAGCTGCAGGAGCTCTCCTCCACCTTCGCCCGCGCCGAAAACGAGTTCGGCGTGCCCGCTGGCGTCATTGCCGCGTTCTGGGCCATGGAGACCGATTTTGGCGCCGTTCAGGGCGATTTCAACACCCGCAACGCGCTGGTAACCCTGTCGCATGATTGCCGCCGCCCGGAGCTCTTCCGTCCGCAGCTGCTCGCGCTGATCGAAATGGTTCAGCATGGCGATCTCGATCCTGCCACCAATACGGGCGCATGGGCCGGCGAAATCGGCCAGGTGCAGATGCTGCCGAAGGATATCATCGCCTTCGGCGTCGATGGTGATGGTGACGGCCACATCAACGTCAAGAGCAGTGCGCCCGATGCCATTCTGACGGCTGCAAAATTCATCCAGCACCTCGGCTTCAAAAAGGGCGAACCCTGGATTCAGGAAGTTTCCCTGCCCGAGAACCTGCCCTGGGAAAAATCCGGCCTTGGCGGCCCGCTGACCGCCGGCGAATGGTTTGCGCTTGGCGTCACCCCGCGCGATGGCAACAAGAACTTCGCCTCCCTTCCCGCCGCACTCATCATGCCGCAGGGCCGCAAGGGTCCGACTTTCCTCACCTATCCGAACTTCAACATCTATCTGGAATGGAACCAGTCGTTCATCTACACGACCTCGGCTGCCTATTTCGCTACCCGCCTGATGGGCGGCCCGGTCTATGACAAGGGCAACCCAGATCCCGGCTTTGATGACGCCACCATGAAGCAGCTTCAGACCAAGCTCGAAGCACGCGGCCACAATGTCGGCAAGGTGGATGGCATTCTCGGTTCTGGCACCCGCGTCGCCATCCAGAAGGAACAGCAGCGCCTCGGCATGCCGGCAGACGGCTGGCCTACGGCAGCTCTTCTCCAGGCGCTTTAACCTGTCTTAACGCTGCTCTCCGACCCTTAATCTGTCGGCCGGAATCAAGGCGGAAATCGTTAATCTCGACCGGATGACTGGGGATAAAACCCCGGTCATTTACTTTTTTTAAACACATGAAGCACTGCGTGATAAGAAAATAACCATTCATTTTCAGATAATTACGGAAATTCCTTTTCTGAGGCCCTGAAAGACGTGCTGCACCGCGTCACAAAAACCGCTTTTCAACTGCCACAAAACGGTCATATTATCGAAGCTGTCAACAAGAGGAGGCACCCATGGGACTTACAAAATCTCTCAATGCCTTGGCAGTCGGTTTGGCGTTTTTGTTCGTAGCGATGATGCTTTTCATCTGACGAGACGTGAAGACCAAACGCAGTGAAGAACCGTAGATGACACGAATTTAAAAAGCGCAGGCCCCAAGGGACCTGCGCTTTTTTCTGTCCGAAAATAGACTGGCTGAAATCACGCGGCGCTGCGGCGCAGACGCTCCAGGCCCAGATTTTCAAGCACGGCATCCACCAGCGGCGCGCGGTTCATGGTATAGAGGTGGAACTCATTGACGCCGCGCCGCTGGAGATCAGCGATCTGCTCGGCCGCAACCTCTGCAGCCACGCGGGCGCGGCCCTCCAGATCCTCGTCATAGCCTTCAAAACGCTCATCCAGAAACGCAGGAATGCTTGTGCCGCAACGTCCGGCGAAACGCTTGAGCTGGGTGAGATTCTGGATCGGCATGATGCCCGGAACCACCGGAATGGTGATTCCCGCCGCCGTAACCCGTTCCATGTAACGTTCGAACACGTCATTATCGAAGAAGAACTGCGTCAGCGCCCGGGTAGCGCCATTATCCGCCTTGCGCTTCAGCATGTCGATATCAACAGCTTCACTTGCGCTTTCCGGATGCTTTTCAGGATAGGCGGAGACGGAAATCTCAAAGTCGCCCAGCTCCTTGAGGCCCTTTACCAGCGCTGCGGCGTTCTCGTAACCCTGCGGATGCGGCTGGTAAGCCGTGCCGATACCGGTGGAGGGATCACCGCGCAGCGCCACGAAATGACGAACGCCCGCATTACGGAACTCGTCGACGACCTGGTGCACCTCATCGCGGCTCGCGTCCACGCAGGTCAGATGTGCAGCTGTCGCCAGGTGGCTGTCACCGATCATCCGGCGCACCGCGTCCAGCGTCGGCGCCTTGGTGGAACCACCGGCACCGTAGGTGACGGAGACGAAATCCGGGTTCCACTTCTTGAGCTCGGCAACAGTTTCCCAGAGCTGGGTTTCCATCTCGGCGTTCTTGGGCGGGAAAAATTCGAAAGACAACCGGATGTCGCCATCACGGCGTGCGGTTTCCGACCTCAACATATCATGCCCTCCCGGAGCGAAGTAAAACCGCCTCTTGCGCCACATCGTCTGCCATCAGCAGCCGCTGGTCGCGGGCAACCCAGATCGTGACGTCCAGAGCTTCGTCGGACGCCTTTTCAGAATGCAGATCGACGGCACGCTCCAGAGAAAGCCCGGCCTTCTTCATCCACTCTTCCATCAGCGGGTGCGAGAAGCCTAGCCGCACATGCGCGTGTTCGTCGCGCAGATATTCAAAGGAATGCGGCGCAAGATCGATGACGATCAACCGACCGCCCGGACGCAGCATACGCGCGGCTTCCGAAAGGGCGATCTCCGGCTGGTCGAGAAAATGCAGCACCTGATGGATGACGATCAGATCGAAATCCTGTCCCTCGAGCGGCAGATTGAGAATATCGCCATGGCGCACGGAGGCGTTCACCACGCCCGCCTTGTCCAGATTGGCGCGTGCTACCGAAAGCATGTCGCGGCTCGCATCCACGCCGATGGCACGGCGATAAATGCCGCTCAGAAGCTGCAGGATACGGCCGGTGCCCGTGCCGAGATCGAGCAGCGAATCGACGGGCGTGGTGCCCACCAGCTTCAGCAGCGCGCCTTCCACAGCTTCGTCGCTGACATGCAGGCGACGCAGTTCGTCCCAGGCGGACGCATTACGGCTGAAATAATCCTGCGCCCGCTCCGCCCTCACCCGCTTGACGGCGGCCAGTCGCTCACTGTCACGCTGAAGAACCGCGTCGGAAGGCGAGGCCGCTGCAAGCAACTGCCGAACAACACCCGCAGGCTCGCCATCCTGCCGCAAGCGAAAATAGGCCCACGCACCTTCCTGATAACGCTCGATCAGCCCCTCTTCCGTCAAAAGCTTGAGGTGACGGGAGATACGCGGCTGCGACTGGCCAAGGATTTCGGTAAGGTCGGTCACCGTCAGATCGCCGGCCGAAAGAAGCGCCAGCAACCGGAAGCGCGTCAGCTCACCCGCCGCCTTCAGGAGATCCACCAATTTGTCCAGACCGAACGCCACTCTGCCGCGCCTCGCAAGCTAATCAAGATATAAAGATATCTTTATGTCGATGCGGCGCGAGATGCAAGCGCAAAGTGCCGCGCGAGACGATCATCTCCACTTATTACACGGAAAAAGGCCCGCTTTGCGGCGGGCCTTTTTGAAGTGATGACAAACGGATCAGCGTGTCAGACGCTTGTAGCTCACGCGACCGGGCTTGATGCTTTCCGGGCCGAGGCGACGGACCTTGTCCTTTTCGTAGTCTTCAAAGTTGCCTTCGAACCATTCCACGTGGCTGTCACCCTCGAAAGCGAGAATGTGGGTCGCGAGGCGGTCCAGGAACATGCGGTCGTGGCTGATGATAACGGCGCAGCCGGCGAAGGCTTCCAGCGCTTCTTCAAGTGCCGCCAGCGTTTCCGTATCAAGGTCGTTGGTCGGTTCGTCGAGCAGCAGTACGTTGCCGCCCGCCTTCAGCATCTTGGCAAGGTGCACGCGATTGCGCTGACCACCCGAGAGGTTGCCGACCTTCTGCTGCTGATCGCCGCCCTTGAAGTTGAAGGCGCCGCAATAGGCGCGCGAGTTCACTTCGAACTTGCCGAGCTTGATGATGTCGTTACCGCCGGAAATTTCTTCCCACACGGTCTTGTCACCCGCCAGCGCGTCACGGCTCTGGTCGACGTAACCGAGCTGAACGGTGTCACCAACAGTCACCGAGCCGCTATCAGGCTTTTCCTGACCGGTGATCATTTTGAACAACGTCGTCTTACCGGCGCCGTTCGGGCCGATGACGCCGACAATACCGCCCGGGGGCAGCTTGAAGGACAGGTTCTCGATCAGCACGCGGTCGCCATAGGATTTGGTGAGGTTCTCAGCCTCGATGACGACGCGGCCCAGACGCTCGGCGACCGGAATGACGATCTGCGCATCGCCGGGACGGCGGTTTTCCGCTGCTTCCACCAGCTCGTCATAGGCCTTGATACGCGCCTTGGACTTCGTCTGGCGGGCCTTGGGGCTGGAGGCGATCCATTCCTGTTCGCGGCTGATGGCCTTCTGACGCGAAGCATCTTCGCGGGCTTCCTGCTGCATGCGCTTGGCTTTCGCCTGCAGATAAGCGGAGTAATTGCCCTCGTAAGGAATGCCGCGACCACGATCGAGCTCGAGAATCCAGCCCGTGACGTTGTCGAGGAAGTAGCGGTCGTGGGTGATCATCATCACGGCGCCCGGATAGTCGCGCAGGTGCTTTTCGAGCCAGGCGATGGTTTCGGCATCCAGATGGTTGGTCGGTTCGTCGAGCAGCAGCAGGTCCGGCTGCGACAGCAGCAAACGGCACAGTGCCACGCGGCGGCGCTCACCACCCGAAAGGCCGGTCACCGGCGAATCGCCGGGCGGGCAGCGCAGGGCGTCCATGGCCATTTCGACCTGATTTTCGAGGTCCCACAGGTTCTGGCTGTCGATGATGTCCTGAAGCTTCGCGCCCTCTTCCGCCGTTTCGTCGGAATAGTTCATCATCAGCTCGTTGTAGCGGTCAACGATCGCCGTCTTGCTCGCCACGCCTTCCATGACGTTTTGCATCACGGTCTTGTTTTCATCGAGCTTCGGCTCCTGCTCGAGATAACCGAGCGTCGCACCTTCGGCGAGCCACGCCTCACCGGTGTATTCCTTGTCAAGGCCGGCCATGATCTTGAGAACGGTCGACTTACCCGCGCCGTTCGGGCCGAGGATACCGATCTTGGCGTCAGGGTAGAAGGAGAGATGCACATTCTCCAGAACCTTCTTCGCGCCATAGGACTTGTTCAGCCCAGCCATGTGATAGATGAATTGACGTGCCATTGTAGCGAATGCTCCACATCGGATTTTTAAGAGTACGTATCGGGAAATTTGCCGCTATGTAGGGTAAATAGGACCTTGGGGCAACCTCTGGCACGATTATGACCCCATGATTATGACAGGCTGCGCGATGAGACGACGGGTGCGACGATGAATGAGACGACCGATAACTTCGCATTCAGCCGGATTGAGAGGCTGGAAGCCCCTTCCGGCGCATCCATCGCCTTCCGACATCAACCTTCCGCCCTTGCTCCCACCCGCGGCGTGCTGATGATCTGCCACGGCCTTGTGGAACATGCCGGCCGTTACCGCCGTTTTGCCGATGTCATGGCGCAACAGGGGTTCGAGGTCTATGCCCATGACCATCGCGGCCACGGTCGCACGAAAGCGGCGGATGCGCCTCTCGGCCGCTTTGCCTGGAAGGATGGCGCGGACAAGGTCGTGGCCGACGTCATGGCGATGCGCCGGCTGGCCGGCGAGCGGCATCCCGGCCTGCCGGTGATCCTGTTCGGCCACTCCATGGGGGGCCTAATGGCGCTCAATACTGCTGTCAGTTACCCCGACGCCTTCGATGGTCTGTCGATCTGGAATTCCAATCTCAATCCCGGTCTTATGGGCCGTTTCGCGCAGATTGTGTTGCGGCTGGAAAAAATGCTGAAAGGCTCGGATGTGCCGAGCGCCATCCTGCCGAAAGCCACTTTCCGCGCCTGGAACGCGAAAATGCCGGAAAAGCGCACCCATGCGGACTGGCTGAGCCACGACAAGGCGGCGGTGGACGCCTATGTGGAAGACCCGCTCTGCCAGTTCGAGGCGAGCGTTTCCCTCTGGCAGGATGTCTTTGCACTCTCCTATCGCGGCCCGAAACTTATCGAGCGTCTGCCGAAGGCTTTGCCGCTTTTGCTGGTGAGCGGTGATGAGGACGCCGCCACCAATGACGGCAGGGAGATCGTGTGGCTTGCCGAACGTTTCCGGGAGGCGGGCTTCAGCCATGTCGAGCACACGATTTACAAGGGCATGCGGCACGAAACCCTGAACGAAATCGGCTGGCAGCCCGTCGTAGCGGATTTCGCCGCCTGGTGCGGCCGCGTCGTGGATGACAGTAAAACGCCCTCCCCGTCATTCCGGCCTTGAGCCGGAATGACGGAATTAGGGGACTCTCAAAATACCGAATGTCGAAGCTGCCGTGTCAACCCCAGTTTAGTGCCGTTCCAAAACGGAATAAGTCCATGAGATAAAATCACATGCGACGCGGCAAGCAGCGGTCTATAAACCGGCAGACACCAAGTACCGGGGGATAGATGACCGACAAGCCGAACAGGAAACCGCCGCTATCGGGCATCCGCGTCATCGAATTGGCGCGTGTTCTCGCCGGTCCCTGGGCGGGACAGATGCTGGCCGATATGGGCGCAGACGTTATCAAGGTCGAAAACCCCGAAGGCGGCGATGATACGCGCGCATGGGGACCGCCCTTCGTTGAGAGCAATGACGGAGAAAACCTCTCCGCCGCCTATTACCACGCCACCAATCGCGGCAAACGCTCCATCGTCGCCGATCTCAAAACACCCGAGGGCTGCGAACTGGTGCGCCAGCTGGTGCGCACCGCCGATGTCGTCATCGAGAATTTCAAGCGCGGCGGACTTGCAAAATATGGCCTCGATTACGAAAGCCTGAGGGCGCTCAATCCAAAGCTGATCTATTGCTCCATCACCGGCTTCGGCCAGACCGGGCCCTATGCCGATCTCGCCGGATACGATTATATCGTGCAGGGCATGTCCGGCTTCATGTCGATTACGGGCGAAGCCGACGGACAGCCGATGAAGGCGGGCGTGGCGGTTGCCGATATCTTCACCGGCATCTATTCCGTATCGGCCATTCAGGCGGCACTGATCCACGCCATTCGATCTGGCGAAGGCCAGCATATCGACATGGCGCTTCTCGATGTGCAATCGGCCGTGCTCGCCAACCAGAACATGAATTACCTGATCTCCGGCAGGCCTCCCGTCCGGCTCGGCAACGCCCACCCGAATATCTCCCCCTATGAGGTGGTGCCAACGGCCGACGGCTTCCTGATCCTCGCGGTCGGCAATGACGGTCAGTTCCGCCGCCTCTGCAATATCCTCGGCATCGGCGCGATCGCCGATGACGAACGTTACGCGACAAACAAGGCCCGCGTGGCGCATAAGGTCGAGGTGCGGCAGATCGTTTCCACGGAGACGCTGAAATGGCAGAAGCGCGATCTTCTGACCGCCTGCGAGAAGAACGCCGTTCCCGCCGGACCGATCAATTCCATCGAAGAAATGTTCGCGGATCCGCAGGTGAAGGCACGCGGCCTCCGTATCGATCTGGAAGCGGAAGACGGCACTGTCATCCCCGGTGTCCGCACACCCATTATCATGTCTCAGACGCCGCTGCGTTATGAACGCCCGAGCCCTAAGCTCGGCGAACATCAGGCGCAGGTACTGGCCGAACTGGAAAACATCGAAAGGACCACGACGCCATGACTGCAGCCGGAATGAAAAGAACAGGCGGGCAATTGATCGTCGAAGCGCTGAAGGCCAATGGTGTCTCCCGCGTTTCCTGCGTTCCAGGCGAAAGCTATCTGGCCGTTCTGGATGCGCTTTATGAAAGCGGCATCGAAACCGTGGTCTGCCGTCAGGAAGGCGGCGCAGCCATGATGGCCGATACCTGGGGGCGGCTGACGGGCGAGCCTGGCATCTGCATGGTGACCCGTGGCCCCGGTGCCACAAATGCTTCGGCCGGCCTGCACATTGCAAGGCAGGATTCCATTCCGATGATCCTGTTCATCGGTCAGGTGCAGCGGGATGCCCGCGAGCGCGAGGCCTTTCAGGAAGTGGAATATCGCCGCGCCTTTACCGAATTCGCAAAATGGGTGGGCGAGATCGATGATGCCCGCCGCATCCCTGAATTCGTTACCCGCGCTTTTGCCGTCGCCACTTCCGGCCGCCCCGGCCCCGTGGTGCTGACGCTGCCCGAAGACATGCTGGTGGAAGAGGTCGAAGCTCCCGAGGCAAAGTCCTATACGCCCGTCGAGGCACATCCAGGCCTGTCGCAAATGGCCGCCTTCGCCAAAATGCTGGGCGAGGCAAAACGCCCGGTCTTCATCGCCGGCGGCACCCGCTGGTCCGAGGAAAGCGTGACGGGCTTCAAGGCTTTTGCGGAAAAGTACAAACTTCCCGTGGGCTGTTCATTCCGCCGCCAGATGCTGTTTGATCATCTGAGCCCCTCCTACGCAGGCGATGTCGGCATCGGCATCAACCCGGCACTGGCCAGGGAAATCAAGGAAGCCGACCTCGTGGTGCTACTCGGTGGCCGCCTCTCCGAAATGCCCTCCTCCGGTTATACGCTGCTCGATATTCCCTACCCGTCGCAGAAGCTCATCCATATCTATCCGGAGGCGGAAGAGCTTGGCCGCGTCTATCGGCCGGACCTCGCTATCTGCGCCTCCCCGAACGATTTCGTTGCCGCCCTTGCCTCCATCGATCTTGCCGGCAATGCCGCCTGGGCCGATCGCACGGCCTCAATGCATGAGGCCTATCTCAAATGGTCAACGCCGCCGCATACAGGCCCCGGCGCCGTGCAGATGGGTCCGATCATGGACTGGATCGAGGCGAACGTTGCTGAAGACGCCATCTTCACCAATGGCGCCGGCAATTACGCCACCTGGCTGCACCGCTTCCACCGCTTCCGCCGATTCAACACGCAATCGGCCCCGACATCAGGCTCCATGGGTTACGGCCTGCCGGCGGCGGTGGCCGCCAAGCACCTGTTCCCGGAGCGCGAGGTGATCTGCTTTGCCGGTGACGGCTGCTTCATGATGCACGGGCAGGAATTCATTACCGCCGTGCGTTACGGGCTGCCAATCATCACCGTGCTGGTCAATAACGGCACCTATGGCACGATCCGCATGCATCAGGAGCGGGAATATCCCGGTCGTGTCAGCGCCACCGATCTCGTCAATCCGGATTTCAACGCCTTTGCCAAAGCCTATGGCGGACACGGCGAAACGGTGGAAAGAACGCAAGACTTCGCCGCCGCCTTCGAACGGGCACGGGCAAGCGGCAAACCGGCGATCATCGAGGTGAAGCTGGATGCGGAAGCGATCACGCCGACGCGTACCCTGACGCAGATCAGAACCCGAAGCTGATAACGCGCATGGACATGGCTTCGGCATGGTGTAAATCCTGACTGTGACTCACAGCTTAGGAAACGCCATGCCGGTTACAGCCCCTCCCGTCATCACCCCACGCGGCGCGAAGATCGAGCCCTCGGCCGGCGCGCCTTTCGAGGCAGTGCGCGTGGCCCGCGATGTGCTGCACACGTCCCGTACGGCAGCACTTGCGACGCTCGATCCCGTCAGCGGTTATCCCTATACAACCGCGACCAATATCGGCATCGAGCCGGATGGCACGCCGTTCTTCTTCGCGGCCGGGCTGACGCTGCACGCCCGCAATATGGAAAGCGATTCTCGTATCTCGCTGACACTCGCCCCTTTCGGCAAGGGTGACGCGCTGACGCTGCCGCGCCTGACACTGGTGGGCAGGGCGGAACAAATCAGCCCGGATGAAGTGCCGATCGCCATCGCGCGCTACATTGCCCGCTACCCCAAAGCGAAACTTTATCTCTCCCTTCCCGACACAAGGCTTTACCGGCTGCGGACGGAAGGCGTGCAGATTAATGGCGGCCCGGCCCGCAACGCCAGCAATATCATCCCCGCCGATCTGCGCACCGATCTGTCAGGCGCAGAAGAACTGATGGCGGCGGCGGAAAGCGAAGCGACCCGCCTTAACGCCATCAAGGGCGAAGCAGCTCGGCTCGCCGTTCTAGCTGGCGCAAAGGCTGGCCGCTGGACGATCACCTCCATCGATCCGGATGGCATCGATTTCGCCTCGGCAAATGATCTGGCGCGACTATGGTTTGCGGAGCGGGTGGAGACGTTGAAGCAGGTTGAGAAGGCGCTTGCTTCGCCGGTGAGGTGACGGACGCAAGCGATTCAAAAAACATGAAAATTGCTTCTACTTGGCATTTTGTGGCCATGTCGCCACGCCGCGCCGTCACCCGGACTAGATCCGGGGTCCAGCGCGATCAAGTCCTGGATCGCGAGAGACTCTTTTCACGGCGCAGACGCGCCGTGGCTGGATACCGGGTCAAGCCCGGCATGACGGGGCGAGTTTTTGACCCCATCCCATCAAAAAGGCCGGGCCGCATTCCGCGACCCGGCCTTTTCTTAAAGATCAGACTGATGCTCAGAGAGCAGCGGTGACGATGAATTCAACCTTGTAATCCGGCGTTGCCAGCGCGGCTTCGCTGGTGGCGCGGGCCGGCGGGTTTGCCGGGTCGATCCAGCCTTCCCAGACAGCGTTCATTTCGCCGAAGGTGGACATGTCGGAGAGGTAGATGATGGTCTGCAGGATCTTCGACTTGTCGGAACCGGCAGCGGCCAGCAGGCGGTCGACTTCAGCGAGAGCCGACTTGCTCTGTTCCGTCACGCTCGTACCTTCGCCAACCTGGCCGGCCAGATAAACGGTGTTGCCGTGAACGACGGCGCCGCTCATGCGCTTGCCCGGCTCGATACGCTTGATGGTCATGGAAAACTCCTGTTGATTGGCACTTGAAAAATAGAATGACGCGCGAAAAATCAGCCGCGCAGGTGATGGGTCTTTTCGTAGATCGCCGTGGAGCGCGCGCCGGAACGGCAATAGCCGAGCATCGGGCGCTGCAATTCATCGAGCGCATCCACCATGCCGGCAACGGCATCGGCGTCGACGCCGTAGCGGCCGACCGGCACATGCATGATCGTCAGGCCAAGCTGCTCTGCACGCTCGGCAATATCGGCAAAAAGCGGCTGACCGTCTTCTTCGCCGTCCGGGCGATGGCAGACGATCGACTTGAAGCCGAGTGCCTTGATCTCATCCAGATCGGCGACGCTGATCTGTCCAGTTACCGAATATTCGTCGTCTATGCGCCTGATATCCATGTCATGCCTCCTGAAACCGGCGTCCGCGCCGCTGGCCGTCATCCTTGAAATCCGCATCCGATGTAAGCGGTCAAATCCCATGCGTCAATGATGCCCGGTCTTCATTCGGTACGGCTCAGAGGATGGAAAAGCGCAGACCGAAGGAACGGCTTTCGCCCGGCTGAAGAATATTGAACTCACCGGCTACCTCAAGCTCGCTACGCCCCACCCAGCGATGCGAAACCGGCTCGATGCCGAGCACGTTCGCCGGTGCCTGCTGGTTGCGCCACATCTGCAGATAGGGCAGCGTCTCCGTGCGAAAACGCACGGTGAGCGTCTTCCCGCCAATTGCCGCAATCGGGCCGAGTTTCAATTCCGCCCATTCAGTCTTGCCGGCCGACACGCAGAAAACAGTGCCCGGCTCCTCGCCAAAACGCCAGCCATGGCCGCCGCCATCCAGCATTGCGCCTTCAAGCCGCACCGCATCGTCAAACAGGCGAGCGCCGACATTCATATGGTACATCAGGAATACTGGGATCGGCCGCCCGGACGTATTGACGATCCTGTCATCGAGGCTGACCTCGCCGCTTTCGCCATCGATCTTCCATGTCCGTTCCAGCAGCGCCGTGCCGCCATCGGCAAGCTTCACGGGAACCTCGACGCGTGCCAGTGCATTGGACTCGAGAACATCGAACGCGGTGATCGTTGCGGGATGCGAGGAGAAGGAGCCATGCAAGGGATATCGACGCCCCTCGCGGTCACCATCGATCGGTTCGGGATGACGGATATGATCGGGACCACAGGTAAAAAGAAAGCCTTCAAGCGAGTGGTCGATACGCGCATCGCCATCATCGGGAATGGCGCGGCCGGGCGCGATGTCTATGCCATCGACGACGCAGGCGCCGATATCGAAAACGGAGGTCTCATCGAGGAAAATGCGTGGCGATCTGCCAGCCTGAAACGAACGCAAGAAAACCTCCCTGTGGCAGTAAAAACGCATGGTTCACGGAAACGCTACTAACCGTGACGGAAATTAAGATTGCATTAACCGCGAATTCACCTTTTTCACAATAGGGTCAAGATTACGGTGTGTTTATCGGTGACGAAGCAAGGGATAGCAGAATCGTGAAACAGTTTCTTAACGCAGCTCTGGGCCTGACGATCGCCGTGGCGTCGATTTTCGCTCCGCTACAGGCTGGCGCGCAGCAGCGTTATGGCGAACAGACCATGCTGGTTACGCCGGATGGCCGCGTTCTCGATTTCATGCCGGAACGTGGCGACATCGTCATCAGCCGCGACGCGATGGGCCGTACCGTGTTCTACGACCAGTACGGCAACTTGCTGGCCACCGAAATGCCCTCCGGCTACCAGCAGCGGCAGCAGGTACGCCAGCGCGACACCACCTATTATCCACCCGCCCCCGGTGGCCAGTATCGTAAGCCGCCGCGCGACTACGGTTATCAGGACAACGGCAACGTGCGCGATTATCGCGAATATCGCGGCGACGGCTCCGATGAGAATCTCTACACCGGTTCCGTGCCAGCCCCCGGCGCGGTGGAAAGCGGCCCGCTCGGCCAGCCGATGCCGGAAGAAAGCACCACGGCCGCCGTTCCGCAACCGGACCACCTGATCGAGCGGCATACGCCGGTAACGACGCCGGTCAACCGTTCCCGCCAGGAAATCGTCGCGCTCCAGACCTTCCTCGACCGCGAGGGCATCTCCCCCGGCGTGATCGACGGGAAGATGGGCGACAATGTCAACAAGGCCATAGCCGCCTGGCAGGACATGACGGGCGAAAAGCTCGACCCGAACAATTCAGAAGACATTCTGGAACGCCTGCGCGCCTCGGGCGGCATGCCGATTGTGGATTACACGATCACCGCCGCCGATGCCGCCGGCCCCTACGTGGCCTCCATCCCGGACGACTATGCCGAGAAATCGCAGCTGCCTGCCCTCTCCTTTACGTCGACCTCGGAAGCGCTGGCCGAACGCTTCCACATGGATGAGAACTATCTGAAAGAGCTGAACCCCGGCGTCGATTTCTCCGTGCCCGGCACTATCATCAAGGTCGTCAATCCCGGCGAGGCGAAGAAGGGGCAGGTCGCCCGCATCGTTGCGCACAAGGGTATCAAGCAGGTCTTCGCCTATGGCCAGGACGGCAATCTGATTGCCGCCTATCCCGCCACGATCGGCTCCACGGACACCCCCTCGCCAAGCGGCACCCATACGGTAGAGCGTATCGCGCTCAATCCGGGCTACACCTATAATCCCAAGATCAACTTCAAGCAGGGTCAGAACGACAAGATCCTGCAGATCCCGCCGGGCCCGAACGGTCCTGTCGGCACGGTCTGGATCGCCCTGTCGAAGCCGACCTACGGCATTCACGGCACGCCGGAACCCTCGAAGATCGGCAAGACGAACAGCCATGGCTGTATTCGCCTGACCAACTGGGATGCCACCGAACTGGCGAAAATGGTCCGTCCCGGTGTGGTGGTCGAATTCGCGGAATAAATCGACTGGAAGAAAAGGAAAAAGCCCGGTGGTCCGGGCTTTTTTAGTTATGACGTTTCAGTCGCGCTTTTCCGTCAGGAAATATAGCAGCGCGGCTATCGGAAGAGCAAAGCCGATCCAGGAGGCGGCTTGCCATTCGCCAACCGCATAGGCCCAGCCGCCAACGGCGGAACCAATTGCACCGCCCATGAAGAATGTCGCCATATAGATGCCGTTCAGGCGGCTGCGGAATTCCGCCCCCAGCGTGAAGATCGCCCGCTGCCCGAGCACCAGATTGGTAGTGACACCGAAATCCAGAACGATTGCGGCAATGACAAGAATGGCGAGCGCCAGATGCGATCCCTCAGGCGCAAGATGCGTGACGGCGAAAGAGAGTGCTACCGCCAGCAGTGCAAAGAATGTCGCCGCCCGCGTCCATCCGCGATCGGCCATCCGCCCGGCAATCGGGGCGGCGACGGTGCCGGCCGCACCAGCCAGTGCGAAGAGTGCGATCTCACCCTGGCTGAGATTGAAATGCGGCCCACTCAGATAAAGAGGCGTCGTGGTCCAGAACAGGCTGAAGGCCGCGAAGAGAAAGGCATGATAGATCGCCCGCCGCCGCAGGACCGGCGTGTGAAGCGCCAGCCGGCCCATCGAAGCCATCAAGGCGCCATAGCTCAGCCGCGCCTCAGGCACACGGGTCGGCAGGAGCCGGAAAAGCACCACGGCAAGAAGCGCCATGACGGCCGCAGACGTCAGAAACACACCGCGCCAGGAGACAACTTCCGACAGAAGGCTGGAAACCGGCCGCGCCAGCATGATGCCGGCCATCAACCCGCTCATGACATTGCCGACCACCCGCCCGCGAATGGCGTGCGGCGCCATATGGGCCGCATAGGGAACGATGACCTGCACCGCCACCGAACTGACCCCTACCAGGAAGGCTGCGATCAGAAACGGCGTCGCATGTGGCGCGAATGCTGCGGCCGCAAGGGAAAGTACCGCCATGGAGACGGAGCCGACGACCAGCTTGCGGTTTTCCACGAGATCGCCGAGCGGCACGACAAACAGCAGACCGACACCGTAACCGATCTGTGTCAGGGTCACGATCAGCCCCGTCGCGCCAGCGGAAAGACCAAGCTCCGCACCGATGATGCCGGCAAGCGGCTGACCATAATAAAGATTGGCCGCGATCAATCCGCAGGCTGTCGCCAGCAGGAAAGTCAAAGCCGGGGAAATGGATGGTGCCTGAATATCATCCCCATCAATTACACGCGTCGTCATCATTTTCTCCAATATGGAAACAATCGTTTCCTAAATATTCACAAAATTACTCGGCAAGCCTCATGGCAATATCCACCACGGCCACCATGTCTTTAAGGCTCCGCCCTGTCTTTCCCACCACGCGCATACCGTACATCATGCACAGCATCGCCCGCGCAAGATCATCGGGATCAGCCTTGGACCGCACGGAACCATCCTTCTGCCCTTCGGCAACGAGGCGGGCGACGATCCGCTCCCTCGCCTTCACGGCCCTCTCGACCACAACGGCGATGTCGTCGTCCAGTGCCGCCAGATCAGCAGCGGCACCAACCACCAGACATCCGTCGGAGCCGACACCGCCGTGGGATCGTTCGGCGTAAAACATCAGCCCCGCTCTCAGCCTCTCATAACCGGTGTCGAAACCGGCCACAGCTGCCTCAAAACGCTCGGTCTGTATGATCCTGTAGCGCTCCATCGTCGCGATGAAGACGGCTTTCTTATCCTTGAAGGCCTTGTAGAGGCTACCCTGGGCCAGCTCCATCGCATCGGTAAGATCGCCTACCGAGGTGGCGTGATAACCGCGCCGCGAGAATACCTTGATCGCGCCATCGAGCGCGCGTTCAAGATCGAACTCGCGCGGTCTGCCGCGATGGCGCTGTTCCGGGGAATGGGGCTGGCTGAAATTGCTCATGAGCCGAATATAGGAAACGATCATTTCCAAATCAAGCAAAAATTTAGCGCCATGAAGAGGTCGCGGGAGCGCCTCGTAAAGGCGCCTCTTCTCCGCATTTTTGTGGGGAACCCATTTCACCAAACCGTCGCACCGTCGCCGCAACCGGGCCGGATTGGCAACGCGAGGTCAGGCAGCCCTGCGTGTCACGAGACGTGCCAGGTGCGCAACGCGCCTCGGAAGTCTTTTCGGCAGGAGGTTGATGACTTCCTCGGCAAAGGCCGCCGCATTTTCTACCGCCTTGTCGATATTGCTAACCTTCTTGCCATCCAGACAGAGAAGCGTGCCGCCATAGTCGAAAATATCGCGATAGGCCGCCCGCTCGACAATCGCCGTGTTGAGCACGGAGACGTTCTTTTCCGCCAGCAGCATCTTGACGAGCAACAGCGAACGCGTTGCTACCATGGCGTTGACCCGTGTCAGCACGATGGAATGGGCGATCGCCTTGCCCATCTTGCGGTTCAGGAATTCGATGTGATCGAGAACTTCGGCAGCGCCACGCGCATCCATGGCCGATCCCTGTACCGGGATCAGAACATGATCGGAAATACCGAGCGCCATGGTCAAAAGCGGCGTTTTTGCGCCGGGCAGGTCAATGATGAAACAGTCTGTATTGGCCCGGTTTTCGCGAATGTGGCCTTCAAGCGAAGCCATCGTCACATGCGAAATCACTGACAGGTTTTCTACCATGCCCGAGAGTTCGTACCAGCGGGAAATCCACAATTGCGGATCGGCATCCAGAACCGTCACCCGATGGCCGCTACGGGCGAGTTCGGTCGCCAGAAGCAGCACAGCCGTGGTTTTTCCGGCGCCGCCCTTGGTATTGGCGAAAGTGATGACTGACATGATACCCCCTGTTTGTCAGAGCCGTTTCATGCTCATTCACGCACCGACGCACTTCATGGTGCTTTCCATAATCTTAACGAACAGGGTTAATAAAACGCTAATAACGATTACGCCGCGGAACAAAAAGCCCGCGATGGCGTCGCGGGCTTCGTGGATTAGAGGTCGTATGGTCGCTCGGCACCGATGCGGGGTACAGCGTCGCCGCAGGTTTCTTCTCCCCGCCGGGGAGAAGAAACAAGCGGCACCCTCTCAACCTCTCACAAACCCGGCGATCAAAGGTAACTCCTTAAAAGCAAGCCTCAAAAAGTGCCTTGGTATTCTCAAGCGTCATCGGCACCGGATTGCCACCGCAGCTCGGGTCCTTGATCGCTTCCGCCGCCAGTTCGTCGATACGATTCGGCTTGATGCCCATGGCGGTGAGGTTCTCAGGCACGCCGAGTTCCCTGCGAAGCTCCAGCACGTAATCGTAGAAACCATCAAAGCCGCCGGAGATACCGAGATAGGCGGCCGCGCGGGCAATCTTGTCCTCGATGGCAGGACGGTTGAAGCGCAGCACGGCCGGCATGACGACGGCATTGGTCATGCCGTGATGGGTGTTGTAGACAGCGCCGATCGGATGCGAGAGCGAATGGATGGCCCCCAGCCCCTTCTGGAAGGCAACCGCCCCCATGGCCGCCGCCGCCATCATGTTGGTGCGCGCTTCGATATC
>NZ_QLNF01000036.1:0-657 GCF_003261015.1 Agrobacterium sp. MS2 | reverse complement strand
AATGCACTTGCCGCCGAGCTCGGCCTGAAGGCCGAATGGATCGACGGTCAGTTCTCGCAAACGCTCCCGTCGCTGGTCTCGAAGCGTGTCGATCTCATTCAAAGCTCCATGACCGACACCTGGGAGCGTCAGAAGACCGTTGATTTCGTCGACTATATGGTATCGGGCGATCAGGTCTATGCGATGGTCGACGGCCCGATCAAAACGGTCGAGGACATTTGCGGTCAAAAGGTAACCGTAAGCCAGGCAACGACAACAGAGAAAACGCTCCGCAAATGGAACGAGGATAATTGCATCGGCAAGGGTAAGCCTTCCGTCGACATCGTTATCGACAGCAGCTTCGGCCAGCAGATCGCCAACATGAAGCAGAAACGCACGGTCGCCGGCGTCCAGGGGGTGGAGGGCATCGGCCTCATCATCAAGGACTCCAAGGGCACGATGAGGACCGTTGGCGAACCGCTCGCCGTCAGCCACACGGGTCTTGCCTTCCTCAAGGAGGACACGCAGCTGCGTGACGCCTACATGTGGGCGCTGAAGCGCCTGCACGCCAACGGCACCTATGACAAGCTCCTCGAAAAATGGAATCTTGAGGGCGCGGCCTATCCTGAGCCGACGATCAACAAAGCCACGGAATAGGGTGCATGGGACCATGGTCCC
>NZ_QLNF01000035.1:0-19084 GCF_003261015.1 Agrobacterium sp. MS2 | reverse complement strand
GGCTGGCCTGTCTCTGAAATCGAGGCGCTTATGCCCTGGAACTTCAAGCCCCACGCCCTCGGCTAACCGCTTACCCTTCAGCTTGCTGATGCAGTTTTCAAGACATTATGCGGGCTTTGCCGAAAAATTTTGATAAAGTGTCGAGATCTGCGCCATTACATGCGCCTCAGTAAAACCAGAAATGATTCGTTGGCGAGCATTGATGCCCGCCTGTACAACCTTTTGTCGATCCTGAGCCAATGCGCAGATGCGTTCCGCGAGCGCTACGGCATTATTCGGTGGCACCAGCCATCCTTCCAGCCCATCGCGGACAAGATCACGGCAGCCCGGTACATCGGTTGTCAAAATAGCCCGTTCGCAGGCAGCAGCTTCAAGGAGCGAACGAGGCAACCCTTCCCCCCCCCTCGTCGGTAGACAGGCGAGGTCATGTGCTCCCCAGACCTCCCGCACATCGTGCGTCCCGCCACGCCATTCGATGCCCGGGAGCTTTGACCAGTTTTTCAGAATGTATTCCGATAGCGATCGTGGATTGGACGGGTCGGGCGTACCGTAAAGAGAAAGACTGACGTTATGCCCTCTTCCGCGGGCGATAGACACGGCTTCCACGGCGAGATCTGCACCCTTCGACCAGACCATTCGACTGACCATGGCGATCTTCAGGCCTTTGTCTGCCGGCGGGGCGGCTGGCGTATAAAACTCAGGATCGACACCCGCACCCGGCACCACCGTGACATCTGGGGAAAGTCCAAAACTCAAGGGATCGGTAACGTTTTCAAACAAGAAATGGTTATCACCGCGCAGTGCTATAAGTCGAATAACACTTTTCAGCATGCGTCGAGAGATGTGAGCGCTAAAACCTGTGTTGGCGGTAAGCAGGCCGCCACCCGTGACCGCAAGGACGCGGTTTTTCACGCAAGCGAGATTGGCGGCAAATCCTCCCAGGATGATTGAGCGCAGGGCAATGCAGTGAACGATATCGATTTTTTCCGCGCGTAGGATTTTTGACACGCGCCAGACGGAGGCCGCAACCGACAGCGGCCCAATATTGCGTCTTTCGACATTGAGGGGCACGACGCGAGCACCTAGGCTTTCGAGCATTTGCCGGTGCCGGTCAACGCGGGCGACGATGACCGGCTCGAGACCGGCAGCCTGCGCCGCAAGAAGCATAGGAATGAAATGCGAGACAAAGAACCAGTCCTCGGAGACGATGAAAGCGATGCGCAATTTGGGGTTCCTGCCGATTATAAAGTTGCGCTTAAGAACGCTCATTCTTCTGAGAAAGCTATATAGGCTTTCACGAGCTTCTCGCGAACTCTATGACGCCAACGAACAGTAGCGATTGAGGGGATGTTTTCAGTAACCTGCCTCCGGTAAGATGCAGCTCGCAAAATTTCGTTGAACGCCTTCGAACTCTCAGCAAGCTCATCGTACGCGTTATGGTGGTGTGTCGTTTGGTGCTGGTTTTGCCCTCGCCCCGTTTCATCCACTGCACGAATGAGAGCGTTAGCGAGCGAAAGGTGGTCAGGTGCTGCTAGTATCGAATACCCACTTAACGCGTCTTGCCGCGTGTTTTCGGCATCTATATCCACCACACGGAGGTTGCATGCGGCCATCTCAAATGGAACGCGCGATGGATTACTAGCACTAATACAAAATCCTACTGAAGCTCTATTATAAAGACTAGCACAACCTTCACGGGATTGAATTCCGAAATCGATCACCTGCAAGCTGGGTTTATATTTCGAACCGTACGACCATATCTCGATATCTGGGCGCCGAGTTTTTACTATTGCAAGAGCGGTATGCGCTAGAGCGCTACAACGGCGAGGCTTCTCTGGCTGATGCAAATAACATATAGACTTGGAGCGAGGCACGTTTTTATTGCGGAAGTAAATCGTGTCGTCCACGGAGAACGGAATGTAGTATGGAGCTTTGCTGCTCAAAGCTCCAACTTTCTTCGCTAACCAATTGCCAAGAACTACAGGGGTAAGCCCTAGGCGATAACTCTGCTCCGCGCGTAAGTAGTTGTCGCCACGTGCGTAAAACCAAGGTTCGTAATCTTGAATAAAGTACGCTTTCCTAGGAGAATTGCACGCCGCAACATCGTAGGCAGTACGCCATGAGGTAGCTACGGCAAGATCGGAACTCAATTTAATAGCTTCATGGCCGAGCTCTACGCAAATCCCCATTTTTTGGAGCTGGCTCCTAAGTTCGTGAAATTGTTTCCTTCTCGATGAAAATGGAGATGAGGCCTCACGCATATCTACACAAGCAATGCAGTGTATCCCGTCTGCCACCATCCTTTCCATATGCGCGTATATAGTCCGATGGCCGCCAGAAGCGGTTATTGGAAAAGGTATGAGCCATCGAACGGTAAAGTTTCTCATGGAACCACTTATGTTATCAAGATTTCAGTCTTGCTTCGAGGGCGTTTATTTCGGCAAGGCGCTGCTCGGCTATCGAGAAAAGGTGGTTTCGCTCAGCTCCCAAGCGCTCGATTTCTGCGAGACGCTGCTCGGCTGTCTCATATAGTTCTGTACGTTCCCTTCCTAGGCGTTGAATTTCCGTTAAACGTTCTTCTGCGACCGCGTAAAGCTCGTCCCGTTCCGCACCAACTCGGCTGATTTCAGCTAAACGAAGTTCAGCGGTTTCGTAAAGCGCAGTGCGATCCTGCCCAAGGCGCTTGGTTTCTTTTAAGCGCTCTTCTGCCGTTCGATAAAGATCCCGAAATTCTCGATCGAGATGGTGAATTTGGTCGAGTCGTTCCTCAGCCACTGCTGACAATACAATATTATCGCTAGATAGACGCTGTCTTACACTTGTCCAATCGCGAGCCATTAAACTGTACAAAAGGCCAGGCTCATGAGCTGCGGCCCTCAAACCGTCAACTGCGAATGCGCACCTGCTACCGATATCGGTCAACAATGAAACCTCCGGAAGACCAAAGGTTAGAGGCGCTTCAACCGATCCGATGATATTCAACCAGTCGCCTGAGAATGCTGCTAACGTCGTGCGTATCCCCTCACGCCAGCAACACTCGGCGCAGGCGATGTCGTGGCGCTGGTATGCAATTACCCCTAACGTATACCATGCGCTAACCGTTTTGATTGCTAAAAGAGGGCTAAACTTTTTCGCATTGTAGGCAACCAGGTTCTCGAAAGTTCGCTTTGCGCAATCTATCTCCTCATTTGCTAGGTGCAATTGCGCTTTAAGATAAGTAAGCGAGACCTTCCAACGTACACCTATCGCGCTTTCCGGTAGATTCCCGATAGCGTCAGCGAGTCTGGGAATAAAGTTAGCGCGCTCAACAGCCCGCTCGTCGGCTAGAAGTAAATATCCTTGGACAGAAAGAGCAGCAGCGGCGTCTACTATCGGACAGGATTCCAGACTAAGCGTTGCTTTGGAAAGAGAATCCAGCGCCTCGGGGGACTGTAACCGCCAAGGAATCGCGATAAGTGATTTGTATAGCCACGGATTCTGGTAGTCCCGAGAAATCGCCAAGACGTTGAAATCGTCCGAAGAGCTGTAATCAGGGAACGATGTCTCTTCGTAGGCGACTCCTTGATGAGAGAGTGGGTCCTTCATTGCGGTTGCTAGCAACCACTCCGAGTCCGCGAGGCGACTATCGTCGGCACAAGGGTCAAGCCTCCAAATACCCCGCTTGCCCTCGTAACACTTGAAACCGCCGCCGGCAGTCTGGCCAAAGAGTTCTTCAAAACGGAAAGTTTGTGCCAACTCTCTTACAAGACGCGCACGGTCATATACGTGCAAATGGAATGGATTTGGATCGCAACCAGTTTCGTCAACCCAAAGATTCGGGACACTGACGATAATGCGACCAGTAGGACGTAGGACGCGAAACGCTTCGTTGATAACGGCTTGCGGATCCCCAACGTGTTCGAGGGTTTCAAAAGATACGAAGAGATCTACCGAATTATCCGCTATCGACGATAAATCGGTTGCTGACCCAAGCTTGAACTCTGTTCGCTCACTTTCAAAATTGCGTGTCGCGTAATCGATGGCAAATCGGTCTATATCGATTCCCATGATGCGCGAGGCTGGTGAATTGGCAGCCAGCATTGCACTTCCGTAGCCGAGACCGCACGCGACATCAACGACTACGTCTCCCGGACGAACATACGAGGCGGCGTGGTGATATCGCACCATATGCCCTTCCGATCTTCTACCGCTTTCCCTCGCCATGTCCATGTGGAGCGACCGCTCTTCCAAGAGCTTCTCATACGAATATGAATCGAGAGATTTCTGCGGAACGGCTTGCATCAGTACGGTGCCTGTGGCGGCTTCAAACTCCAATCCAGAGAAGGATAAGACATCGAAATAACGGGGGATTTTTCTAAATCCGCCTTCGATGAATTTGGTCTCCCACCAATGACGAGACCGTCTGATAGAGGTGGGCACCTCAGGCGTAAACCGGACCTTCGCTATGATATATTTTATTCCGAGAGAGCGGCACGTTTCGCAGAATTGCTTAATCTCACGTTCGTCGAGCTCATCAATCGAATGGAAGGCTATGAGAGCGTCTGGCTTGTGAACAAGCTCGGGCGTCTGCGACAAAACGTCAAGGGAAGTTGACTCCACCATGATCCCTTTTTGCCGCAATATTGGCGCAACCACTTCTGGCCCGCCGCCAATTTCGACGAATGAGCGGATACCCACTGCCCGCATTATCTCTTCAGCGAAAATCGTAACAGAATCCATAATTCACCCTTTAAAGATGTACAGCCGCTGAACTCTTCTCTTGATGGATCGAGAGATTTTTATCATTCGGTTCCAGTGGTTCTCGCGCATGATTAAGCCACGAACAGAAATGCACGAAGCCGCAGGTACGTGACGCTTCTTTAACCGTGCTATTACCCGAACTGCTCTGTAACATATATTCAGCGGGATCATGTCGGCTAAACTCAAAGGGGCCGACAACTGATGCAGCAAGACACGGCGGCTCTCCCGACGGCCTGCGTCTTGCATCTTTCGCATATTAGATGATCCTAGTTCTTCTAACTCGTTCCGAATGCAGGTCGTGGCAGTTGGTTGTAGGACCGACTTTCGGGGGGAAGGCTCGTGCCAGACAATCCAAGGCGCTAACTGTTGATCCGAGGGGGGCAGCATCCGCACGCCACGAATGACGGCAACGACAAATTGCCCCACTAGTCCCAGCTTCTGCCGAACCAAGGCATAGGGCCAGAAGGATCTGGATAAAAGGTTTACCGTCTGCCGTGGACGAGTAAGTCGCAAAGGACCATCCGAAAATGCGACTACTTCAGAGGATCCAAGGTCAGAGACGTTCTTGGCGCGCGATATCCAAGCCGCCTCGCTGCGGGTCGGAAATCGCACTGCGCGCGCGACAGTTGACCTGGCATATGGCATCATGTCTTCCGGTTTAATTTCAAAAATTCGAGCTGCTGTCTTGTAGTGCTGAGCGTAATCCAAGATTCCTAGCTGCACGTTTGCAATTGCAGGATCAGACTTCGCCTCAGTCTGACGAGATTCCTCTGAATCACCTTTCGTAATGGGTCTAACACCATTTCCGTCGTCACTGTAACCTACGACGGTTCCGTGCGGTGCACGTGTCATTACCTCAAATAGAAATACGAACTCTAGAGCCGCCCAGCCATACCACTCAGCATGTCCCTGATCGCACAAAGTCCAGTCAACCCAACTAGCATTAGTTTTTCGGAGGTGTGCGATATTATTAAGGCCTAGATATAGGCCCATTATTTGAGGGCGGTCGGCCAGATTTTCCAGCGCTACCGCAAGATTTTCTTGTATTTGTGCGCCCCACCCAACGTCGACTACCGCGACTCTATCGGTTGCAAAAAATCCTACCCCACGAAGGTAGCTTACAAGGTTAAAACGACCTTTTTCCGCTTGGGTCTCAACCACTGCCATAAAATCGGAATTTCTCAAGAAGGCAGCAAGTGGTGGCCAACTCAAAAAGTTAGGAGGCAATGGAGCATCCACATCAGTGATTCCAACTGAGCAGGCCATTTCAGATAGCTTTGCTTTGGGAATGCGGAGCGGTTGCACGAGGTTTCTCAAAGAGAAGTGACCAGTATTGGCGAGTGCAGAGGAAATCTCTCTTAAGCCGTATCGCGCTCCGTCCATCGCTGCTACAAAAGTGGATAGTCGCGAGACTCCAAGATAATGGCTCTCAGTCTGTGATTGGGCACCAGAAATCAAGGGAGCAACCGCATCAAATAATTGTTTAAGTAATAGGCCTTCTCGCGCGAAAAAAAATGCCTTTGTGATTCCATAATCATGGCAACGCGCCGCCACAGCATGTGCGAATGGAACCAGAATGGGACCAAGCACTTTCAACCCATACGCTTCTTCCGGCGTACCAACCACACCAGGCGCCGCTTGAGCGTACGCTGCCGCGCACACACCCTTCCATGCGCGGTCGTGTTTTTGCCTTGAGTAATCATATTCCAAACGATCAAATCGTGAAGATAGAACCTTATCTCGTATAACCAGTGCTCTGACACCAGCACGTTGCGCCATAACACCATCACTGATGAAGTTGTCGCCGATATGGATGCACTTTTCAGGAGTTACACCAGTCAATTCCAGAACATGCCCGAACATCCTGCCGGTTCGTTTCAGCTTTCCAGTATCTGCTGAAACAAAAATATCATCGTACAGGCCATCAAAGCCATTTGCCGACAATATTTTTGTGACATACTTTTTTCCAAGATACATATCGGAGGTCAAAACTACCCGTGCACCCCTCAGTTTCAGCTCGCTTAGTAGAGAAAGCATTACGGGGTTTGGAAATATTGTTTCGATCTCCAGCGCAATCTCGCGTTCTACTGTTTCTGCAGCCACTGAAGCATCGCCGTCAAAAGGGCCTCCCGCTAGAATTCGGACCCAAGGCAATGCGAGATCATCCAGGTGAGCGTCGGTATCAAGACCTTGCGCAACTAACGTTTCCGCTGCTTCAAGGTATGCGTCCGACCTTGCTTTCATTACGTCTCGGGAGATATTTAACCCACGGGCATGCAACTCGGTGCACAACTCTCTTCCGATTGTTTCTATAATTGCGTTAGGAGCAACTCTTCTATGTACGATCGTGTCGAAAACATCGAATGAAAACAGGAGATCATTGTCACTATCTTGCAGTCTCAGTATGTCGGCAGCAAGTTTTTTAAAGTTATTGAAACGTTTAAGCATGTTCTGAGCCGACCGTTTGTTTACGAATATGTGCATCGATCAGGTTCTCGTATAGCTCAGTGTGAGCTGCAAGGAACTGCCGATGTGAGTACACCTGCTCAGCTCTCTGGCGCGCAGCCCTGCCCCATTCGGCCGCGACGCCGGCCGCAAGGCCTCGTTTCAGGGCCTCTACCAAAGCGGAAATATCGAGCGCAGGTACCGTTATTCCCGTCTCATTCTGTACAACCATTTCAGTGATTCCACCTACCCCAAAACCTACAAATGGTACACCGCAAGCCATTGATTCTAATATCGTTAAAGGCATATTTTCCGCCAATGAGCAGAAAAGCAGAATATCGCTCGCTGCGTAGATTTCCGCCAGCTTACGGCTATCTGAAATATAACCAGCCTCAAAAAAATCGAAGCCTTGCAGCATACCTCTGGCGTTGTCGTCTATAACCCCAACAACCAGAAGATATGGCCGCGAGCCTCCTTCAAAGGTGCGCATCGCGTCTAGTGCAAGCTG
Organism: Agrobacterium sp. MS2; assembly: GCF_003261015.1. NCBI lineage: Bacteria > Pseudomonadati > Pseudomonadota > Alphaproteobacteria > Hyphomicrobiales > Rhizobiaceae > Agrobacterium > Agrobacterium sp. MS2. The sequence goes on along the minus strand of NZ_QLNF01000035.1, from coordinate 11,391 downwards.
CACTCCCTTACGAGGATCTTTGATGTGCCCCGCCGTTAGCAACACGATTTGCCTGTCGGCAGGAATACCATATTTCTTTCTGACATCCGATCGTTCAATCGGTACAAATTGATCCACATCAACTCCATTCGGGATCACAGTAGGTTTGCTGCTGAGCATACCGCTCGAGACAGCAAAATCCGCCATCCACTCCGATGGAGTAATTAGCGTTATATTTTGGGAAGCATGCAGCCGAGTTTTAACGCTTCGCAACGCGCGCGTGAAATCAAAGCGAGTGTCTATCGGCCAAGTGCCCAGCTGCGGACAGGATCCGCAGCCCAATTTGTATCGCTCGCAGCTCATCGGATAAAGACAGCCACCTGTTACCGGTGAGCAATCGTGCATTGTCCAAACTACAGGCTTAGAGCGCGACAAATGGAGCAACGTCAAAGGTGAAATTGCCGATGATATATCGTGAAAATGGAATAAATCGAATTGCTCGACTCTACCGTTCCGATAGAAGATGGGAAGTTCATATGGTACGAGCTCCGGCATCGACAGGATGGCTTTAGTGGCATTATGTGCTTTTCGGATCACGCGTTCGAGACTTCCGTACAACGGCCGTCTTCGATGGTCATACCCTTTGCCTGTCCAACTCACCCAATGTTCGGCTGAATAGCCATCCGAGAACAACAGTTGACTGAGTTCCTCGGCTACTCGACTTGCGCCACCTCCGAATGAGTCTGCTTTGCTAACCTCACAGATACGCATTTCAGGTCTGATCTTTCCAATTCATCGTTCAACTAGAGCTACCCACGCGTGCTTAGATTACCCTCTCTTACTGAGAGAGACATCAAGCGCAATTAAAAGTCTGCGAATAACCGGCGCTATGTGTGGCACATCGCGCTGTAGCAGCGCCCAGGGCCAGCCACTAGTGGCCAATTTCTCAGCAGCTGATTGTCGGCGTTCGGCGCTAAGCAAAGCGACGATCAAATCGGTCGCAGCCAATCGATCTGAACTCAGCATTTCACCAGAACCAAAGCGCTCATCACGCTGGGCGGCAAAATACGGCTCATACACACTTCTGTGCGGCCGTTCTAGGAGCATGATAGTCTCGTCCAGAGCTCTTTTGCCATGTGATATCGTATCGAGGCTCCAGTGCGAAGCCATTTGCTCCATGGTGGCGCGGAGAGATAGTATCTGAGACCAAACTTCTGGTCCGAATAGGTCTTTCTTCTGTTCGATATTTGGTATCGATGTGCCGTCGACGATATCATAGCCAATCACCGCCCCGCTTCGATCTGTCAGCAAAAATTCGAGAGGCGCGCCAAATCTTAGGCGCCGCAGAAGCGCAACAGTACGACTTCCCTCAGGGATGAGAACTTCCTTTTTCCTAACATTTTCTGCCTGCTCGGAAAAGAAAGGTTGCAAGTGGAAGTAGTAGCCGAGCCATAAATTATCTGGATACAATCTTGCAAGATTGTCTTGTATACTGCCTCTCCATCCAATGTCCGCAACAAGAACCCGTTCGCGTTCAGAAATTCCATGTCGATTTAAGTAGGCTGTGAGGGCTTCGCGTTGGGAAACGCGACGCCGCTCTAGATGGATGACGGGGTCGCCCTCTCCTTCATGACCAAGGCTACTCATTAAAGCGCGCTCGCTGGCGTTCTTATACTGGCCACGACGAAAGTCTGAAATCGCGGCTTCTACGGAATGAAAACTGGGCAAATAAGTCGAAAATCGACTTACGGCAAGGTGACATGCACGCGGATATTGTCCAGGTTGGCGGGCGCGCAGACGCAATTTCTCATACTGGTCAGTCAGCCATATACCTTCTCGAGAGAGAAAGAATATCTTATCGACGCCTAGCTTCATGGCACGCTGACCAACTTCAATCAGATACCAATGAAAAATCGGGTATTTTATCGGTTCACCGAAGCAGCTTTTGATGAACCGCACCATGACTTTTTCCTTAAGAGTAGCTCAGGATTGCTATTTCGAATTTCGTTTAAAAATTCTCAGCTGATCTATCAACTAGCGAAGCAACCATCCGCATATCACAAACACCGCCAAAGAAGTACTCGCGCAGAGGCATTGTGACGGAGAAAAAATTGGCTTCGTCTTTCCAACTCAAAATACGCTGAGCATTAAAGTATTTGTCTCTTTCTAAAGACACATAAGATTGTATTTCGTAAAAACCAAGTCCGAGGGAACAAGAGCAGCTCAGCTCGATGGTAAATATTTCATTTTCACCAAATTCTCGATCCCAAAAAACTTCGCCTTGTTGGCGGCCGGCCCAGATAGCGATGTCCTGATTCAGTGTTCCCCAAGAGTATATTTTGATTCCCTGCTTATTCCGGATACGAACGCCGACATTGAGATTATTCAGCGATCTGTGAGCAATTACTGTCATCCTTATTAAAATATTCTCTCCGGGTTCGAAAACATTCGTTTCCACACCGTTGGAATTATGAACCGTTACGCCGACAACTTCCGCATCACCAGAGCCGAAATCTAGTGCTGACGAGCGTGTGATATTTCTTTCACGTGCTACATCAGCCGGACCGTCGGTCACTAGCTCAGCGACGCTCGCCTCAATTTTTGCATTTGCTACCTGATCGGCAAGGGAGGCCGTCTCCTTGGCGTGTAGGAGTTTCCGATATTCTAATACGACCTCACTCGAGTCGCCCCACATAATTTGAGAGCCGTTATCGATGAGAAGCGCCTTATTAGTTAGGGTTCTAACGGTTTCCTGATCGTGCGAAACGAACAAAAGTGTTACGCCGTTAGCGCGCATTGCCTCGATCCTCTCGAAGCAACGCTTCTGAAAGAGGTTGTCACCGACTGCTAAAGCCTCGTCAACGATCAGTATTTCTGGATCAACGTGGACCGCGACCGAAAACGCCAAGCGCATCTGCATTCCGCTCGAATATGTGCTGACCTTTTGATCAACGAACGTACCGATACCTGAGAAATTCACAATGTCGTCGTACCGATCATCAATCTCGGCGCGGGTAAGGCCAATTATCGCCGCATTAAGATAGATATTCTCTCGGCCGGTGAATTCGGGGTCGAAACCCGAACCCAGTTCCAGAAGCGCAGAAATTCGGCCTCTAACCGAAATTTCGCCAGACGTTGGCCTAAGGGTGCCACAAATCATCTGGAGCAACGTGGACTTGCCCGAACCGTTTGTTCCCACTATCCCAACGGCAGACCCTTTCTCGACTTCGAAGTTTATGTCCTTCAGTGCCCAAAAATCTCGGTGGAAGCGTTTCCGTCCGCGCCATGCCAACTCCTTGAGCCTATCTACGGGACGATCATACAACTCATATTTTTTGCTTATGTGGCGAGCGCTAATGAGAATTTCAGATGACATCAGCGAAAGCTTTCTTCGTTTTGATGAACCACCAATAACCGACCGAAGCGATCAACGCCGAAACAATCGTCACGATCAACAGATGAATTGGATCCGGACGGCGGTCACTAAATATCACATCTCGTGATTGCTCAATGATCCACGCCAAGATGTTGTAGCGCAGTAACCAAGGATATTTGACTGATAGCATTTCGGACGGATAAAATATCGCCGACATAAACATAAGTATCGTCATAATTATTGGTACGATGTTACGCATGTCCCGCAAAAAGACAGACAACGAAGAAATAAACCACATTGCTCCTAGTGAAATTAGTATTAATGGCAAAATTATAATTGGAAGCAATAAAAATGAGATTGCTGGCTGGCCTATTAAGGTCAAGTAAAGTACAAAAAATAAAAGTAAATTGATCGCGAAATTTCGTAGCGCGGTTGTTACAGTTACATATGGAAGAATTTCAAGCGGGAAAACGACCTTTTTAACCAGCGCAACCCTTCCAAGGATCAAATTTGGAGCTTGTCCCACACAATCGGCTAGTAAGTTAAAGACGGTCAAACCGAGAAAAATTTTAAGTGCTGAAGTCGCAGCAGCGCCGCTCATATCTCCGGACCAACGTACATTAAATACGTATGCGAAAACGAATGTGTACATGGCAATTTGAATTAGGGGGGCGACTATACCCCACAGCCATCCAAGATAGGTGTTCGCATTTCTTGCTGCCATTTCGCGAGCACTAAGTGACATGACTAAATCATAATGCTTAATCAGAGGCCGGTAGAAAAGTACTTCGTTTATATTGGGTCTCATCCTAGACTGCCAAGGCTGGTTGATACGCTGCGTGTTGAACGTCGTAGTAAATCACTATGGAGTTCGTCGTAAGCCTGCTCGTATCGCAAAATAGAATCTAACAAATCATAGTGCGAAGCTATCCGACCTCTGCCTCGTTGGCCCATAGTTACTCTAGATTCCTCTGACTGTTGGGCAGCGCTCGTTATAGCGTCAGCCATTTCTTCAAATCCACCGGGTGAGGTAACCCATCCGCAATCCGACACTATCTCGGCACAGTCTCCAATGTCAGTTGCGACCGCAGGGACCTCGCAAGCCATCGCTTCGCAAAGAGCGAGCGGCAATGCTTCTCCGTAGGGTCAGGACTCATTGCTCATAGCCAGAAGATAACGGTCGCAGCGAGAGCGATGGCGGAGAGAAAGGCCATTGGGCACCGGTCGTAACGCGTAGCGACACGCCGCCAGTCTTTGAGACGCCCGAACATGATCTCGATCCGGTTGCGCCGTTTGTAGCGGCGTTTGTCGTATTTGATGGTCTTCTTGCGGGATTTTCGACCTGGAATGCAGGGAGTGATCCCCTTCGCCTGTAAAGCGTCACGATACCAGTCGGCATCATAGCCACGGTCGGCCAGCAACCATTTGGCCTTGGGAAGTTCATCAAGCAAGGCGGCAGCACCGGTGTAATCGCTGACCTGGCCTGCCGTTATGAAGAAGCTGATCGGGCGACCACTCGCATCCGTTACGGCATGAAGCTTGGTGTTCATGCCGCCTTTCGTGCGTCCAATCAGGCGGCCCGCGCCCCCTTTTTTACCCGCAAGCTGGAAGCCGTGCGGTGGGCCTTGAGATAGGTCGCATCGATCATGATGGTCTTGTGCTCTGCGGCTTCAGGCACGGCCAGACCTTCCATCATCTGGATAAATACGCCCTTGTCGCCCCAGCGTTTCCAGCGGTTATAAAGCGTCTTCGCCGGGCCATATTCCTTCGGCGCATCACGCCAACGCAGCCCGTTGCGGTTGACGAAGATGATGCCGCTCAGAACGCGTCGATCATCAACGCGCTGGCGGCCATGGCTCTTGGGGAAATAGGGCTGAAGACGAGCCATTTGCTCGTCCGTCAGCCAAAACAAATTACTCATCAGTCGGGCTCCTATACGCCCATCTGAATCACAGCCGTCAGTTCAAATCAATGGGTCCTGACCCTAGGCAGACGATATAACGAAAAGATCTAAGGCGGAGAGCACTGGACGGATGTCTTTAACCGCGCCAAGCAGCAATACTTTGTCTGTGATTTGAAGGTCACTCAACAGCGTGTTTAGTGCTTGATTTTGGCGCGTTATTCCTTCACCTGCTAAAACTAGGTGTAGCGTTCTGTTTCCGCGTAATGCCAATTCAAACGCTTTTAATAGAGTAGTGTGGTCCTTTTGCGGATGCCACCGCGCCGTGCTACCTATTAAAAACCTGCCGTGGAAGCCGTGGGCTCTGCGAAAGGTCTCTCGAGCTTCGGGTAACCGTTGAAAACGTTCGGTGTCGATACCGTTTTCAATCACCGCCGATTTAGAGACGTTATAGCCGATGTCAGAATGAAATTTTTGCGATGAATAAGAGCAAAAGATGGTTTTATCGGGTAGACTGGCAGAGAGTAGCTTCCCGCACCATACCGCGAGACGTGTCGTTGTTTTAGTATATTTTCGCTCTAGGTAGGTTGCGTGTATCGACCACAACAACGGCGTTCTGCTGCGGGCCAGCAGGCTGCCAACGAGGTTCGCGTGATACATCCAAGTGTGTACGACATCCGCACGAGCCATAAGTTTGCGTGCGTTAGATAAGTGGCGGGCCGCGGCACGAATGGATGGAAGGCCAAGAGCCACGACTTCGACGCCGTCTTCACGAAGTTGAGTTCCCACCGAACCCAATGAAGTTAAGCTTACAACCTTATGCACGAACCGCTTGGGATCGCTTCCGGAGATGATTGCCTGCAACAACCGTTCTGCACCTCCTATGTTGAGCCCTGTAATTACGTGGACAATTTTTAGAGGGGATTCGATGGCCTGGAACCTTTGGCGTCCGTTTATAAAAGATAACAAGGCGCTCTAAATTAATTGGGCCTCGTTTACAAGGTATGACCTGCGAATGAAGTTTCATCCGGCTTCGATTAGTGCATTTTCGGGTTGTGAACCGCCCCAGGTGTTGATTGCCACTGATGGGTTTGATGGTAAGCGTCCGGTCAGGACATTTCTGACGGACCTTGCATGTGCCACGGCAGGAGTTCGTCGATCCGGTTGATGGGGTGATCGGCGATGCGGGTAACTTCCGCTGCACCCTTGACACATACCAAGTGTTGCGCTCGGTTCAAGTGCTTCTGCAGCGACAGTCTTTTGCCCGGCAGGATGAACAAACGCTTTACCTGAAATCGATCGCCCTTAAGCAATGAGGTATAGCCGCCCCACGAGCGGTAGCAGGTCGGATGAGTTTTCGTTAGGTCAATGGTTTCCCTAGCTTCCGCAAGAGACTTAACCAACTGACTGACTTCTTGTGCCCCGTCTAGACGTCCCACGTAAATGGCATCTTCACTCGCGATAACGGCCATATCTTTTATCCCTTGTACGGCCACATGCGAAGTGCGCGACAAAACAAGCGAATTTTTCGTGTTCATTACGGTGGCGTGACCTATGACGACATTCCCGTTGTTGTCCTTGTCGCCAAACTTCCACACAGCATCCCAACTGCCGAGGTCGGACCAGGCAAAAGTTGAGGTGACGACAGCAGCATTCCTTGTCTGTTCCATTATCGCGTAGTCGACGGAGATGTCTGGGCTTGCTTTAAAGCTCACCTCGTCGAGACGAACGAAATCAAGGTCGACAACGGCGTTCGCCACGGCCGTACCTGCTGCCTTGTAGACAGCCGGCGCCAAAGTCTCAAGTTCTGCCAAAAGCACAGATGCACGACACATGAAGATACCAGAGTTCCAAAAGAACCGACCAGTATCCAGCATTTCTTCCGCGGCGATGCGTTGCGGCTTTTCTACAAAGCGTTTAACCTTGTAAGCACCAGTCGAAAGCGGATCGCCGCGTTCAATGTACCCGTAACCCGTTGCTGGCTCCGTGGGCGCAATGCCGAAGGTAACTATTTTTCCAGACGCGGCTGTTTCGCGCGCGGTGGCGACCGCGTCGCTCCAATCCTTACTTGCATCAATCTCGTGGTCTGACGCCAAAAGCTGCAGGATGGCATCCTCTCCAAATGCCTGTTTTAGAAAAAACGCGGCAGCTCCAATGGCAGCAGCTGTATTTCGTGACACCGGTTCGAGAATGATCGCGGACAAATGTATGCCGACCTCGCGCGCCTGTTCAGCGACAGTAAAACGAAAATCCTGATTGGTGATAACGATGGGAGCGAGATATGTGTCCGAATTCGCAACGCGTTCCAATGTTTCCTGAAATAGCGTCTTCTCATCGACAATCTGAATAAACTGTTTTGGTGCACTTGATCGTGACAAAGGCCAAAGCCTCGTACCCCTGCCGCCGGCCATGATGACGGGAATGATCTTCTGGGTCAAAACGCAATTCTCCGGACTGGTCAACTATAGTTGTATGGCCTTAGCCGGATTAAAGTGCACGTCAATCCACTTGCGGCTAAATTCCATTCAGAACAGGACTTTTTTGATGGGGTTCGCCACCATTTTTTCATCCTCGGCTTCAAGGAGCAACACGCACATGCGAGTTGCTCAGGTGTATACCATCAAATTGCCAAGCTGGACGGTGGCTGTACAGAGAGATAGGAATACGTCGGTACAATGCCCAGTGCTGCAGCGAGACAATGGAATTTTTATCTGTATCGGCGTTGCCACTGTGGCCTCAAAAACCACCACTGTCGCTGCGGATGGTGGGCAGAAGCTCTGCATCCTCGACCTTGTTGTATTGCTCACGCGGCTTTGATTCAGCCGCTCTATGAGGTTAGAAGGGGACACCCAGTGTATCTGCGACGGCCTTCATAGCGAACTGCACTTCGGCAACAAGATCGGCCGCGATATCCGTTTTTTTTAAATCCGCTTTGAAGGGGCTTCGCGGAGGATTTCGAACTCCATCGTGTTGCGGCCGAGCATACACCCCAGTTCGCGGACGCGATCTTCCAGTCTCTTCACTTCCGAATTGCCGACCCCGGCTCGTCAGAATCCACGGCTGCAGCACCTCCCTCGCTCAAAAGCCTGCGCCAGGGATAAAGCAGATTGGGCGCAATGCCGTGACGGCTAGCGGTGGACGACACCGTCTCGCCTGGCAGGAAACCCTGCTCAATGATCGTCAGCTTTTGCTCGGTTGTCCACCGCCAGCAGTTCGACGTGTCGATCCTCGTTAGACATAAGTCTATACCCAAGCCTGTGCTTGAGCCTTTCTGCTCATGCTGACTGTCCGGTCGAAATGGGGGGCAGTTCAGGCCAGCCATGGCCGCATAGCTTAAACGAAATAGCCTCCGGCAAATCTGGAGCGGTTCATGTCGCTGAACGTCTGGCCAGCGTCATGAGTGTCCCATCGGTCCAGCTCGCAATGTTGACACCCGCAGCACGGGAGCGTAATTGGCGTTGCTTAGATCGAACGGGTGGTCTCACCAATCGAGGACGACCTCAGGGCATTCATCCACTGATAGCTTGAGGCAAAAAGATGGACGACGGAAACCTCTTGAAGAGATCTTCTGCAATTTGATGCGGGATGCGAGATCCGTGTGAGCATTAGTAAATAAGGGAAACTTCGGTGATCGGATCGTTTTTGTCGCCAAACGACAAGAAGTTGCTAACGAGGCTTTTGAAAGAGAATTTTAAAAAACACGTTGGATGGTACTCTTCGGCGATCGCAGCGATGCTTGTCGTCGCTGGTATGACGTCTCTGAGCGCATGGATCATGCGTGATATCGTGAACAGCGTTTATCTTAAGCGCGGGTTCAATGTCGTTCTTGAGATTGCCTTAGCAGTCGCCGCTATATTTATAGTGAAAGGCCTCGCCACTTTTGTACAGAGCTATTATCTGAGCAAAGCTGGCAATAGCATTGTGGCAGAGCAACAACGAAAAATCTACGATCGCCTTTTGAAACAGGGTGTCTCCTACTTTCAGAACTTGCCCTCCTCGGAATTGTTGGTTCGTGTCACCTATAATGCGCAGGCAGCGCGTAGCGTCATCGATACCTTGGTCACATCGTTCGTACGTGACCTTTTTTCGCTAGTCGGATTGATCATCGTGATGTTCGCCCAGAATTTCCTTCTGAGCGCGATTTCTTTGATTATCGGACCTGTTGCCATCTTCGGCGTTCGGCTTGTTCTGCGCCGTGTGCGCAAGATTATGGAGGCGGAGCTCGCTTCGCTAGGTGAAATCGTCAATGTCGTTCAGGAAACCAGCATTGGCGTTCGCGTCATTAAGGCATTTTCTCTTGAGAAACTGATGAGGCAGCGCATGAACGAAGCGGTGTCGGATGTGGAACAGCGAGCAAATGGCATTGCGAAATTGGAGGCGGCCACCAGTCCTATTATGGAGACCCTTTCAGGCCTGGCGATAGCAGTCGTGATTGCCGTGTCCGGTTATACTGTGCTTGAGAAGGGCGGCTCTCCAGGCGACTTGATGGCGTTCGTCACGGCTCTCCTTCTCGCGTATGAACCTGCAAAACGCCTCGCCCGCATGCGTGTCCAAATCGAGAGCGGCATGATTGGCGTTCGTATGATGTTTGAGGTTCTGGACGCTCCGTTAACGCTTAGTGAGAAAAAGGACGCCTCGGAACTTCCAAAATTGAATGGCGACGTCGAACTAAAGAATGTGAGTTTCGAATATATTGCAGGCCAACCCGTCCTCAAAGATATTAGCGTGAGATTTAAGGGTGGCAAAATGACAGCGCTGGTCGGCCCTTCGGGTAGTGGCAAATCAACCATCATCAATCTTATCATGCGTCTATATGATCCTCAAGCCGGCGCCGTGGAAGTGAACGGAATGGATTTACGAGACGTCTCTTTTTCAAGCTTACGCAACCTTATGTCCTATGTTGGCCAGGAGACCTTCCTTTTTTCCGGAACCATCCGACATAACATTTCTGTTGGACGCATCGATGCGACGGAAGAAGCGATTTTCGCCGCTGCGAAGGCGGCCCACGCGCATGAATTTATTATGGACCTGCCAGAGGGGTATGATACCAGACTAGGTGAAAATGGTGCGGGGTTGTCTGGCGGTCAAAGGCAACGCATAGCGATCGCCCGCGCAATGCTGAGAGATGCCGATATTCTTGTCTTGGATGAGGCAACCAGTGCACTTGACTCTGAATCCGAAGCTCTTGTTCGAGATGCTTTGGAACGATTAACATCGAACAAGACCACTATTGTTATCGCCCACCGCCTCTCAACGATCGATCGTGCTGACCGAATTGTTGTTATGGACAAAGGCCAGATTGTCGAACAAGGTAGCAAGGACGAACTGCTCGTAAGTGATGGTCTTTACAAGCGATTGCACGATATTCAGTTCGCATCAGATATCACTTAGGGCAGCCGCAGTCCCAACGTAACCGGTGTTCTGCCCCCACATTGTGCGCCGTCGCCTGATCTGTGATCGACGTTCCATGGATGAAGAACGGGAGTTTCTCCATGGAGACTACATTGGAGTTTCTCACAACAAGGAAGGCTGTACGTGAGGCTCATCGACGATGGCCGGACGAGGTCGAAGCGAAGATCGTTTCGGAAAGCTTGAGGCCTGGCACGACGGTCAATGAAGTTGCCCAGCGCTATGGATTGCGAGCCAACAGCCTTTCCACCTGGCGGACGATGGCGCGGCGGGGCGAGCTGCTCCTGCCCGCACCGGAAGATGTGGTAGAGTTCGGGGCATTGATCGTCGATCCGCCAGTTCGGAACCTCCGCCTAAAACGGTTAGCCGCCCTGAGATCGTCCTCGGTCCCGTCATAATCCGTCTTGAGGAAGGGGCACCTGTGGACCAGATTGCTGCCATCGCTCGTTGCCTGGCGGCGGCGGATCTTTCCGTCGAACCGCGTGCGGATCATGGTGGCGACTAAACCTGTGGACTTTCGCAAGGGTCATGATGGCTGTAAGCGGCAAGCTGAGACCGTTCAGCGCGTGTAATTCCAGGGCATGAGTTCATCGAGATCTCTGCTGGGCCAACCATTGGCTATGCGCTCGAGTGTTTGGGTGAGCCAGGCCTGCGGATCGACATTGTTCATTTTCGCTGTTTGAAGGAGCGTGGCGATTGTTGCCCAAGTCCTTCCACCGCCATCGCT
>NZ_QLNF01000034.1:0-2333 GCF_003261015.1 Agrobacterium sp. MS2 | reverse complement strand
GGATCGACATTGTTCATTTTCGCTGTTTGAAGGAGCGTGGCGATTGTTGCCCAAGTCCTTCCACCGCCATCGCTGCCGGCGAAGAGGCTATTCTTTCTGGTAATTGTCTGGGGCCGGATTGCACGCTCGACTATGTTGTTATCGAGCTCGATGCGGCCGTCGGTGAGAAAGCGCTCGAAGATGGAGCGACGCGAGGTGGCATAGCGGATCGCCTCGGCCAGCTTCGACTTGCCAGAGATCCGCGGTAGGGTCTTCTGCCAGAGGGCGAAGAGCTCCGTGACAACCGCCGCAGATGTCGCCTGGCGCGCGGCGACACGGGCGTCAGGGCTTTGCCCGCGAGCCGTTTCTTCCACCTGCCAGAGCTTCGCCATCAGTTCCACCGTCTCGGTGGCGATCCTGGAGCTGTCTGAGGCGTGGAGCTCGTAGAACTTGCGCCTGCTATGGGACCAGCAATAGGCCAGCATCACGCCGTCATTGCCTCCGTCAGATCTGGCAAGCTTGTTATAGGCACCATGTCCGTCAACCTGCAGAATACCGCGATAGCCACTCAGATGCCGGGCGACCCGATCGCCAGCACGGCTATCTTCGAAGCGATAGGCAACCATCGGCGGGCTACTGCCACCGAAGGGTCTATCATCGCGGGCATAGGCCCAAAGCCAGGCCGTTCTGGCCGATCCGGATCCGGGCGCGAGTGTGGGCAACGTCGTCTCGTCAGCGAAGATACGCTCAGCCTTCTTGATCTCGGCGAGAATGTAGTCGGCCAGGATATCAAGTTCAAAGCCAAGCTTACCCATCCATTGAGCCATCAGCTTCCGGTCAAGCTCGACCTTGTCGCGGGCATAGATTGCCTCCTGCCGATGGAGCGGAAGGCCATCGGCATACTTCGAGACGGCGATCTGCGCGAGAAGCGCTTCCGTCGGAATGCCCGCCTCGATAATGTGCGCGGGTGCGGCGGCCTGAATGACGCCGTCTTCATTTTTGAAGGCATACTTCGGTCGGCGTGTGACGATGACGCGGAACTTTGCCGGCACGACGTCAAGTCGCTCCGAGACGTCTTCTCCGATCAGCACCTTCTGTTTGCCGACGTGTTCGGGCAGTTCATCCGGCTCGATCACTACTTCGACCCGTTCCAGATGCGGTGCGAAGCCTTTGCGCGGCCGCGGCGGTCGTTTGCTGTCGGGATGGGTTGCGCCCTTGTTGACCTGGGCTCGGATCGCAGCGATGCCGGTCTCGATTTCCTCGAAGACAAAGGCCTGCTGCTCATCATCGATGCCTGGAGAGCCGAGTTTTTCTGATCGCCGGCCAAAGCGGGCACGATCAAAGGCTTTCAGGATCTGGGTCAGTCGTTCGATGCGTTCATCAGCATCGGCGTTTCTGGCTTTCAGGTCTGCGACCTCGCTCTCAAGAGCATCGGTGCGCGCTGCCTTCTCGGCCATGGCAAGGACCATAGCTTTCAAGGTCTCTATATCATCCGGGAGCTGCAGATCGGGCGGCGTCATGACGTCTACTAGAGCATATTTTGCTCCGGTTTTCCTGCCCTTTCAGGCGGTTGATTCACTTTGCCGCAGGCATTTACCCAACAATCTCCGGCGGCTTCACCGCCACCGAACGCACCCGTTTCCAGTCCATGCCGTCAACGAGCGCCATGAGCTGGGCATGGTTGAGCTGGACTCGGTTGTGGCCTATCCGCGGCCAGCAAAACTGCGCCTTCTCCAGCCGCTTGGCGTAAAGGCAAACCCCGGATCCATCCCACCAGACGATCTTGATCCGGTCGGCCCGTTTGGCCCGGAAGACATAAAGCGAGCCGTTGAACGGATCACTGCCAGCATCCCGCACCAGCGACAGCAGGCTGTCCGGCCCTTTGCGGAAGTCGATGGGATGGCTGGCCAGGAAGACCTTTACACCTGCGGGGATCATGCTGAGCGAACCGCTCGGATGACACGCTGCAGATGCGCTTCTTCAACATGCCGGCCGACCCGCACGACGATACCGTCAACGTCGATTTCGACGACTGGGTCGGGGTCAGGTGCGACGCTCTGCGGATCAACTGGTGCTGCTAGTCCAGCCTCATCACTGCCCAACAGTTCTCTACGCCAGCGGTAGAGTTGAGACGGCAAGATACCGATCTGCCGCGCCACGGCAGACATGTTCACACCGGGCTGACATGCCTGCTCAACCGCTGTGGCCTTGAATTCGTCGGACCAGAACCGCCGCAACTGTCGCGGAGACCCGTCAAGGCGATCGGGCACCGCCTCGATCATTCGCATCAACCCAAGGCTAGCCGCAGGTCTAGACATAGATCCTCACATTCAGAGAACTCGTATGCCCGACAT
>NZ_QLNF01000033.1:53311-73472 GCF_003261015.1 Agrobacterium sp. MS2 | reverse complement strand
CCCAGAGATAGCGGCCCATCCAGCCAAGACTTTCGAGAATGCGGTTCATGCCTGCTACACCAGATAAAACCCGTCATCCGGCCGCCGGCCGCCGATGATTGCCGGGTCGGCCCTGGCAAGCTCATCGTAGAACGCCTCGAGATCGGCGCGCGCAGCGCTCGCCTTAAGGGCGCATAGATGACTTGTCGGGAAGGAGGCGGCGATGATTTCCGGCGGGAAACCCAAGGCATCGGCGGCCGCAGCGGCCGCCGTCTTCGGATCGGCCGCGGCGCTGGCGAGCGCCGTCTCCATGGCGCCCTGCAAAGCCTCGATGCCGGCCCTGCCGAGTTTTTGCTGGACCGGCGATGTCAAGGCGAGGCCAGCCTGCGGAATTTCAGCCTTGCCGGCCACCTTCGCCCATTCCCGCTGAATATCGATGGTGCGATGGACGGTCATGAAAAAAGACTTCGCCTTGATGAGCACGGCGGTCGCGGCCGGCTCGCTCAGCAGGGCGGCATCCACCCGTCCCGTCAGCAGCAATTGCACGGCTTCCGGCGGCGAGGCGGCATATTCCAGCTTGATGTAGCCGGGCTTCAGGCCGTTTTCAGCAACAAGGCGGCGCAGCACGAAATCGGGCATGTCGTTCTTGAACGGCAAAGCGAGGGTCTTGCCGGAAAGGCTTTGCAGGGAGTTCAGCGTCCCGTCTTTCGAAACGATATGGAGCAGGCCCGTGGTCAGCACGTTCAACAGCCCGAGGCCGAGACCGCGATTGTGGAGATTGGCGACGCCGTAGCTCGGCATCACCACCGCTCCCATGGAACCGGAGGCGACGGCGGCACGCATTTCATCCGGGGTTTTCCAGGCTTTGAAGACCGCTCCGGGTGTGACATCCTTTAGGAACCCGCCCTTTACCGCATGGGCCAGCACGGCCGACGGCGCGGCCGGAGGGCCATAAAAGGTGAGCGGCGCTTCCGCCTTCGCAACATGCGGTACGGCAAGTGTCGCGACCGCGAGCCCGGAAAAGGCTGAAAGAGCCTGACGACGGGTGAGATGGGCCATGGTCCTGATCCTTTCGCGCCGGAAGCGCCATGATGCGCGTGACGCCCGCTCAGACCTGTCTTCCGGTCCCGGCGCGTCACCAACCCGGAAATGACATTTTGCAAGCACCCGCTCTTTGCGCAGGATCAAACAGAGCCGAAAACAGGGATTATTCACCCTTCTTGAGTGAGAGCGCGTCCCGCAGGAGCCGCGAGCCCTCCTGGGCGGCGGCAGCGATATCGAGAAACATCAGGCTTGCGGTTTCGACCACACCTTCATCCACCGTGTCGTCTTCGGCGAAGTCGCAGAGCATCTCGGTCAGGAGCGCTATCTTGCGCCGCTCCTCGCGGGCGGCGGCCAGAAGCTTGACGATATTGCGCTGGCGCTCGAAATCCTCGAGTTCGCGCAGCGCCTCGTGCACCCTGTCGCGGCAGCCGCAATCAAGCGCGCTCTGCAAGACAATGTCGCGCACGAGATGGATTGCCGCCGCGATATCCGCTCCGCCCGGCGCCGCTGCGGGCAGCTTTTGCTCGTCCGTCGTCATGCATTCACCCCATGCGCCGTGTTGCGGGCACGGGCGATCCAGGCCGCCCCTTCCTGCCCGTGGTGGAAACCATTGGAAAAGGGCACGTCCGGGTAGATTTGCCCGAGACGTGCAAGACCGTCTTCCGCCTCCCGCCTGCCGGCCAGAACATCGTGATGGATTTGCGCCACCGCAACCATGTCGCAGTCCTGCGGCGACAGCCGGAAGCGGGAAATGCCGGCGGCGGCTAGGTCCTGCAATTCGCCAAGCAGCGACTGGCAGGTATGCGACACCGTCTGCACGCCGTTCAGCGCCAGAAACGACTGCCGGTCAAGCGTGCGCACCGGCAATCCGTCAGGGTCGTCACCGCAGACGAACTGGCAATTATCCTTGATATTGCCCTTGGCGCGGGCATGGGCGCAGCGCGCCGAAATGGCGAGCGGCAGGCGGCCGAAGGCGAAGATTTCGAAGCCCACATTGGGCGTCTGCGCCACGATCCGCTCGACCGAGGTCATCGGCAGTTCCGGCGGCAGGCAGATGGCGCTTGCCCCACGAGAAGAAAGCAGCCGCGCGGTTGCGGCATTATAAACATTCACCATTGGCCCGACGACATGCGGCGTGCCGTGCAGAATGCCGAGCGCGGAAAGATCGTTCGCCTCGACCGGATAGGGACTGTCGGCGATCAGACCGCGCAGCTGGCGACTTTCCCGCTCCAGCGTCACCAGCGAAAGCTTCGAGAGGATCACCTTCTTTTCGGCACTCTCCAGTCGCTCGATCACGTCGGCCAGATGCGGCTCGGTAAAATGAAACCGTTTGGAGCAGACGGTTTCACCGAGATAGACGTGGCTGACGGGCGCTTCATCGGCGATGCGGAAATAAAAATCTCGCCATTTCTCGCCCTGCCAGAGATAAAGGACCGGGCCGAGCGCCAGAGTGGCCTTTGCGGGTTTTGCCATCGCCTTCATCTCCAGCGTTTTTCATAAGCGCCAACGGTGGTGCGCTGGCCTTCGCTTAAGAGCCGCAGGCGCGAGAGCAGCCGTCCCCGTTCTTCGGCACCGGCGGAAAGCGCCCGGTGCAGGGTGGAAACCACTTCCGCCACATAGGCCTTGCCGCGCTGGCGACCCTCGATCTTCAGCGCGCTGACCCCCGCCTCGCGCAGCGCATCGATCTGGTCCATCACGTCAAGCGATACCGGATCTTCGAAGGCATAGGACTTGTCATCGGCAATCTCGAAACGGCCCTTGCACAGCGTGGGGTAACCCGCCGCCTCGCCGGCCGGAAATCGGTTGATGGTGTATTCGCCAAGTTCCGACACCAGCGCCTGCCCGTCCTGCCGGTAGCGGACGTGGCTTGCCGGCGAGCAGACGCCGTTCATGTTGGGTGACTTGCCTGTGGTGTAAGACGACAGCGAGCAGCGCCCTTCCGCCATGACGCAGAGACCTCCGAACACGAAGATTTCGATTTCGCAGCGGATTTGCCGCGCCAGCCGGGCGATGTCGGCAATCGTCAGGGTGCGCGGCAGCACCACGCGTTTCGCGCCGAAGGCATCGACGAGGAAATTCACCGCATCCGCATTGGAGGCGGAGGCCTGCACGGAGACGTGGATACGCTGCTGCGGATGATGTTCCGCCACATGCGCCATCAGACCGAAATCGGCAAGGATAAGTGCGTCCGCCCCCGCCTTAATCGCATCGGCCGAGCCGCGATACCAGATATCCTCATTGCCAGCACGCATGAAGGTGTTGAGCGCCACGAAGGTCTGGACACCGCGCTTTTTCGCGTAAACGATGGCCTCGGCAAGTTCCTCGCGGGAAAAATTAAGGCCGGGGAAATTGCGGGCATTGGTTTCATCGCGAAAACCGCAATAGACCGCATTCGCCCCGGCATCCACGGCCTCGCGAAAGGCGGCAGGCGTTCCCGCAGGACAGATCAGTTCCATGCGTCAACTCCCCGCGTTTCGGACAGAACATGGCCACGCAGGCGGTTCGCGACACGCGTTATCATGGGCGCGAAAGGCCCGGCAAATGCACCGAGGTCACGCGGCAGATCGATGCCGCTGTCATCAAGCGCATTGCGCAGCGCCAGCATCGCCTCCATGTCGCCGGTGACGCTGAGATCACGCGAAAAGAACAGCGCATCGGCATCCTGCCGCCCCTCCATCAGCGCAAGCAGCATGAAAAGCGGTCCCTCGACCGCCGCATCCGCCTTGGCCAAGCGAGCCTTGCGGCTGACGGTGATGGCGCGACCTGCCGGCTCGACCATGAAGGCGAAGGGGAGATCGACGGGCAGAAAGGCGTAGCGCTTGCCACGATGTTCACCGAGCCGGACGAACATATCCGGATGCCGCTTCATGATCTGTGCCAGCATCGCCGCCGTCGCTCGCTGCACCACGGCAAGGGGTAGGAAATTCATGGGGCGGGCGATGGCGGCGGGAAAAGATCTCATGAAAGGTCCTGTCGGCTCAGTTGCGGGCGGCAACCTAACCGCAGCGCGCGGGTGGCGGTTTGAGCGAACGCAAAGACAGGGAAATTTTCAGGTGCGCCTTCACAAAAGCCGCTATAATTCATTCACTTGCCAAGCGACGGAGGCCGCCCGTGTCCGATTTAAGGGTCAAACGGATTTACGAACCCGCCAGCGACGATGACGGCGCGCGCATTCTGGTGGACCGGCTCTGGCCGCGCGGCATGAGCAAGGAAAAGGCAAAGCTTTCCCTGTGGATGAAGGACATCGCGCCCAGCAACGAATTGCGCAAGAACTTCTCCCATATGCCGTCTCGCTTTGAGGAATTTACCCGGCATTATCATAAGGAACTCTCGGCCAATCCCGATGCCGTGGCGCACATGAAGGAGCTGATGGCGAAAGGCCGCGTCACGCTGCTTTATGCCGCCCATGATATCGAACATAACCACGCCCTGGTTCTCGCCGACTATCTTCGTTCGCATTGAAGCCGCATTTGCGGCAGCGCAAGGACATGCCGTACTGCCATCGGCAAACAGGCGGCATGAGAGACGAGAAAACAGAAACTAAACCCGCCCACGCAGCCGATCTGCGCAGTTTCGCCCGGTTGCTGGAAGAACGCGGGCAGCTGCGGCGAATTCGCCAGCCGGTCTCGCTGGTGCATGAAATCACCGAAATCCACCGCCGCGTGCTCGCCGATGGCGGGCCGGCGCTGCTGTTCGAGCAACCCGTCGACCATGAGGGCAAGGTGCGGGACATGCCGCTGCTTACCAATCTTTTCGGCACGCGGCAACGTATCGAATGGGGGCTGGGGCTTGAGACCGGCGGCCTGCCCGCACTTGGACAAAAGCTCGCCGAATTACGCGAGCCGCGACCGCCGAAATCCATGGCCGAAGCGTGGGGTAAGCTACCTCTTCTGAGAGCAGCACTTTCCATGCGGCCACGAAACGTCTCACGCGCGCCGGTGCAGGAAAGGGTGTTGACAGGCGATGCGCTCGACCTTGCCGGCCTGCCGGTGCAATGGTGCTGGCCGGGCGAGCCGGCCCCGCTCATCACATGGCCGCTGGTCATCACCCGTTCGCCTGACGATCCCGACGATATCAATGTCGGCATCTATCGCATGCAGGTGTTGGGACCGGACAGGGTGATCATGCGCTGGCTGGCGCATCGCGGCGGCGCGCATCACCACCGGCTGTGGCGAGCGCGCGGGCTGGATATGCCCGTTACCGTCGCCATCGGTGCCGATCCCGCCACCATTCTCGCTGCCGTGATGCCGCTTCCCGACCATATCAGCGAGCTTGGCTTCTCCGGCCTGCTGCGCGGCTCGAAAAGCCGCATCGCAAAAGCTTTAACCGTGCCGATGCCGGTGCCGGCCAATGCCGAGATCGTACTGGAGGGCACCGTTTCGGGATCGGAAACGGCACTCGAAGGCCCTTATGGCGACCATACCGGCTATTATAATTCGGTCGAATCCTTCCCGGTCATGACGCTCTCGGCAATCACCATGCGCCGCGATCCGATCTATCTTTCCACCTATACCGGCCGGCCGCCGGATGAGCCTTCGGTTCTCGGCGAAGCCATGCTCGAGATTTTCCTGCCGCTCGTGAAAAAGCAGTTTACGGAAATCGACGATCTGTGGATGCCGCCGGAGGCCTGTTCCTACCGCATCATGGTCGCCTCCATCGACAAGCGTTATCCGGTCAGGCAAAGCGGGTGATGATGGGCCTTTGGTCGATGCTGCCGCAGTTCAGTTATGTGAAGCTCATCATTCTGGTCGATCCCGACATTGATGTGCGCAACTGGGAGGATGTCATCTGGGCGCTATCCACCCGTTTCGATGCTTCGCGCGATACGATGATCATAAACGATACGCCAATCGATTATCTCGACTTCGCCTCTCCTAAAGCCGGGCTCGGCGGCAAGATGGGGCTGGATGCGACCCGCAAGCTGCCGCCGGAAACGGAGCGTGAATGGGGCCGTGTGCTGTCGATGACGCCAGACGTGATCGCGAAAGTGGATCTGATGTGGCGCGATCTCGGCCTTGGAGAACGGCTATGATCCCGTACCGCGTCGTGGTCGGCGTCACCGGCGCTTCGGGTGCCGGCATTGCGTTGCGTATTGTCGAGCGCCTTGCCGGGATGAAAAGCGTCGAAATCCATCTCGTCCTGTCGCAATCCGCCAGACGCACCGTGCTACATGAGGAAGGTGCGCAAGCCATGGGGCGGATGTTGTCGCTCGCCAGCGTCAATCATGCCGTCGATGATATTGGTGCGGCGATTGCCAGCGGCTCCTTCCCAACGGCCGGCATGATCGTCGCACCGTGCTCCATGCGTACACTTGCCGCCATAGCAACCGGACTTTCAGACAATCTCATCACCCGCGCCGCCGATGTGCAACTGAAGGAGCGGCGGAAACTGGTTTTGATGACCCGCGAGACGCCGCTGCATCTCATCCATCTGCGCAATATGTGCACTGTCACGGAGGCCGGCGCCATCGTCATGCCGCCGGTGCCGGCCTTTTACAACCGACCGCAAAGCTTCTTCGATATCGTCGACCAGCTCGCCGCCCGCGCCATCGATCAGCTCAGCATCGCTTCCGCGCCGCAGGCGCCGATATGGCAGCCGCATATGGTGAAGACGTCGTGAGCCATCAAAGATAGGCCATCGGGTCAGCACCAAAGAGCGCGGCATGACCACCGGCCAGCAGCCACCACACCGTCAACCCTGTCAGCGCCGCGGCTAGCAGCATCGGCCCGTCCACGGCGAGGCGCGTTTTGCCGGAAAGCATTGCTGCGAAAGGGATCGTTGCATTTTTAGCAGCCGCCGCGCTCCATGCATTACCCAGTCTTTTCCGCGCGCGTTTTTCGGTCATCGCCATCCCGCCAAGCGAAAACAGCGCAAAGCCGCCGAACAGGATGACGGAACGCAGGTCGCCATTCGGCACGACATGCCCCAACGACCAGAACAAAAAGCCGACGAGTACCGGGTGCCGCGTGATGCGCACGATTGCCCCCGGTCTATCTCCCTGCCGCACGGAAATGGAAAGCGGATTGACGCTGAGGAGGCCGGCCAGCACGAAAAACAGGCCAATCGGCGCTGCCAGAAAGGTGACATGCGCCTGCCAGGGCGCAACATCCCAAAGCGGAATATAATCGACCGACAGCGCGGCATAAAATACCCAGCCCAGCGTCAGAAGCGAAACGGCGGAATAAGTCCCGAAATAGGCGGGCCTGCCGATGGCCGCAATCAGCCGGCCGCGCACGGCAGGTACGGCGGGAATGGAATGCAGCGCCACGAAAAGCGAAAGAGCGGCGACAAGTTCAAGCATGTGACTGCCTTCTTACTGGTTCAGGAACAGCACCGAAGCAATGGCCACGGAGGCAAGCACGGCGGAAACCGCACCCATGCGCTGCAACACACCCATACGGTACAACAGCACCGCAAAGCCAACGATAATAGGGGTTGCGACAATCAGCCCGACCTGCGCGTCGTTCATGGGAAGCTCCATTTTCCAGAGTTGCGCTTTGTCATGACAATAGGACTTTGCACGCTCCCTTCTTTGACCGACCGCAAAGAAGCGGGGTTTGAGGACGCCTAAGCGTGGCTTGCTGTTTTACAATTACGGACAAGACCATGGCGATCAATACGGAAGAGGAAAGCGGAAGCCTGCTTTTGTGGATTCTGGTCTGGAGCGAACTTGCCGCTTTCGGCGCGCTGACCGGTGCCTTCATCATTGCCTTCGCCCTCAAGCCCGAGGCCTTCGCCGCCGCGCGCCAGCATCTGCAGCCGCAGCTTGCCGGTCTCAATACGCTGATTTTGCTGGCAAGCGGCTGGCAGGCGGCCGTTGCGGCCAGTCGCCACACCGCGCTGCCGGGAAGAAGGCGGGCGCTCGCGCTTGCCGGCCTGCTGGGCTTCGTTTTCGTCGGCGTAAAACTCTATGAATATTCCACCGAAATCGCCTTCGCCTCCGATCCCGCCTATGGCGCTTTCTTCGAGCTCTATTTTCTGCTCACCGGCTTCCATCTGCTGCATGTCGTCTTCGTGGCCGTGCTGCTGTTTCTCGTCGCAGTCTTCCCGAAAAACGAGAACGTCACGCTGGTGACGACGCTGTGGCATGTGATCGATCTCGTCTGGATCGTCATTTTTCCCATCGTCTATCTGGTTTGACAGTCATGATCCACCGCACCTCCCGCCAGCTTGCAAGAAGTTTTGCAGTGCTCGCCATTCTCGTTCTCGCCGGTACGGCCGCCGTCACCTCGTGGAAGGCGGCGCTTCTGCCGCCGGTTGCCGTCGCCTGCCTGATGCTGCTTTTCGCGCTCCTGAAATCCAGACGCGTCATCGACGATTTTCTGGGTTTTGGCGAAGAGCGGGGCCTGCTGCGCACGGCACTTCTGGCATGGCCTGCCATCTTTGCCGCCGCAGCCCTTTTGCGGGCGTTCCTGCAGGGCATTTTGCCGCTCTGAAAAGGCGGATAACGCCACCTCTCCACTTGTTTGCCAAATGGCAAAGAACGCCGGCAGCCAGCGGCTAGAAAGGCGTCAGACCCCACCGCATTCCGCCAGCCTGCTGGCAAATCCCGGCAAGAGGGTTCGATCAAGCCAGTCCGCATAAGCGGTCTTCCGGATGGAAAGGACCATTGGCATGGCAGAACGCCTGACCAAAACAGGAGCGCGAAACGTCTTTTACGGCGGCTCCATCTTCTTCTTCGCCATTTTTGTCGGGCTGACCGCCCATAGCCATTATTACATACGCACCACCTCGACGGATGAAAGCACGCTGACGGAAAGCGTCGCGCGCGGCAAACATGTGTGGGAGAAAAATTCCTGCATCAACTGTCACACGCTGCTCGGCGAAGGCGCCTATTTCGCGCCCGAACTCGGCAATGTCTGGAAGCGCTATGGCGGCGTGGACGACAAGGATGCGGCGCGCGATTCCATCAAGGCCTGGATGGCAGCCCAGCCCACCGGCATCGAGGGCCGGCGCCAGATGCCGCAGTTCAATCTCACCGAACAGGAACTCGATGATCTCGTCGACTTTCTCGAATGGACGAGCCGGATCAAGACGCAGAACTGGCCGCCGAACGATGCGGGTTGAGGCTGACGGCAAGGAGATGACGAGATGAAATACCAGACGCAAAAAGTCGCCATGCTGTATTTTTACGGCGCAATCGGGCTGTTCGTGGCGCAGATCCTGTTCGGCGTCGTCGCCGCGACGATCTACGTGCTGCCCAATACGCTTTCCGAGCTTCTGCCCTTTAACATCGTGCGCATGATCCACACCAATGCCCTTGTGGTTTGGCTGCTGATGGGTTTCATGGGTTCGACCTTCTATCTTCTGCCGGAAGAAACGGAAACGGAGCTTTACAGCCCCAAGCTCGCCATCGCGCAGTTCTGGATCTTCCTGGTGGCCGCCGCCGTCGCCGTGGTCGGTTATATCTTCCGCATCCATGAGGGCCGCGAATTCCTCGAACAGCCTTTCGCCATCAAGGTCGGCATAGTGCTTGTCGTTTTGATGTTCCTGTTCAACATCACCATGACAGCGCTGAAGGGCCGCAAAACCACCGTCATCAACATCCTGCTCTTCGGACTCTGGGGGCTGGCGATCTTCTTCCTCTTCGCCTTCTACAACCCCATGAACCTGGCGCTCGACAAGATGTACTGGTGGTACGTCATCCATCTGTGGGTGGAAGGCGTGTGGGAACTGATCATGGCGTCAATCCTCGCCTTCCTTATGATCAAGCTCAACGGCATCGACCGCGAAGTGGTGGAAAAATGGCTCTATGTCATCGTCGGCCTTGCCCTCTTTTCGGGCATTCTCGGCACCGGCCACCATTATTACTGGATCGGCGCGCCCGGTTATTGGCAATGGATCGGTTCGCTGTTCTCGACGCTGGAAGTGGCCCCCTTCTTCACCATGGTCATCTTCACCTTCGTCATGACCTGGAAGGCCGGCCGCAAGCATGAGAACCGCGCAGCGCTTCTGTGGTCGATCGGCTGCTCGGTCATGGCCTTCTTCGGCGCCGGCGTCTGGGGTTTCCTGCACACGTTGTCTTCGGTGAACTATTACAGCCACGGCACGCAGCTTACCGCCGCCCACGGCCACCTCGCCTTCTTCGGCGCCTATGTGATGCTGAACCTTGCGATGATGGCCTACGCCATCCCCGAAATGAAGAAACGCGCGCCCTACAATCAGTGGCTTTCGATGACGAGCTTCTGGGTGATGTGCACGGCCATGTCGGTCATGACCTTCGCGCTGACCTTTGCCGGCGTGGTGCAGATCCAGCTTCAGCGCGTCATGGGCGAAAGCTTCATGGATGTGCAGGACCAGCTGGCGATCTTCTACTGGATCCGTCTCGGCTCCGGTTTCGCAGTTCTCATTTCGGCGGTCATGTTCATCTGGGCAGTCCTGGTGCCGGGCAAGCAGAAACAGGGCGACGTCGCCCGCCTCGTGCAGCCCGCCGAATGAGAAACGGACCGGCTCTCCTTTTCCCCCGAGAGCCGGTCCTTACCACCAACCATGGAGATGACCATGAATACGATTTTCCGCCCCCCGCCGCAGCCTTTGCCGGACACGCCGTTCTATACCGCGCTTGGCAATGAATGCACGCTGTTCGAAAGCGCCTGGGTGCGGCAATTGCCGCTGCTGCTGAAAGGCCCGACAGGTTGCGGCAAGACCCGTTTCGTCAGCCATATGGCGGCAAAACTCGGCCTGCCGCTTTCGACCGTTTCATGTCACGACGATCTTGCCGCCGCCGATCTGACCGGTCGTTACCTGCTGAAAGGCGGTGAAACCGTGTGGATGGACGGCCCGCTGACACGATCCGTGCGTCAGGGCGGCATATGTTACCTCGACGAGATTGTGGAAGCGCGCAAGGATGTGGCCGTTGTGCTGCATCCGCTCACCGACGACCGTCGTATCCTGCCGCTGGAGCGCACCGGCGAGGTTCTGGAAGCGCCCTCGGGTTTCATGCTCGTCGTATCCTACAATCCCGGCTACCAGAACCTGCTGAAAAGCCTGAAACCCAGCACCCGCCAGCGCTTCGTCGCCATTGAATTCGATTTTCTGCCCAAAGAGCAGGAGATTGCCGTCGTGTCGCATGAAAGCGGGCTCGATGCGCGCGATGTCGAGCCGCTCGTCGATCTCGCCCACCGGCTGCGCGGCCTGAAAGGCCACGATCTGGAAGAAGGCGTCTCCACCCGCCTGCTCGTTTATTGCGCCAGCCTCATCGATACCGGCCTTCCCGCCCGTCAGGCCGTGCGCGCGGCGATGATCGAACCGCTGTCCGACGAGCCGGATGTGAAGGCCGCGCTGCATGAAGTCGCGGATGCGGTCATACGATAAGGCACATTTATATCAATATCTGAATGCGCGGTATTACCCGCGCATTCCGGCTCGATGCCATGAGGATAAACCATGCTGGACTTTCTGGAACTGGAAGAAACCGTCGGCCGCGCCTGGCACAGGCTGATCGGCGAAACCGGCACATGGCTGCGCTTTCCCGATCACGCCGTCAGGCTGGAAGACATGCAGGCCGTGCTGGCCATATGTTTCCGCGGTTTTGGCGGTGAACACGCGGTGCAGATCGCCCCGGCGCGCGCCCGCACCTCCACACACCGGCTGAGGCTTCGCCAGCGCATGGGCCTTGGCGAAGAAAAGCTTGCCCAGCCCGGACGCGATCATGCCACGCTGATGCTGCCGCCAGTGCTCGATCTATTTCCCGACCGCCACCTCAATCGCGATCTTTATTTCTGGCTCGCCGCCGCCATGGCGATGATGCCGCTTGAACCAGTCATGGCCGCCGACCCGTTGCGCAACGATCTTGCCCGGCTCGACCGCGCCACGGAACTGGCAGAGACCGTAACCCATGCTTTTCCCGGCATGAAGACCCGTTATCGCCGGCTTTGCGCCGCCATGCTCGCGGTGCGGCAGAAGCGGCCGCTGCCGCAGGCGGAACAGCAGGTGGAACAGCGGGTGCTTTCCATGCTGGCCGATGCGGCAGGGATCGAAGACTATCCGCCGCCCGTCGGTCTTCTAGCCAAAGCGCCGCCGCGTTATCTGCCGATGCTGCCTGTTCCGCTGTGGCCGGACACGCTGCTGCGCGAAACATCCGAGGCCAGGCAAAGCGAAGACCAGCCGGCGGCGAGCGCAGCACCACAGGGGGCGGAAGCGGCCCGTCATATCGCCGTGCGTGAAAAGGCGGAGAACCGGCAGACGGAACGCAGCCCCTTCATCCTCAACCGTTTCGAAAAAATCCTCGCCATGGCGGAGATGGTCAATGTCGATCGTCCCGGTGACGATAGCGACGATGCCGACGGCAGCGCAGCCGACGAACTGGATGACATGACGCTGGGCGAGAGAAAGGGACGGCCTTCCGCCCGCCTCCGCTTCGATCTGGACCTGCCGCCCGAAGCATTGAACCATACCCCGCTTACAGCGGAACTGACCTATCCCGAATGGGATTATCGCAGCAGCAGCTATCTCGCCGATCATTGCCGGGTCATCGCCGGTCCGGCGAAAGACGCGGAGACGGCACCGGAACCCGACCCGGACACCAAAAGCCTCATCCGCCGGGTCAGGCGGCAATTCGAGGTGCTGAGACCGCGCCACGAGATGCTGCGCGCCCAGCTTGACGGCAACGATCTCGATCTTGACGCCGTGGTGCGCGCCAGAAGTGATATCGCCTCCGGAGGACAGGGCAGCGACCGCATTCATATGGCCAGTCGCCCGCAGGCGCATGATCTCGCCGTAACGATCCTCGTCGATGTGTCCTTGTCCACCGATGCCTGGTTCGACAATCGCCGGGTGCTCGATGTGGAGAAGGAAGCCCTGCTGGTGCTTGCGCACGGGCTTTCCGCCTGCGGTGACAGTCACTCCATCCTGACCTTCACCTCCCGCCGCCGTTCCTGGGTGCGGGTGGAAACGGTGAAGGATTTCGAGGAGCCAATGGGCCACGCTGTCGAGCGTCGTATTGCGGCGCTAAAACCCGGTTTCTATACCCGCATCGGCCCGGCCATCCGCCACGCCAGCGCCAAGCTGCATGAGAGGCCGGAGCGGCGCAAGCTGCTTCTGCTGCTG
The DNA here is from genome assembly GCF_003261015.1 of Agrobacterium sp. MS2. Classification (NCBI taxonomy): domain Bacteria; kingdom Pseudomonadati; phylum Pseudomonadota; class Alphaproteobacteria; order Hyphomicrobiales; family Rhizobiaceae; genus Agrobacterium; species Agrobacterium sp. MS2. The sequence continues at coordinate 60,401 of NZ_QLNF01000033.1, read as the reverse complement.
ACGGACGGGAAGCCGAACGATGTCGATCACTATGAGGGCCGCTTCGCCATCGAGGACAGCCGCCGTGCGGTTTCCGAGGCGCGGCGCTCGGGCGTCAGCGTCTTCGGCGTGACCGTCGACAGCAAGGCGCAATCCTATATTCCGGCCATGTTCGGCCAGAACGGTTATGCCATCGTCAACAGGATCGCCAAGCTGCCATCTGCGCTGCCGGCAATCTATCGCAGCCTTGCCGGCTGACGCATGTCACGCAGACGGACCTGACGAATCTCAGGTTTATTTGCGCGGCGACAATGTCTCCCGACCGCCGGGCGGATAGGTTTTTCCAGTCCGCCGGCCGGCCGCACCGCCGGGCATCATTCCATCCGCGGCCATGGAGCCAGCCTATGTCCGAAGCCCAAACCGCAACCAATATCGATGTGCGCATCATTCCGCATCGCGAACGCCATCCGCGCATTTTCGGTGCGCTCGGCGCGTTGACCGAGGGGCAATCGCTACAGATCACCAGCGATCACGATCCCCGTCCGCTGCTTTACCAGCTGGCCACCAATTTCCCTGGCCAGTTCGGCTGGGAATATCTCCAACAGGGTCCGGACGTCTGGCGCCTCGATATCGGCCGCCTGGAAGAACAGGCCGAAGGTTCGGAAGACGATATCTCCGGCTGCGAATGCTGCTGCGGATCCGAACATTGAGCCCAGCGCCTGCGGCATGGTGAAAATTCCTCTGGCGGACGGCCCCTGCCGCCGCCAGCCGACAGATGAGGTGATGCAATGACGGAAATGATCAGGGAACTCGATGTCCGGCCGCTTTTGCTGAGCGGCGGCGAGCCTTTTCCGGCCATCATGGAAGCCGTGGCAGGGCTTGCGCCCGGTGAGGCGCTGCGATTATACGCCACCTTCCGGCCCAGTCCACTGTTCAAGGTGATGGCCGAACGCGGTTTCGACCATCAGGTCCGGGAAATCGGCGGCGGCGACTGGGAGGTGCTGTTCACGCCGCGATCCAGTGAAGCCGAGCAGATTTCCGTGTCGCCCGCACTTGCGGGCAACGCGGAGGAGCCGCAGATATGGCCCGACCCGGTCGTCTATCTCGATCTGCGCGATGAGGCGACCGGGGGTCAAACGGCCCGTACGCTTGCCACACTTGACCGTCTTCCCCTAGGTTCCGTGATCTTCTTGCTGATGCCGCAGGAACCGACCTTCCTCTACCCGGAGCTTCTGGCCCGGGGTCATCAATGGGCCGGAAATTTCGACGAGGCGCGTACGGCGTTTCGCATTTTCATCCGCGCCGGTGCCGGCGCGCATTGAACCAGAAGTCAAACTCCCGGAAAACAAAACGCCCCTGAAATTGCTTCCGGGGCGTTTTGTTTTGGCGGTATGGCAAGGAGGCCTTCTAGGCTTTGAGCGGTTTGCGCTCGCGCATCAGGATTGGCCCGTACTCGAAGCAGAACAGACCGAAACCCACGATCCAGAGGAGCGCCGAGCAGGCGTAGAGATGCATCATCGCGCCGGGGAAGAACTCGGCTGCCGGTCTCAACAGCGCGCAGGCGATCAGCGCCACGTACGCGGCGATGGTGACCCTGCTGGCCGCGAGCTTGCGCCCGGTATGGCCAAGGCTCGCTCTCGTCATGACAGCAACCATCATGCAGCCGATGACGCCGACGGTGAAGACATGCAGGACGGAACGCGTGTCCATGACGTCAAGCGCCGCCAGCGCTATGGTGATGAAACCGGCGGGAATGAAGGCATAGGCCGCATGCAGCACCACCAGCACCTGCTCCGGCCAGGTCGTCCAGCCGCGCCAGCGGACCAGACGCACGGCGTGCATGAAAGCCGCCAGAAGCGCCGTTGGCACGGCCACGATGCTCTCGGGCTCTATTGTCCAGACGGCCAGCGCCGCGATACCGGTCAGGATGGCTGCGGTGTCGAAACCGTTATAGGGGACTGGAAAATCCGTGCGGCCAAACCGGTTCAGCCAGTTGTGGGTAAAACTCGGCACGATCCGGCCGCCGACGATGATGACAAGCACGGTGTAGGCCGAGACCGCGAGGCGGGTCGCCATCTGGCTGAGGTCGCCTTCGATCGCCGCCACATGGAATACGATGTTAGCGACCGAAAGCGCCAGCAGCCCGCCCAGCACCTTCAGGTCTTTCCATTTGCGCCCGGCAATGACCTCGCGCGCGCAGATCGTGAGAAGTGCCGGCAGGAAAAGCCCGTCCACGGCTGCGGCGGTGACCACGCCCACCGTGTCCGGCACAAGCAGGAAAAGCCGGCCGGCGCACCAGAGCGCAAACAGCCACACCAAGGGTTTGCCCGACACCGGCAGCCGCCCCGTCCAGTTCGGCACAGCCGTCAGTAGAAAGCCGGACAGCACCGCCGAAGCGAAACCGAACAGCATCTCATGGGCATGCCAGTTCGGTGCGCCGTAATCCCCGCCGAGGTCGATGAAGCCCGAAAGGGCTGCGATCCACAACGCCATCGCCACAATGGCCCAGAGGGCGGCGCCGAGGAAAAACGGACGGAAACCGTAAGAAAAGATAACCGGGCCGCTGCGTGCCAGCCCCCTTGGAATGCCGCCTTTTGGCCGGCTGCGCCCCTGGGTGGGAACGGTTTGGCTGCCACTCATTGTAATGCTCCTCATTTGGTCTTGACATATGTCTAGACGCAATCCCGTCTCGCTTCTTTGCGAACAGGCAAAGAGGAGGTGCTACCCGTCCGCATGAAGCCGTAACCGCCTGCCAAAATGTCGCAGGTGGCGCGACGTGCAGTTTGCTCCATCTCAAATTGTATTTCCGTACCTCCACTACAAATGCTGTGACAGAGCAAAGCATGCTCTGCCCCAAGAGGGACAGGAGAAATATGATGACGGAAACCTTCCACATCACACGGCGTAATATTCTCGCAGGCGCGGCATTTGCAGGGGCTTTGGCTCCCGTCATCATGCCATCGACAGCGAGCGCGGCAGAGGAAAAAAAGGCTGCGGCCAAGCCATTGACGAAGGCGGAGATTGGAGTACTACCTCGCGTAAAAGTTGATCTCGTCAAGCCGCCCTTCGTGCATGCTCACACGCAGAAAGCCGAAGGCGGGCCGAAGATCGTCGAGTTCACGCTCACGATCAAAGAGCAGAAGATGATCCTCGACGACAAGGGCACCGAGGTCCACGCCATGACCTTCAACGGTTCGGTTCCGGGGCCTCTGATGGTGGTGCACCAGGACGACTATGTCGAACTGACCCTCATCAACCCCGATACCAATGAGCTACAGCACAACATCGATTTCCACTCGGCCACCGGCGCGCTCGGCGGCGGCGGGCTCACCATCGTCAACCCCGGTGAAAAGGCGATCCTGCGCTTCAAGGCCACCAAGGCCGGCGTCTTCGTCTATCACTGCGCACCTCCCGGCATGGTGCCGTGGCACGTCACCTCGGGCATGAATGGCGCGATCATGGTACTGCCGCGTGAGGGCCTGACGGATGGCCACGGCAAGGAGCTTGTTTATGACAAGATCTATTATGTCGGCGAGCAGGACTTCTACATCCCGCGCGACGAGAACGGCAATTTCAAAAAATATGAAAGCGCCGGCGACGCCATGGCCGACACGCTGGAGGTGATGCGCAAGCTGACACCGAGTCACATCGTCTTCAACGGTGCAGTCGGCGCGCTAACGGGAGAACACGCCCTTCAGGCCGCCGTGGGTGAAAAGGTGCTGATCGTGCATTCGCAGGCGAACCGTGATACCCGCCCGCACCTTATCGGCGGCCATGGCGATTATGTCTGGGCAACGGGTAAATTCCGCAACCCGCCGGATCTCGACCAGGAAACATGGTTCATCCCCGGCGGCACGGCAGGCGCGGCCTTCTATACCTTCGAGCAGCCTGGCATCTACGCCTATGTCAATCACAACCTTATCGAAGCCTTCGAACTGGGCGCGGCCGCCCATTTCAAGGTGACAGGCGAGTGGAACAACAGCTTGATGCAGGCGGTGCTCGCCCCGTCGAGCATCTGACACAAGCGGAAGCGCGCCCGTCGACAGCCGCGGGCGCGCTTAAGGTTCTGCTCTCCGCGCCTGAACGCAGGCCCGACTTTGGCGTCTTCTCGACGCAGGCAGGTTCCCATGGGCATTTCCGGCAACAGCCACTTCCCAAAAGCCGTCTCGCTTCTTCTCCCGCTCTCGATTGCAACGCTTTTGGCAACGGCCATCGGTTTCCAATCCGGGATCATCCGCAGCGGCATTGATGACCGCGCGACCATGATGGCTCCACAGGTCGTCACAGTGCCCGCCGGGCATTTCACATACCGGGCGGAGGGCGAATATTTCCGCAATGGCTATGCCGTAGATGGCCCGGTGGTCGACGTAGTGATGCGACAAAATCTGACGATCATGAAATATCAGGTATCGAGCGGCGATTATGCGCGCTGCGTAGCGGAAGGCGGCTGTCAGCAGCCGGAACCCGGCTTTGCCGCTCCGGTCGGCGGCGAGATACCGGCAACCGGAATCAGCCAGGATGACGCCCGCGCTTATGCGACGTGGCTGAGTGAGCGGACAGGCGAGGTCTGGCGCCTGCCGAGCGACGCTGAACTGGCTTTCGCCGCCGGGTCGCATTTTCCGGATGAGACGCTGGGTGTCGGCGCGGACAGCGAAAACCCGGCCTTGCGTTGGCTGGCCGATTACGAGCGGCAGACCAGCCGTAAAGCCTCGGACAACCCGGTTCCGCAATCCTATGGCAGCTTTGGCGAAAACGAATATGGCCTTGCCGATTTCGGGGGCAACGTCTGGGAATGGACATCGAGCTGCAGCCACCGCGTGACGCTCGGCAAGGATGGTGAGGCGATCGATAGCGTTGCCTCCTGCGGTATCCCGGTCGCGTCGGGAAAACATCGGGCGGCTATGAGCGCCTTCGTCAAAAACCCGAAGAGCGGAGGCTGCGCTGTCGGAGTACCGCCTGACAATCTCGGCTTCCGGCTGGTGAAGGATACGCGCTGGTATGCTCCGCTTGTCGAAAAGCTCCGGGCAGCCGGTCGGGCTACGTGATAGTCGTCACTTAAAACATCCAGTTGATTTATATCATTTGTTCTTCTTCGCCCGATGGGTAGAGCTGTGTCGTTGAGAATACAGAACGCTCGCATCATGTTTCTCCTGGCAGGGAGCGCGGTGCCAGTTAACGGAGAGGGTGCAAGTGAAGATTGACCGAAGCGTCATCCGGTCGCTGGCCTTGTTTGCCAGGATGGCCGACGATGAGCTGGACGGACTGCTGACGCACGCCACATCTCGGCTGGTGCCGCCGGGCGAAGCCATCTTTGAGCAGGGCCAGCCAGCCAAGCATTTCTTCCTGCTCATTCATGGCCGCCTGAAGGTGACGCAGGTCACGCACGATGGCCAGCAAATCATCGTGCGTGTGGTGCATCCCGGTGATCTCTTCGGTTTCGCCCGGGCGCTGCAGCGGTCCGATTATCCCGGTACCGCGACCACGGCCGCCGAAAGCGTGATCCTTTCCTGGCAAACGGACCTCTGGCCGCACTTCGTCGAGCAGAACCCGCACCTTGCCGTCTCCGCCATGCAGACCATTGGCCAACGTCTTGAGGAAGCCCATACGCGCATCCGCGAAATGTCGACGCAGGAGGTAGAGCGTCGGGTGGCGCACGCCGTACTGCGCCTTTCGCAACAGGCAGGGCGCAAGGAGGTGGACGGTATTCGAATCGACTTCCCGATCTCGCGGCAGGATATAGCGGAAATGACCGGCACCACGCTCCACACCGTTTCTCGCATCCTGTCCAGTTGGGAGAGCAAGGGCCTCGTACAGGGCGGCCGGCAGAAGCTTCTCGTATGCGATCTGCCGGGCCTCGCTCAACTGGCGGACGGCGATACCAGTCAAGTCTAGGGCGGAGCCTTGGCCTCGCTCATTGCGACAACCTGCTCTTGCGCATTTCTTACTGTCTGTCGGTTATAAGCAGGCTGCTAGTTGAAGTGGCGGGACATATGATGTTTATAAATGCGGTAAACACTGAGGGGAGCGAACCATGCCCCATGTCGCCCGCGTATTTCAGTCCGGTAACTCCCAGTGGATTCGCCTGCCGAAAGAATTGCGTGTCCACGTCGATCGTGTGGACATTACGCAAGAGGGCGATGCACTGATCTTGCGTCCCCATGTTGAGCGTGCCGAGGCCTGGAACTCTCTGGTAGCAGCGATGGCTCGCGGCGAGAGCGACGTTTTTTTGAAAGACGGGCGCGACCAGGCAGGTCCGCAGCACCGGCCGAAGCTTGATGCTGTATTCCGTGATCTCGCATTTTCTCGACACGAATGAGGTCATCACATTTATTGGCCGCCGATCAGACGAGCTGGTGCATCCGGTTCGCCAGATCGATCGCTTCGTAGCCGGAACGATTGAGGCGAAGCGCAACAAGGGATGAGAGCGCCGCAAAATGTCCGCTGAAGACCAAAATCCGACGCCTGTCGCGCAGGCCTGCGGAAACGCGCGAATATCCGCGTGGGACACAGCGTGGCGGACCTGTCGAAGAGCCGTGATCTCGCTGTCAAGGACCAGCGTCAGCAGGCCGCCGTCTTCGACCCACACCACCCGTGCAGCCATGCGCGCTAAGGACTTTCGAAATCCCCTCCCCATCGTTAAATTCGACTGAAGGAAACTTCTGAATTCCGAGTCGCCTTTGAACCCAGGCGACGTTTCACCCTCACGGCCGACGATGGACGCCCCCCAGCGCGAGAGGAAACATCCTCGCCGTTGTCCATTGCCGCACCGACCGGATCTTGTAACGGCATGCCAAGAAGGCGCGTGTCGGCCGATGCTGGAACCAAAACAACATCAAAGGGTTAATCAGGCGGATCAATCTACGCGATCCGAGCTAGGGAGAAAACCATGAAAAACACTGTTCTCACCGCCGCCTTCATTTGTGTCTCGGCCCTTACGGCACATGCTCAAGGTGCGCCCGCGGCCAACAGCGACGGAAACACGCCGGCAATTGCGACCCCCGACACGAAAAACCCGACGGCCCCGGTGGAGGGCGCCAACAGTTTTACTGAGGACCAGGCAAAGGATCGGATCGAAAAAGCGGGTTATACGGGGTTGAAGGATCTTAAGAAA
>NZ_QLNF01000033.1:48140-53298 GCF_003261015.1 Agrobacterium sp. MS2 | reverse complement strand
GGGCAATGTTGTTGCCAAGTAACCTCTAGGAGGATGTTATGAGAACTGTTACCGGACTTTTTGACGATTACGCAGACGCAAGTTCCGCCGTCAGTGAACTCGAAGCTCAGGGCGTACCATCCAGCGATATCAGTATCGTTTCCAATAACGGCGATCGGCGGCACGAAGAGTCGAATGCCGCAGAAGGGGCCGGAACTGGCGCGGGGATCGGTGCGGTCGTCGGCGGCGCGGGCGGCCTGCTCACCGGCCTTGGCTTGATGGCCATTCCGGGCGTCGGTCCGGTCGTTGCAGCTGGCTGGCTTGCAGCGACTGCAGCGGGCGCGGCAGCCGGTGCGGTTGCAGGTGGGGCCGCTGGCGGGATTATTGGCGCACTGACGAGCTCCGGCGTCCCGGAACGAGATGCCCACTTCTACGCGGAAGGCGTCCGCCGGGGGGGCACCCTCGTCACCGCAAAGGTAGATGACGCCTTGGCGCCGGAGGCTGAAGCCATTCTCAAACGGTCGAATTGGGTCGAACAGACAGAACGTCGCGCCGCGTACGAGAAGCAAGGATGGACGCATTTCGACGAAACGCTGTCGCCCTACGAGGCCGAACAGATCGAACAGGAACGGCTTCGCTATCGCGGCAATGGTATGTGAGAGTTTCAGGAGGGGCGCTACGGTGGCGCCCCTCTAGTGACGCCCGATACCACCTTTGATAAAGATCTCGTACACCAGAAAATTGCCGCGATTAATTCAACGGTCTGCGGCAGAGATTTCATTCCACCCGCTCTAATTAGTATGCAGAATTCGTAAGCGGAACAGCCAGTCGGCCGTAAGTGCCACTTGCCCCTTCGTGATATCTCTCGGCATGCAAACCTTGCAATTTCGCCCGGATCCCCTTTCGGTACCGTCCGTTCACGCAAGGAATATTGCAAACCAAGTTTTAATAATTACCGTCAATTATAATGTGGCGCGGCTTGTACAGCGTCCGCGCGCCCGCGTCGGAGACACTGACATTTTCCGAAACTTTTCATGATCGTCACCTTGTCTACAATATTTGCGGCCATGCTGATCACAGTGATTGCAGCGCAGACAATTGGTTCGCAAGTTCGGACAGCGAAGTAACGCACGCCCCTGGCATAATTAATAAACTCTAACTGCGATCGTGACATTGCGTCGCGCAGGTATACACAGATTCAGGTCGAATTTTTCGTCACTAACGTCCATTTCAGATGCTCGTTTCAATCCTCACCTTGCTTGTCATTTTCATGCCCGTCTACCCGTTCTTCAAATGGGTTCATCATGACGCGCAAAATGCGGGCACATCCTCAAAATCGCACCAGGCCAGCCGCGGCCTGGAACGACACTAATTTCGCGCGGCCGCTCTCCTGTCGATGATGAAAAATTTCCCCGCGCCTGCATTTAAGATCCCGAAAGCCTCCGCTCGACCTAGGCATGGCGCAGGACTGCCGTCATTGCCGGACGATCCAAGTTGGGCGAAAATCTTATGGCGTCTCGACCTCGCCGAACGAAGTGAACGACATGAGCGGAAGGTAGCTTGCTCTCAGGGGCGCCACCCGCATGGCGCCGCTATCGGACATCCGTTTCTCTCCCTCCCAGCCCGTTCATTAGCGCGTTTATCAGAAGAAGCGGCTGCCAGTCTCCATCCATTGACCTCATGGAACCTCATTGCCGACGAGTCGTTTTGTTTTTGCGAGAGGGCCACGTCGCCATGTTTTCTCGGGGCCCACGAAAACAAGGAGAAAAATCATGGTGAGCGGCCAACTGAAAGCATTGCTGGGTGTACTTGCGGTAGCAGGCTATCAGAATAGGGAGAAAATCGCGGAATTTCTGAGGGGGTTGAACGCGCAGCAGTCCGCCGAAGCCAACCGGGATAAAGGATCGGCCTCACCGCGGTCGGGCGGCGGCGACCTATTCGGCAAGCTCGGTGGCGGCAGGGACTCCGGCGGCATCGGATCCATTTTCGACGGGCTCACCTCAGGAGGGATTTTAAGCGGTGGTCTGAGCGACCTTCTCAAGACGTTCCAACAAAACGGCTTCGGGCAGAAGGCGGAATCCTGGATCAAGCCAGGGGCAAACGACGACATCAACGCCGACGAACTCTCAGAGGCGATCGGGCCGGAGGTCCTCGATGAATTGGCCGCGAAGACACGTCTGTCGCGTGAAGAGATATTGGCGCGTCTTAGCAAGGATCTACCGCAAGCTGTCGATGAACTGACGCCAGATGGGACCATTCCATCCGACCAGCAGGTTCCGAAGCCCTGATACAAATCGTTGCTGGACAGCACTGACACGCTGTGGGCTGCTTGATCTGTTGAGTAAATGCTGGCCGCGTGAGGTCGGCATACAAGATATTGCGGACGCTTTTCACTCTCTGGAGCAACAGGAAAATGGAGGCGGCAGGCCCGATTTCCGCTAATCAGGAAACATCGGTCAAAACGCCGCGGTTCTCACCGCCACCGTAAACCCTTCGCGGAACTTGCCTGCAACCAGGTGGCTGGGCGGGCGACATGGAGCCCAAAGGCGATGGACGGGTTTGGAGATTGGTGCCCGGCACCATTGCCCGGAAAATAAATGTGTTGCAAGGTGCCGCCGATGGATGGGGGTACAAATCCATGAAGCAACCGCATATGCAAGTTGCCCAGGTTCTGATGAAGGGCGCGGGCTTTTATTCATGGTGTCTCCGAGAAAACAGCCTGACTGCTGACAAGGCTTTTTCACAGATATATGAAATCGACGAAGGAGAACTCGCGCGCGGTGTTCCAGTTGAGTTTATTCTTGAACGTATCGTGGAGGAAGATCGGCCACGGCTGGCCGCTAGAATTCATGAAGTCATTCTGGGGGGTGAACCACTCGTCTCGCCGTATGCAATCGAGTGTCCCAGCGGACGTCGAAAATCTCTTCTGAGTATGGGCTCCTGCTCTCGAGACCTGGACAATCTTCCTTCAATCTATTCCGGGGTCGTACTCATTGAGCAGACCGCTGAGACGAAACTCGAGACGGGTCATCTGGAATCGCAAATAACATCCGCTGTAAAAATCGCCAGGAATGCGGGGCTTGAGCTCACCGAACGATACCTTTTTTCGGCGCTGAGATCGATGTCGTCTTCGGAGCTTCAAACGTGAACGGAGGGCGCGTAATGAGCAGCTTCTGACACCAGCGAGGAGAACGTGAGCCGTACGGCAACCGGCCTTCTGACCTTTTCATGCGCTTCTGGCACTCGCCCACCGCGTTCGTAGGTAGTGCGCGAGTGCGGTGCTTTCGCGGCAGAAACACAGATTTCTTTCTTTTCTCGGCTTCACTGTAACGACGCCGTTTGAAACCATTGGCGCGTGTAGGCGCCTTGACGAAAACCGAACTCTGGCCTGCAACGAAAGACATCGTCGACAGCAGAACATGCTGACACGGCTTGCGGCCGACAGTCTTTATTTAATCAGGGCGTATTTCATTTAATCAAGCAACAGGCGTAAAAACGCGCGCTTAATTTACCCGCCGGCATTAATTGCTGACGTAATCAAGGTGACATAGGCGGACGGTCCCTTGTTGATGCCTTTCACGGACTGGCCGTTGGTTTTATTTTTGACCTTCTACTATCTACTATCCAGCTCCACAGTATCGCCTGCTCAAAACGCTTCAAGAAACGGGCGGCATATATTGTCATGCGGGATGAGCATGTCGCGGAAGAGCTTGAAGCCTTTCCGCGACAAGTTTTTGCAACTGCCAGAGATTTCGATCGAAAATGTTGCGCTCCGAGAGATCAAGAACCGTGCGATGCAGATATTCCGCGCAGGAACCGGCCGGCCCGCACGCCTGGGCGATCAGCGCGGCGGCCTCATTGAGAGGCACCTTGTATGTCAGCGGCGACTGCTTAGGGCTTGCCCAGAACGTTAGTACCCGACGGGCGCCCGCCGGCGTCTTGACCGTGACCCAACGTACCATGTCAGACACCTCAGCATACCGGATTTCGCGCGCCAGAAGGTTCCGGAGATCTCGTTTCTTTGTAGCACATGGAAGCTTGAGAACCACGCCGGAACAGCTTCCCCCTGGCTGAAGGGCGAGCATCAGACCCGGCGCGTCCGAGGTGGCACGAAGCCGTTCGATCCTTAGCGAGAACGCACGATGCCAACCGTGGACGACGGCGTTTTCCATGCCCGCCACTTCAAATCCGGGGTTCCACATCAATGAGCCATAGGCGAATATCCAGATTTCCTCTTCGCCAGCTTGCTTCTCTACCCGTTGGACAAGCTCGTCGAGTTGCTCGGGCGAGATTGGCGTCCAGTCTGGCTCCGGGCCTTCCTCTTCGACGACTCTGAACGACCTGGCAACGAGTTCCGAGGTCAGATGCAAGGTTGCTGGCGATCGTGTTTTGACGGAAGATGGTCTAGGCATTCGGAAAACCTGTCCTAAGATGTTCGCGGCCGAGTTCACCGGTGGCGTTTGGAGCGGCTGCTGCCTTATGAGGCGGGCGGCACGTCGACCACCGCGCGGAACGTGATCTCCACGATCTGTTCAGGGAATGCCAGCGCGCCCACTCCGATCAGGTTGCTTGCTACCGGCGGCGTATCTGTACCGTACATCTCCTTGCGGACCTTGGCTCCGGCTGCGAACGCGCTCGGGATGTCGAGAACAAAAAGTGTCTCTTCCACAACGTCATTGAGAGAGGCGCCGAATTCGGCGAGCAGCTTCCTGGCATTGACGTAAGTCTGACGGATCTGGTCTTCCATCCGCGTGAAGTCGGCTGGCCGGCCTCCGGCGTCAAGGGTGGCGGGCGCCACGAGCTTTCCATCGCCATCGTGGCTGAGCTGTCCCGAGATATAGATCGTGTCCTTGATCTGGACAGCCTGCGCATATCCGAAAGCCTGCTCCCAGGCCACGCCGTGGTTTACGATTTTCCTGACAGATTCGGTCGTCGACATGATTAGTTTCCAATCGTGAAGTAGCGCTTTCCGCGCGTATGGGTATCTGAATTTGGGAGACGGCGGGTATGGGGGAACGACAAGTTCCCGCGATGTGGTTAGGACCGGATGAAGGCCAGGAGATCGGCGTTCAGCACATCGGCATTGACGGTGAGCATGCCATGCGAGAAGCCGGGATAGGTCTTCAGTGTGCCGTTTTTCAGCAGCTTCACCGATTTCAGGGCGGAGTCGGCGATCGGA
>NZ_QLNF01000033.1:22044-48130 GCF_003261015.1 Agrobacterium sp. MS2 | reverse complement strand
GCACCACCCATCATGCCCTGACGCCACCAGTTCTGGATCACGCCTTCATGCACGGTCGCACCATCGCGGTTGAAACCGTAGAACGGGCCTGCCGGGACATCACGGAAGAACTGCGCACGGTTTGCGGCAAGCGCTGAGCGGAAGCCGTCAAAAACCTCCATCGGCAGGCCTTCCGGATTGGCTTCGGTCTTCAGCATCAGCGGCGGCACGGCGGAAACGAGAACGGCCTTGGCGACACGGCCGGCGGGTTCGCCATGCTTGGCGACATAACGGGCAACTTCGCCGCCGCCGGTGGAATGGCCGATATGGACGGCATTCTTCAGATCGAGCGCTTCAACGACGGCAAAGGCGTCGGCGGCGTAGTGGTCCATGTCGTGACCATCCGCAACCTGGGCGGAACGGCCGTGACCACGGCGGTCATGGGCGACAACACGAAAACCCTTGGAGACGAAGAACAGCATCTGCGCATCCCAGTCATCGGACGAGAGCGGCCAGCCATGGTGGAAAACGATCGGCTGGGCATCCTTCGGGCCCCAGTCCTTGTAGAAAATCTCGGTGCCGTCCCTGGTTGTTACAGTACTCATGGTCTTGGTTCCTTCGGTGGCGGTAGTGGCGGAATCACTCTTGGCTGCGAAGCCGAAAACGGGATACATCGCTGTAACGGCAACGGCCGTACCTGCGGTCAGCAACACGTTCCGGCGTGTGATAGATGTGATATTCGTGGTCATCTCGCGTCCTGCGATTTCATTTTGAAAACTTCAGGCGACGCTGTGTTCGTCTGACAGACGCGATATTGACGTGAGAGCCGCCCATCAACAATTGATTGAATAGTGTCGACTTTATTTCATATTCTGCAATAATACGGCGGCGGAGTGTAGGGTAATGCTCCTACCTCCGCCGATGGCCCCGGGGAACAGGCAGATGCCAAGTCTCTTCGTCTCCGTTTGCGGGAGCACGATATCCTTTATCAAGCTTGGAGACTCCATAGAAAGTGGCCGATTGCACCACCACGATCGGAAATGACCGAAGTTTCCCTTAGTCCACGGACATACCGGGCGAAGCGAAAGACAGGTTTTGTCCGCGCGCAGAATTGAGAACTCTTGAATATAGCCGGAGAGGACACCGCGCGATGCAAGCGTGTTGTCACGGCGGCCGACGGATCAACGACAAGGGAGGAAACGAAGCAACCGTCTGCCGTCATCAGTCTTCAGTGTGCCGGACGGATTGATCCGGGTTAATTCAACCGGGCTGCCGCCCAAGGCACTCATGAATCTGAGAGACTACAGCGGCACCTTCGCCCACGGCGGCGGCGGCACGCTTGGTGGACCCTGCCCTGACGTCACCAATCGCAAACACGTTTTGAAGACTCGTCTCGAGCGGAAGAACGGATGTGCGCACAGAAGAAGCTCTCCCCGTCAGAATGAATCCTTTGTCGTCGACGTCCACACCGGAGCGTAACCATGACGTGTTCGGATCAGCGCCAATGAACAGGAAAAGATGCCGGACCCTGAAGGTTCGCTCACCACCGGATTGACGGTGACGCATCACGGCCCCGCTCAGACCAGTCGAGCGGTCTCCCTCAAGGCCAACAATCTCGCTGTCGACATGGATTTCGACATTGGACAGCGCCCCGATACGGTCAATAAGATAGCTGGACATCGTATCTTTGAGGGGTCTTCGGACAACAACATGGAGCTGCCGGACCTTGGGAGCAAGGAAGACAATCGCCTGCCCCGCCGAGTTCCCCCCTCCGACGAGTACGACCTCTTCACCTTCGCATAGTTTTGCCTCGATAGGAGACGCCCAATAGGAGACACCGGACCCTTCGAATTCGGCGAGATTTGCCAACTGCGGGCGGCGATAACGCGCCCCGCACGCGATCACCACGGTTCGCGCATCGACGCTCCGTTCGCCATCGAGACCCAGCCGCAATATCGAACCGGTTCCCCATGATGATTGAACAACCCGCAGGTCAATAACGGGGATGGGCAAAGCAACCTCGACCCCGAATTTTATCGCCTGGTTGAAGGCACGCGCCGCAAGATCTTGCCCGGAAATCCCCGCAGGGAAGCCAAGGTAGTTTTCGATCCGTGCGGACGCTCCCGCCTGGCCGCCTGCGGATCGTTCGTCAATCGCCAGGACACTCAAACCTTCGGAGGCCGCGTAGACGGCGGCCGCCAGGCCGGCCGGGCCGGCGCCGATGATCGCAACGTCATAGACGGCACCGGAAACAATCTCCTGTGCGACGCCCAGACAAACTGCGGCCTCGTTGTCTGTCGGATTCTTCAGAATGGCTCCGCCGGGGCACACCATCAGTGGCAGTTCTTCTCTCAAGATACCCAGTCGATGGACAAGATCGCGGCCTTGTCCGTCGGCGTCAGCGTCAAGCGCGACATACGGATATCCGCTTCGCGCCAGAAAGCCTTGAAGGCGGATAAGGTCAGCACTGCCCGGTTGACCTACCAGTACAGAACCGGCACCGCCCTGATCTACCAGGGCGACGCGCCGAAGTATAAACGCGCGCATCACGATCTCTCCGATGTCGGCGGTGCCGATGATCAGAGCTCTAAGATGCGGGGCGTCGAATGAAACGGCCATGCATCCCTCCGCACCGGCACGCCCACTCGCCAGGGATGGCCTGCCCGACAGCTGGCTGACCTCTCCGGAAAATTGACCCGTCGTATGTCGGGTCACGGGAACGCTGGATGACAGGCCGTCCTGGCGCAAAACCTCAATCGATCCTTCGAGCACCAGCCAGGCGGGTGCGTGCCTCTCGCCGACATTGAAAATCATCTCGCCGGGCAGAAAGTACCGCGGTTCGTCATCAGCGAAACGTCTTGCCGTCGCAATCTGTTGCGGATCGAGTGCAGGAAACATCTGGTGTTCACGTGAGCCTGCGGCGGTCATACCTTTTCCAATCTCAGTAGTAGCGGGGAACCGGGCCGCGTTGGGGCGATTGGTCGGGCAGGTCCACGAATACCTCATCGATATAGCACCAGCCCCAACCTTCAGGAGGATCGTAACCTTCTATGATGGGATGGCCGGTCTCGTGAAAGTGCAACGTCGCGTGCTTGCCGACCG
The DNA here is from genome assembly GCF_003261015.1 of Agrobacterium sp. MS2. Lineage (NCBI taxonomy): Bacteria > Pseudomonadati > Pseudomonadota > Alphaproteobacteria > Hyphomicrobiales > Rhizobiaceae > Agrobacterium > Agrobacterium sp. MS2. The sequence goes on along the minus strand of NZ_QLNF01000033.1, from coordinate 45,049 downwards.
ATTGATCACAGCAGCCGACGTGGCCGCATTGACGACAGATCCGCAAGTGGAACCACTCCATGTTCTCCTTGAGGCACTCCTCGCAACCGAGCGTCCTCGGAGTGACGGACCGGACTGTGACATTGTGGTTGCATCCGCTCATGCTCGCTCTCCATCATCATACCAATGAGAGTATCCCAGTTGTTGAGAACGCTTTTCTCGTCCTTCAACGCGCTGCGACGGGATCCGGGTTCAATGCAAAGCTGCGCGATGCAATCGATCGCTCATTGGGCCAGCCGTTGCTCATCGATGAAGAGGTTATGCCCCGCTGAGCGGGAGTGCGATACCAGACTATGGTGTAGGTGGCTGATGGTCTGATCAGCGTACCGGAGCGAAAGGCTGGCTCCATCGGCGTCCACGGGGCCACTCCCGTTGTCGCCATCTTTCCTCATCGACAGCCGATGTTCGCGACTTTGCAAATACGACCGCGCCAAAGCCGCACCCCGGCGGCAAGGAGTTCGCGCTTCTAAGCCGGACTGGCATTGTCTCCTCTCTGATTAAACCGCGCAATGTTGCTGGAGAAGTGTATGACTGTTCGCCTTGAGGGTAGCGCCGGCGTTATAAGTTTCTGGCAAACACTTATAACCTTGACACGCGTCCGTGTCGTTATAAGTTTTTGGCAAATCCTTATAACTGCATTTCCGGGCACGAGAGGAAATAATGCTGAGAGAGATTGATATCAGCTACCGCACAATGTTTGCGGAGTTGACCCAACGAACGCTCGACGCCCAATTTGTGGCGGACTTTCCCTTAGAGGGATGGTTCGTGACTGTAACCGTCAAAGATCGCGACTACTGGTATTTCGATCTCCCGACTCCTGAAGGCAAGGACAAACGAAGATATGTCGGCCCGCACTCCGACGAGGCGATTACAGCACGGGTGAAGGCCCACAAGGAGATCAAGGACAACATTCGGGAGCGCAGACGCATGGTAAGCACTCTGCGTCGTTCCGGCCTGCCCGGACCAGACCCGTTTGCGGGCGCTGTCACGCGGGCCTTGGCCGATGCTGGATTGTTCCGGTTGCGCGCTGTTCTTATCGGGTCGGTGGCATTCAGCACCTATGCCGGGATGCTCGGCGTTCGCCTGCCATCGGCGGTTATGCAGACAGGCGACGCTGATTTCGCGCAGGACTTCGCCATTTCGGCCGAGGTAAAAGACAGCCTGCCGCCAATCCTGGAGGTTCTTCAGTCAGTCGATCCCGATTTTCGAGCAGTGCCGCACCAGGCGGACCGGGCCAAAATCGTAGCCTTCCAGAATGCCAGGGGCTACCGCGTTGAGTTCCTGACTGGAAATCGGGGATCGGAGGAATACACAGGCAAGCCGTCGCCTATGCCTGCACTCGGTGGCGCTTCGGGGGAAAACCTGCGATTCCTTGATTACCTGATCTACGAGCCCGTCCGCACGGTGCTTCTCTTCCGCGAAGGCGTGAACGTACTTGTCCCAGCCCCGGAGAGGTACGCTGTCCACAAGCTGATCATATCGTCTCGAAGGCGATCGGACGCTCTTGGACGCCTGAAGGCAGACAAAGACCTCTCACAGGCCGCCTTGCTCTTCCAAGCCTTGGTTGAGACGCGCCATAATGACGAACTGGCCGATGCATGGGAGGAAGCGTGGGATCGGGGAGACGCCTGGAAAGAGGGCATAGTCAGCGGCCTTCGGAGACTACCCAAGAGCGGAGTGAAAGCCCTCGAAAATACGCTCGGGCCCGAGATGCTACAAAGCGTGCTGCAAAGGTAAAGATCGGCAAGCCGTAGGACTGCGCGTCGATGTTTTCTTCTGGACGTGATGGCGTTACCTTATCGCCCAGTTTTAATTGACTCGGTCTTCGGGTTGTCGTGCCTAAAGCGTCGTGTGCTTCGGACGCCATCGGTTCTTGTCACCGCCGAAGTAATAGTGGCCGTAATGCCGTTCGGGTTTTTCCTAAACGCGCCCATGTCGGAGGGGGAAGGGTATCTGGAATGACGCTCTTCCCTGTAGACGGGTTGGAAATGGGCGCTCGCTTCGGCCGGTCTGGCGCAATCTACTGTCCACCCATCGGGCCGTCGCTGTCGCCGCCTTGCTCACGGTCGCCAGGCTGGCCGATCGGCACGGGGGCGCACCTTCGTCATTGTTGGTGATGATATCCTCGTCCTTGGCTCTCGGCCGCCATGTTGAGCCGCGTGTGGCTTTCGGGTCGTCCGGCCGGCCTACGGCATTCGGGTTCAAATCTCTCATGATGGTCTCCTTTCCCAACGCGAACCCTCAAGGCGCGCGGATGTTCCGGTGCTCGGAACTCAAATCGAGGCGGTTGCATTTGGGCATCAGAAGGAGGGCGCTATGCCAGACTATAAAGTAAAGCCGTACACCGTCGAGGAACTTCAACAGGAATACTCGGTCAGCCTGCCTCAGGCGGTGGAGGTGCTGGATCGTTTCGGCGGAGACCGGCGGACGATCAAAAAGCTTATGAAACGGTGTCCCGTTCGCGGTGATGAGCACTAGGAATATGACAAGCATGAGTTGCTCCTACCCGGCACGCCCCGTAATCTCTTGCTCGTGCGTCATCCGGAAGCGCCCGTTGCACGGCTGGCATCTCTCAATCAATACCAGGTTCTGCAAGACAGGGACTGCAAGCGCCTGTCATCCGTCGGCGCTTTCGTTCCGCTTAAGTGACATTCCGTAGATAGTGACATGAACGTCAACGAGACGTTTCATGTGATCGATGTCCGTCGCCGCGTAGCGAAGGCCACGAAGGCCATAGGTGAGCGTCGCCGCAAACTCAGCCCGTGAAACGGGGAGCGTCCAGTTCGGGACGTGCTCTTCCAAAATCCGAACCAGAAACTGTTGAAACCGCTCGTAGACCTCCCGAACCGCCGGAAACCGGAAATCAAAAAGGTCTGCGGCGTCAGGATGGGCTGAAGCCAGCTCCACCCCGTGGAGGCCCCAAACGGTACAGGCATGCAACAATTTCCCATCAACAGACTCAATCCGGTCGACCGCCTGCTGGATCTTTGCGAGGGATCTCGCGTCCATCATCTCAATGACGCGGCTGAAAATCGCCTCTTTGTCCGGGAACAGGAGATAAAGCGCGGGGCGGGAGATACCTGCGGCTCTTGCTATGTCGCCCATCGTTGTCCGCGCGAAGCCGTAGCGCACAAAAACACCCTCGGCTGCGACAGCAACCTTCTCTTCCCGGTCTGAAAATCTCCCCATTCCCGATTCTTGACATAATAACAAAAACTGTCAATATCTGACATATGAACGAATTTTGTCAGAAAGTCACATCATGGATCTTTATACCCTCTCGCCCCAAATCTTGTCAGACGCGGCTGAACGGCTCGGCGGCAACCCCGTCGTGATGATAAATCTTCTCCGCTTCCGCGAAAGTCCTCACTATCCGGGCGGGTTTGTGGATATGAAAGAGACGTCACGGGCAGCATATTACGAAGGCTATGCTGGCGTGTTCCAGGAGATCGCATCAAAACTCGGGATTATTTCCGAACGACTTTACGTCGGATCCAGAGCCATGACGTTAGTCTCGACCGAGGACGAACAGTGGGACGACATCGTGATGATACGCTACGACAGCTTTTCGGACCTGCTTTCAATCATCAGGCATCCGGACTACCTTTTGCGTGCCGAGCCCCACCGTCAGGCCGCAATCGCGAACTGGCGGTTCATTGCAAGCCAATGAACACCGCAATTCGGTGGCCGCGAGCATTCTGCCGACGTTCCCATAGCAAATTTGCCATGACCGGCCAGTCAAAGCGCACAGCCCTGATTATTGTAGTGCACCGCGATGGTCGCTCAGGCGGGCGCCCGTAGAGCGCATCGTCGTTCGAATGATGTCCTGGATCAAGGTATATGCAGCAAACGCCAGCGCACGGGCTACTTCGTTCGCATGCGGGGTTCGACGTGGACGCGACGCAAGCTGCGACACTAAAGCGGTTTCGGGAACAGCAGGCCGGCGCCGACGTTGTCAGGATTAACCCGCGAGATCGCACTGTGGAGCGCTTAAGACCGGTTTTGCTGAACCTTGCAATCGGAGAAAGCTGACGATGAAATTCAATCTCGAGCGCTTTGTGACGGCGCAGCAAAACATTTACGAGGTGGCCCTCAGCGAATTGCAGGCGGGACTGAAGCGCTCACACTGGATGTGGTTTATCTTTCCGCAACTGCGTGGCCTTGGCCGTTCGGAAACTGCGCGCTTTTACGCGATCTCGGGTCGTGCGGAAGCGGAGGCGTATTTGACGCATCCTATGCTTGGACCACGCCTCGTCGAGTGTACGACCGCCATGCTGCAGCACACCCATTTGAGCGCGCATGACATTCTCGGATCCCCGGATGATCTCAAATTTCGATCCAGCATGACGTTATTCGGAGCTGTTGCTGAACGGGATTTACCTTTCCAAGCCGCACTGGACATGTTTTACGCAGGAGTCCGTGACGAGAGCACGCTTCGGCTGCTGTGGTAGAAATAACGCTCGCCGACGCCGCCGGCATATTGGATGTAGCACGAGCATGCGAAGGTCGTCATGACCAGTCGGGCACACTTTGACCACCGTTAAGGTTTATTGTTTCGGGCCCGTGCTACCGATGTCCGATCGCTTATTCCACGTTCGGCATGCAGTCACGCGCATTCGGCAGCGGGCTCCCCTTGTGGCATCGTTCGAGAATGCGTTTGGCTTTATAAAGAGCAAACGGTGCCGGTAGCGCACTCGTTCTTTGCGCATCGATCATCTTCTATAGCTGCAGGATAGCCCGCTCCAACGGGTTAGCTGTAGTTCGTATGGGTCGCGGGAAATATCGAGCATGACCCGAGTTGATTGACATCATGTCACCTCATCGGTTGTTGTTATGGCCGGATACATTATGACAAAGACGACATATGCGCGGCGTGGAATTCGACAATACGCCTTGTGGTAAATGAAAGTTTGCAGTCGTTCCGATTTGAAGCTCTGTCTGATTTCGCTGTCAATTCCCGAGGGTAAATGCTGCAGAAGAGATGGAGGGGCACTTGTTCTCCGCTCGGCAGGAAGTGGCCGTGATGGTTTTCTCAGACCTCAGGAATGAGTTCAGCCACATGCTCCATCCACTTCGACGTCCGCCTGCGGCGCCCAGTCAATGCGGTATCCCGACACCTAAGTGATCATTGGTTTTCATCCCGCTTTGATCACGGGCCCGGAATCCCGCTGCTGCTCTTTCCCGCCGTTTTTGAGTCAGCGCCGGGCTCTGTGGGCGATCTTTTTGGCGCGATTGCCGCAGCTGCCCATGTCGCACCAGCGCCTTGAAGCGTTCTTTGTCCGGTCGATAAACAGCCAGTGACAATCGTCGGGTGGGCATTGCTTCAGCCGGGAGATTTCGTCGCCCCGAAGCAGGTCGAGCGCGGACCACGCGATGGTGCCGGTCACGCGATAGATGCCCTCAAAATGCCATGTGTACGGCGTTCCGGAAAGCGAAGCCTGGCGCATAGCCAGCGCAGCAACGTCGCGTATGACGTCCAGATCCAGCCGAGACGGATCGAGATCGTTAGCTATCGCCGATCCCGCGGCACCGATTGCCTTGCGAAGCGCGAGCACCTGCTGGACCAGTATCTCTTGCTCCTGCGGCGATACGACGAAGTCGCCGCCGACCAGACCGACTTGCTTCGACCATGCCACAACGTCATCGAAGCTTGCCAAATGGTCGACTTCCCGGCTCGTGTTGCGCCAACTGATGGTGTTGGCGAGATCAAGAGCGAGATTGCCGGAGACGCGGTGGGGCAGTGACATCATCGCTTTCTTTTCCTGGTCAGCGCGATTGCGCCGGAACACGCGCCGTTCCCGATGCACAGAGGTGGGGACCATCTGGAGACCGGCCGGCCTTGCTGCGGCCGGGAGATCCCGATTTTCTTGCGGAGCTCCATCACCCTAGGCAGGGCTTGCTCGCGACTCAACGAAGGCTCGGATCATTCACCAGAATTTGATGCAGCTCGATGCGCTCGGGCAGTTCGATCAGGAACTCGGCGTCGCGATCGAGATGATGAACCTTGACAGGATCGCCCTTTGTAAAGGCGGTCATCGTCTCGATGTCCGGCCAGTAGGAGATAGTCGTGAACCACGTTTCCTCGTCCCGATCCTCCCGAAAAAGCTGGACGCCGAGGGCGATTTCCTCAAGCGGAGGAATGCCCTCGGCTCGCAAATAGGGCTCGTAGCTGTCCGCGACCTCGCGGCGCGTACGGCCGCGCCAGATGCGTGCAATTGTGGGCTTCGTAACCATGCATGTCTCCTCTCGTTGCGGGCTACATTCAAAGGAGCGATCATCGGAATGTCCGGGCCAGGAAATCGCGGACGAGCGGCAACGCCTGTTCGAGATGGGTTTCCAGCAGCCAATGCCCGGCCTCGCTGAGAATGTGCAACTCCGCGTCCGGGAGATCGCGCCGGTAAGCTTGCGCCGACGCCTCGGGCATATAGGCGTCCTGCGGGCCCCACACCACCAGGGTCGGAGGGCGGTGCTCACGCAGATAGCCTTGATAGCGAGGGAACCAGTCGAGGTTTTCCTCCAGCTTTTCCATCAGGCGGACTGCCACCATTTTGCGTGTCGGCGTATCCATAAGCGGCCAATGGAGCTTCCAAAGGTCGGGAGGGACGAGGCTTGCCACTTCTTCAGAGACTTCACCGACGAACTCCTCGCGAAATCCGTCTTCACTTACGGCCTCCGCGAGAGGGCGGTGCTTCTCCGGCGACTTGTCGGCCCACCACGCTTTGATCGTCCCGTATTTAGGGCCGAGCACGTCTTCATAGATGTCACCGTTCTGGATGATCAGCGCGGCGATCCGCTCCGGGTGGGCTATGGCATGCCGCAGACCAATCTGCGATCCATAGTCGTGGAGCCAGAGCGCGTAGCGCTCCAGTCGGAGCGCCTCAGCGACGTTGTTGAGCACCTCGGCGTAAGCGTCGAAGTCATATCCGAACTCGGCGGGATCGGGGGTGTCGCTGTAGCCAAAACCCGGCCAATCGAAAGCTACCGTGCGCCACTGATCGGCGAGTGCCGGCATCAGCCTGCGGTACTGATAGGACGAACACGGGTATCCGTGGGGCAGGAGCAGAACGGGCGCCTCAATCGGCCCCGCTTCCCGGAAGAACAGGGAGTGCGTTCCAATGGTCATCCGCCGGTGGGTTATATTGCATCTGTTCACGCGTTCGCTCCTGACAGCTTCTCCATCTCGCGGAACCATCATAACTCGTTTAGCCGGTTCCGGTTCCGTCGTCGTGACGCACCGGTGTTCGGCCCAGCGCGACGGGGCGGACCTATCAAGATCACGGCTCCCCACGCACGCTTCTCCAGATCAGACGACCATTCAGTCTCGATTTCAGAATGGGAGCATGAAAGACGCAGCAGAATGGGAGCCGGTGGAGCCAGTTTCTGACTCACTTGCCGTCCGCCACAGAAGCCGCAAACCTGGCCAAATCCTTATTGAACCGCGACGCTTCTTCAAGAAATGGCGCATGACCCGAGTTGTCGTAAATCTCTGACTTGATCGAGCCGTTGAACGACTTCGCGCGTTCTATACTCGGCTGCGGCCGTACCAGATTATCCTTGCCCCCATAGATCAACAGAACCGGCTTTTTTGCCTTCGCCAGTCCTTCTTTTGCCTGGACTGTCATCGAGGGGACTGTTCGCGTCATCAGCCATGATGCCACCGCTGCATTGGACAGCAGCCGTTCAAACGTCGCGTTTTCTGGCTGCGTTGCAAAGCAGAGGGCCAGGAAGGTCCGCACCATGTCGAGATGCGTCCGCAGGTCCTCTGAGGCCAGTCCTGCATAGACCTCCGGATGCGGCGTGATGAGATCGGGTTTGAGTTCGATGACACCGTCGACGTAAAGGAGGCCACCAATCCCGGCGTCGCCATGGTTGGCAAGATAGTTCGACAGCACCACACCCCCAAGAGACCAGCCCACGAGCACCGGGTTCGTCGCTCCGCTTCCCCGAAGGACTGCATCGAGATCGTCTGCCCAGCGGTCGCCATCCTTGTAGGCGTCAGCGTCATCCGGCTTTGCCGACAGTCCATGTCCTCTCAGATCAAAGGTGATCAGCCTAAACTTCTGCAGGTCTGGATCGGCCGTCTGGCTGTCCCAATTGATGCGGCTGCCAAGCAGACCGTGAACGAATACAATTGGCTGACCTTGGGGATTTCCGGTTTCTTCGACGGCGATTGTAACGCCATCGGAGGATGTGACGGTATATTGCTTTTCGGCAGCCCCAGTGGCCGATGCCCCCGTAAACAAGATCACCGCAGCAAACATTCCCGTTGCGGCTCGGATGAAACGTCCTGACATAAAATCTCCAGTGGTGTTGGGCGAGAATTGGCTATTTTTAGTGATCGATACAAACTAATCACTTGATTTTCTCTGTCAACCGGTCTTTAGTGATCACTATGAATAAGCAGATCAAACGCCGGCGCGGCGGACCGAGGACCTTCAATCGTGACGAGGCGATCGACATCGCCATGCATCTGTTTTGGCGGCATGGCTACGAAGGTGTGTCGCTCAACGATCTGACGACCGCGATTGGAATCGCACCACCAAGCCTCTATGCCGCGTTTGGGAGCAAAGCAGGGCTTTATCGGGAGGCCCTTGATCACTATTCGGGAATTCCCGGGGCTTTGTTCAACCTTGAAGGCGCATCAACATTGGAGGACACCGTGTCGGCGATCCTGCGCCAAGGGGCCGACGCCGTGACGGACCCTGCCGGTGAACGAGGATGCATGGTGTCCAGCGGCATGCTGCAATACGCCGAAGAACATGCCGCGCTTGCGCGAGTGTTGTCCGAGGGCAGAGATATGATGAGAGAAACAATTGCCCAGGCGCTTGGTCGTTGGCTCAACTCAGATCGCGCGCGCTCCCTCGCCCGCTTTTTGGTCGTCGTGCTTCAGGGCATGTCCGTCCAGGCCCGGGACGGCGCGACGCGCGAGGAACTGGAAGACGTCGTGCAGGACGCACTGCTCGTGTCTCTCACGGCGCGCAAGACCGGAAGGAAATAACAATAAAATTTCTGATTGTTCGACACTGTTTCAAGAATAGCAGGCCCTGCGTCAAGACAATTGCACCCGACGATGATGAGCCTGTGAACAAGTGGATTGCCGGAGCACTCTCCTAACCGCGCAAGTCATTTTAACAACAAAACCAACGCTCGAGTGGACAGAGACTCACCGCTTTCTATAACTCATAATTTCGCGAAAAATGAGCTATTGCATGCCGGTCTATCGCTCAGCGCCATATCTGTAACTCCGCGACAGTAAGCGGTGCGTCACGAGGTTGATCGCATAGCAAGAGGTTGGGGCTCAGTCCACCGGCCTCCCCCTTGGTCCATCACGCGACAAACCAATAATGTCGAAGAAGCGCTGATCGTTTCCCAGGAGGCTTGGTGGGCGGCAACTGGATTTTTAACTGGACATCCGGAAGATGAAATCTCTTCGATCCTCTGAGCTCCGCGATTTTTTCAAGCCCGCGCAATGCACGCTGTCACGGCTTGCACTTTAATATTTGCCGGACGGGAACCGTTATCGACGCCGCCGGTTTTGCCCCGCTCAATCCTGACGGGGGAACCATGCGGTCAAAGCAACACAATCGCTCCAATGTCACAAAATCACCGGCTTGGGGCGTACGACGCTCTCCATCGGGGGGTGTCACTTTTCGAACCTGGGCGCCTGGGCAAAATGAATTATACCTCGACGACGGCACGGCTTTACGATGCATGGCACGCGACGAGCACGGGTGGTTCGAGATCAGATGTCCAGACGCTGTGGCAGGAACCGAATATTGCTTTGTCCTGACTGACGGACAACGGGTGCCCGACCCCGCTTCGCGGGCGCAGAAGGACGATGTCAATGGACCATCGCTCGTCACCGATCCGGATCGCTACATTTGGCGAAATATCAGCTGGAAGGGACGTCCGTGGGAGGAGACAGTAATTTACGAGATGCACGTCGGAACCTTCACGCCGGAGGGGACGTTCGAGGCCGCGGTTGGGAAACTCCCTCATCTTGCGCAGCTCGGAATTACCATGATTGAGGTTATGCCGGTTTCCCACTTCGGCGGCAACCACGGCTGGGGCTACGATGGCACTCTGCTTTATGCTCCCCACGCCGCATACGGCAGGCCGGATGATTTCAAAGCCTTTATCGATGAAGCGCATGGTTTTGGCATATCCGTCGTGCTCGACATCGTTCTTAATCATTTCGGACCGCAGGGGAACTACCTCCCCCTGCTGGCTCCGGGTTTCTTCGACAAGGATCGAAAAACCCCTTGGGGCGATGGGATAGCCTATGACGTCGACGCCGTGAGGCGATACATTGCCGATGCCCCTCTTTATTGGCTGCACGAATTCAAGCTTGATGGCCTTCGATTTGACGCGATTGACCAGATTGAGGACAATTCCGCAAAACACATTTTGGTGGAGATAGCTGAACGCATTCGGCGCGAGATCACCAATCGTCCTATTCACCTTACGACCGAGGACAGTCGCAACATCATCTCCCTGCATGAGAGAGCCACAGACGGAAGTATTCCTCTGTTCACCGCAGAATGGAATGATGACTTCCACAATGCGGTTCATGCGCTTGTGACAGGGGAAAGCGACGCTTACTATCAGGATTTCGCGGCGGCACCTGAAAAGCTCGTGGCCAGGGCGCTCGCAGAAGGCTTCGCCTACCAAGGCGAAACTTCACCCCAAACCGGAAGACCACGTGGCGTCAGAAGCGACGGCCAACCGAGCTCCGCATTTGTGGATTTCATCCAGAACCACGACCAGGTGGGCAACCGGGCCCACGGGAACGGCTGATTACACTTGTAGGCAGCGATCGCGCCAAGGTTCTGATGGCTCTACTTCTACTTTCGCCACACATTCCTCTTCTGTTCATGGGAGAAGAATTCGGCGAGTCCAACCCGTTCCTGTTCTTTACCGATTTCCGTGATGATCTCGCAAACACAGTCCGCGAGGGTCGAAGAAGCGAGTTTGACGGCCATTCCGGTTACAAAAGCGAGACTGTTCCCGACCCCAACGATCGCACCACGTTCGAGACGTCAAAACTGGATTGGAGCAAGGCCCAAACCGAGGCGGGGGAAGATTGGTTAACGCTCACGGGCAAGCTGCTTTTACTGAGACGGACAAAGATCGTGCCTCTTCTTCGAGGAGATAATGGCCGCGCTGGCAGAGTTGTGGAGGCAGGCGACGGATGTATTGCGGTCACCTGGACGTTTTCTGCCGGCGCGCTTTCGATCGCCGTCAATCTTGGCGATGAAACAACGAACAACTGTGTTGTTGTCACCGACAATGAGCGCGATTTCCAGGGGATTGAGATCATCAACCCCCTCCGTACAAGCGCTATCTGAAACGATTGCTAGGGTTAAGCTCTTGAAGAGATCGAACCGGCGACTGCAATAGGCAAAAAAATGCGGGCTTGATGGGCGTAGATTTCTGCACCAATGGGTGCTATTTGCATATCAACGTTTCGGAGCTAGTTATGCGATCAACCATCAATCTCGACGACAGCCTTATGGAAAGAGCAAAGTCCCTAACGGGCACGAAGGAAACGGCGGCTCTTGTGCGTCAAGCACTAGAGACTTTGGTGCGAGTCGAGTCTGGCAAGCGGCTAATCGCTCTTGGAGGCACTATGCCTGAGGCTGAGGCAGCGCCTCGCCGCCGGAGCGAAGTGGGGAAGTGATCCTTGTCGACAGTTCAATCTGGATTGATCATTTCCGACACGGGGACCCGGAGCTCGTCAAAATCATCGGAGATGATCAGCTGCTTTGCCACCCTTTCGTTGTAGGTGAACTGGCCTTGGGTAGTCTGCGAGAACGGGATGCGGTATTAGCGTTTCTCACAGCTCAGCGTGAAGCAGTAGTTGCAACCCATGCAGAGGTGATGACAGTCATTGATCGCCATTCGATATTCAGCATGGGGATCGGCTATACTGATGCACATTTGTTGACTTCAACTCTCCTGGACCGTCGATCCAGCTTGTGGACGAGGGATAAGCGCCTAGCGGCCGCCGCGCGGAAGGTTGGGGCGGCGCTTTATCCCTCTCCGCATACTCCTCATTAGAAACGAAGTTACAAACCCTTGAGTGCAATTTCGCTCTTGATAGGATCTGAACTGACGGCCCCTTCTTTCACCCGCTCAATAACGACGATTTCGTCTGTCTTGCGCTCACATCTCGCCTCCGTCCAAACGTTATTCCTTCAGACGATCGACCAAACGCTTCATCAGATCCATTCGCTCGCGAAAAATCGCTACGATGCGGGCGGGCGCATCCTGTTGAGGCAGACAAAAGACGTAATGGTCCTGACATCGCGTCATCCTTAGCGCCGGATAAAGCGCACTCATATCCTTGAACAAACCTCTGTCCTCGGCAAGGTTTGCGATACCTCGCTCCAAACCTGAGACGTAGCGACGTACCTGCGCACCACCCATTGCGTACGCGTGTAACGGATTACCGAACGTAGATCTGATTCCGCTTCCGCGGTAAGAATATAGGCAGTCAAGCACGACCCTCGGAAATCTCCTCGTCAAGGATCTCACTCACGGTTTTAGTCGACAGTCTTCCGGCAAGCCCCTCATTGACGCGGGTGTTCATCAACGCCCTCAGTTCCTCCCAGGCTCGCTCTGCGTCTGTGTCACCGGGGAAGAGGCGCTCAAGCACATACTGCTTTATTGTCTTGCCCTGCAATGCTGCCAGCGCCTTGAGGCTTTGATGTTGTTGGTCCGTTATGTCGATCGTCAATCGGCTCATCTGACGCACTCCTGAACTCAGAAAAGCCCACATTCACACATATGTAGCTTTGTGGCCACCGCCGATGCTTAACCGACGTCGCTTTGAGCGCTTTGCTATTCCGAAGACTCGAATCCCCTACATGCTCTGCTCGAGTGTCGGGGACCGACGATCATAATCACCCTTGTGTCTAACATGGCATCGGCAACACGTTGCTCGACGAGTCTTGGATGAGCATCACGGCCTTATTCCTCTCAATGACCGTTTGAAAATACATTGTTGACTAATTGAAAGTCAAAGTTTGACCATTTGAAATTCATTTGGCGGCTGATTGAAAATTGAGGTCCGAACTCGGTGGCACGAGGTAGGCGAGAGGTACGCAGGCACCGCCTGTCGCTAATCAATTATCCGAACTGATTTAGCTGAAACGCGCCGAGAGGATGGTCGAGAATGATGAGGAGGACAATTTGTGTTTACGCTGAACACGATGCTGAGCTTTACAATGGAAGAACCCAATGCCTTGAGCGGATATGAACCAGCGACCCTGCGGCGATTTTGGGTTTCAACGATTTTTTTTGAGCTGTTGCGAAATTTTTCCGGCGGACTTTTCTGTTCGCGAATCGAAGGCGCCGGCCTTCAGATTGGTCAGGCCAGTGCCAGCAAAGCGTGCCGCGCGCTGGACGATGTTTTTCGTGGTGAAAGGGGTGAAGACCCAGGAGGCTTTGGAAGGATGTTGACGAGACCAAAGCGTTTTTCAATAGCCATCTGACAAGTGCTGGACGCCCCTCTTCATGCCTTGTGTTGTCGGGATCCGGCAGTGGCCTCGCGGTCACAGCAACCTAGGTCGAGGCCGAGCTGCGGGATAGCATGCATCAGCTCGACAAGAGGCGTCGGCTGTCAATGATTTTTGTCGAGGCTAACACGCATCGATCTGGCGGAAGTTGTGGCTCCCATGCTGCTCGTGACCGGGTTAGTAGTCGCCCGGTCACGATCACATGACATAACAGTCGAGTCCCCGGGCCTCAGAATTCCTCCCAGCTTTCAGCCGCGGCTGCGCGGCCTCCGATAGCTCCTGCTACTTTCGCAAGCATGCGGCGGGCAGGAGAAATGACAGGTTTGTGTTCGACTCTCACCGCCGTCGGCTTGCCGGTTTCAGCTCTTCCTTCCGCGCCGACGCAAAATTTAGATATGATCTCACGCAGGCGCTGCACCTCGCTGGCAAGAGACGCGCTGGCAGCCGTCGATTCTTCCACCATGGCCGCGTTTTGCTGCGTCGCCTGATCCATCTGGTTCACGGCCGTGTTGACCTCGGCAAGACCAATCGACTGCTCCTTGGCCGACGTTGATATGGCGTCGAGCTGCGTGTTGATCGAAACAACCTGCTCCTCGATCACCTTGAGCGCTTGGCCCGTTTCCTGAACCAGCTTTACACCCGTGCTGACTTCATCCACGGAGTTTCGGATGAGATCCTTGATCTCCTTCGCTGCTTGAGCCGACCGCTGAGCAAGCTCGCGCACCTCCTGAGCGACCACCGCAAAGCCCTTGCCCGCTTCCCCGGCCCGCGCAGCCTCGACACCGGCATTCAGCGCCAACAGGTTGGTCTGGAAGGCAATCTCATCGATGACACCGATAATGCTGGAGATCTGGTTCGACGACTGTTCGATGCGCTGCATGGCGATTACAGCATTCGAAACTACTTCGCCCGAGCGGCGCGCTGACTTGTTGGCCTCGATTGCCACATGACGTGCTTCTTCGGTGCGTTTGGAGGAGTTTGCAACGTTGGTGGTAATCTGGTCGAGAGCGGCTGCCGTTTCCTCAAGCGACGCGGCCTGCTGCTCGGTCCGTTTTGAGAGGTCTTCGGCACTCTGGCTGATTTCACGTGCTCCACTATCGATTGATCCTGTGGCGTTCGCGACAGATCGCAAGCTCTCTGCCAGTTGACTAACAGCTGCGTTGAAGTCAGACCTCAATGCCTCGAAATCTGTGGCAAAGGGTTCGTTCAGTCGGAAAGTCAGGTTCCCGCTCGACAGGTGCTTCAGACCCTCCGCAAGGCCTGACGTCGCCCGTGCCATCTGCTGGGCGCGCTCACGCTCAAGTTCCGCGACCCGCAATTGCTTCGCCTCGCTAGCGGAGCGCGTCGCGGCCGCTTCCTGTTCAAGCTCCCTTGCCCGCAGGCCGTTTTCCTTGAATACCTGGACGGCCCTCGCCATGCCGCCAACTTCATCGCGGCGATCCGTTCCATCGACGCCGGCGTTCAAATCCCCATTGGCGAGCACGTTCATGGTGACCGACATCCGCTGGATCGGACGTACCAACCAGGAACGGATAGCGAGGAAGCCGACCGCGAGAACGATGATCAAGCCGACGATGACAGCGGCGAGGGTCTTGGTAGCGGTGCTGCTGGCGTGCGCGGACAGCTCCTCACCCGTCTTCGCAGCACTATCAACGATTTCATTCGTCGCACCTGTAAACTTCGGAGTGAGCGCGCTGAAAGCCGGCTGACACTGGCTCAGAAACAATTGTTGTGACGCCGCAATGTCTTGCTCCGTCGTCGCGTTTCGCGCCGCCACAATGGTCGGGCCACACACCTCTTTAATGACCTTGAGGCCTTCGGCCTTGAGAAGAGCAATCTCGGCGTGCTGCGGGACAGCGCCAGCAACGGTGTCCATGTATTTCACAAAACCGGCTTCAGCATCCTTGATACCCTTTTCCGCCCGCTCGTTCAGGTCTGCCGAGCGCGACATCAACAGTTCCCCGATGGACGCTCGTGCTGCCTGGAGGTTGCGATTGGAGCGAGCCAAATACAAGGCGGCGGTTGATTCGCCGTCCATCAGGCCAGCATAGTCTTCGTCAACTCTGGCAATCTGGATCCCGGAATAAAGGGCGACCCCAAGCGAGAACAAGCCGAAGCATGCCATAATAATAAGAAATTTTCCGACGATAGAAATGTGTTTCATGTGCCGCTCTCGCAATAATTAACGTTTATCAGGAGGAACCACGAGCAATTCATTCGCCGGGTGTACCTATGATGGCAGACGCATGATGAAGATTCCGAATACACGAGAATTTTCTCCGAGACGTAATACCTGCTAAAGCGATCAAGATTACCGCTTCATTCTCAGCGACACGAAATATACGATAATAATGTTTTATATTCGTTAAGAATCACATCTACCTACCAACACCGGTTGCTCTCTAGGCCCAGTGACGCCTTCACCGCGGCGACGGTTGCTATGTCGCGCGCTTCTGAAGCGGTCGGCAGGAAAGCTGCTCGGCTTCTCGCTCAATCTGCGATCGTGATTTTTGCGGTCGAGTTGAGCTGCGGATCTCATTCGATAACGTTGCTCACGTCGCCACAATCTGATTGTCACCGTTGGTCTGTTCTGCAGATGGAACATACAATGCTCGAACGAAATATTCGCACTTGAGGTGTCTCCCGACGGGGCTGGCGACCGCCCGAACGGGACAACCTGTCGCGGTCTTGCTCTTGATGGGGATCGAACCGTCAACCCCCTACACAAACGTGGTCGATAAGCTTAGCGGCAGATTTTCTGGCCGTTCTTGCGCGCCATGGAGTACGCGAAGAATTCGAACTGCCGTCTCGGCAAAGGCGTAGGCGGCGATATAAGGCGTGCCATTGATGACGAGTTCGCGTGTCCCGGCAATTCGACCCACGCGCCCACTGGCAGGAAAATCGAGCAAGCGACGGGCGGCAGCGGCTATCCGTTCATCGATCAACACGGCAGCGGCGGGATTATCTGCCTCGACGTATGTGAAGATGGCGTCACGATCCGACAACGCAAAAGCAGACCAAGTAAGCTTCACGATTCTGGCACACCCGCTTTGAGGCGGGCTGCCGCTCGACGTTTGACAAAGTGCGCCTCGGCCTCGTCGTCCGATAAATCCGGTCGAGTATCGTTTAACGCTTCGAGCACCTTAGTCCGAAACCAACCGTCATGCGCCTCACTGCCGGATAAAAGTTCAAGAGGCAGAGCGCCCTCGTTAGCGGTCCGGGTGAGCATGATACGAACCGCATCAGATACCGTGAGGCCCATGCTTTCAAGGACGGCAGAAGCACGATCCCTGACTTCGGAATCAATACGTGTTTGTACGAGAGCGTTTGCGGCCATGGCTGTCTCCATATTCAAGGAGAATGTAATGCAAATGAATGACGCTTTCCAGCTAGAATTTTCACCCTGTCATTCCCCGTTCACGATTCTCGTTTGCTCTTGATGGGATTCGAACCAACGGCCATCCTGTTTTGGATGGGCTAACGCCTTGAATATGCAGCAAGGCTTGATAAATTGAATGCCGAGCCGCAAGACACTACTTCGCGAACTCACGATACAGCTCGACCTTCGGTGCGTGCGTATCGATCGTGTCGGTGACCTTGGCGGCCATCGGCAGGTTTTTCTTTTCCGCCTCCCATACCGTCCTAAAGCGTTCAACCGTCTCGCGCGCGGTGTCGATCACCAGCTTCTCGGAAAGCTCCGCTTTCGCAGCCAGATGCGTCAGCTCATCCTTCGACAGCGCCGCCATCTTTTTTGTGCGGGAGAAATTGAGCGCCGCCGTATCTTCCCCCTCGATGTAAGGGATAGTCGACAACAAGTCATACGCTGGCGAGAGCGCAGGGGTGCGGCGATCAGGATAGATGAGCGAGCAGTTCTTCAGGTGCAAGTCGCCATTGCCGATTAGCGTGCTGAAGACTAGACGCCGGATGAATTCCGCCACGTCGGCCGTGCTGGTTTCGATCCCCAGCACGCGGCCGATCATCCGGTAATTGCCCCTATCGTATTTGTGGTCGGGAAAGACGCCGAAGACTTGCGCAAAGTCCTCGATATGCACCGCTCCCTCCGGCGTGCGGTCAAAACGCTTGATCGCCAGCGCCTGCCCATGCAGTTCACCCACCCCCTGAGGCAGGCCGCTCACGGCGTCGAGATCAACCAGCTGGAGCTCAGGCACGTCCATACCCATCATGCGGGCGATGGTCATCATCGCGAACTCATTCTCGGGCACGCCACTATATTGTTGAGACGGCAGCTTCACGATCCACGAGCCGCCCGTGCCCTCGGCCGGAATGGTCAAGCCGCCGCCCTTTTTGTCGTTTTTAAAGGCCGAGAACTTCAGCTGCACACCCGCCAGCGAAAAGCGCAGCGCGTTCGGCCGCGCTTCGACGATAGCCTGCTCGTCATCCGGAGGCGCGTCATCCCCTTTGGAGGGATGCACCGTCACAGCCCCAGGCAGGTCGCGGCCGAGCATCCAGAGCAGGAAGAATTCCCGCGACGGCTTCACACCCGCACGATCAGCGAGGTATTTGCGCAGCGGTCCTTCCGGCAGTAGGTTCGAGAAGAAGGGCGGGACCACCGTGTTGTACGGCCTGAACTTCGTGATGAGCGCCCCGAACGGGTCTTTCAGGGACAGGCTAAGCGTCGGCCGCTTTTCGTCTTCGATATATGCATCGTTGAACGCGAAGATGGTGCGCCCGTCCTGCAGATTCGTCAGGGTCGCAACCGGTTCCCCATACAGCCTGACATCGAGTACCGTGACCTTAGGCATTATCATCTTCCTCATCCAGCGCATAGGCCGAGCGAGGGACCGCGTCGTCACGGTCGCGGTGCACCGCGGCATTGCGTAGGTGTCTTACGGCATGTGCGATCCTGCTCAGTTCCTGACGGGACGGCGGATCAGCCTGCCACCGGTCGAGGCGTGCAGTCGCCTCATTGAATGTGTCCATCTCCTCGGCCGACAGAGGAAGATGCCGTAAGAGCGCGAGGCTATCTTTGAATGTATCTGCCTCGGAAGCACTACCGAACCCGCCCCTGTGCCGGGCAAACCACCGCTCAAGGCGCCCCACCAGCTTGCGCTGGTCGGATGTCAGGACATCACTCGATGCCGACGCGCTATCGAGGATATTGCGGATTGCCGGCATCAGTTTTTTCGGGGCAAGGACGATCTCGAG
This sequence comes from Agrobacterium sp. MS2, assembly GCF_003261015.1. Lineage (NCBI taxonomy): Bacteria > Pseudomonadati > Pseudomonadota > Alphaproteobacteria > Hyphomicrobiales > Rhizobiaceae > Agrobacterium > Agrobacterium sp. MS2. The sequence goes on along the minus strand of NZ_QLNF01000033.1, from coordinate 26,324 downwards.
GTCGAGCGCGCGTGCCACATCCACCAAGCTGCCAAGTCCGGGCTCCATGGTGCCCCGTTCTATCTGAGAAATATGGCTTTGCGTCAGGCCCGATCGTGCGCTCAGCTCGCGCTGGCTCATTTTCTGCGCTTCGCGCGCAGCGCGCAACTGCTGCGTTATATGCTCTGTTTTATATGCCATATCATTATCCTGTATCGCTTGATGCGAAACATACAGGATAATATATAGAGGATTCTCAGGAGCGATGCAACGTCGATATATAAAACTGTATCAAATTGCTGACTTATATAGAATAGTGTATCGTCTTGCAGTCTTAGCGCTTACAGTTACCCCTTGCGGCCATCAAGGAAGCAGCTGCACGAGCCAATTCCGACCTCAATATCCTTGGCCGAGAACAGGCTGAAGCCATCATCCAGGCATGTCAGGAAATTCGGAGCGGCGCACTTCTCGAACAGTTTGTCGTCGATCTTATTCAAGGCGGTGCCGGCACTTCCACGAACATGAATGCCAACGAGGTGATCGCCAACAGGGCGCTTGAAATCCTGGGGCATCGCCGTGGTGACTATGGTCATCTTCACCCCAATGAACATGTCAACCTTACCAGTCGACCAATGACGTTTACCCCACCGCATTGAAGCTCGCGTGCCTGGCCGGGATCGGGCGTCTTCTCGGCGCGATGGCTGGCTTACGTATGGCATTCGCCGACAAGGCCTCGGAATTTGCCGATGTCCTGAAAATGCGTCGGACACAGTTGCAGGACGCCGTTCCGATGACCTTGGGTCAAGAGTTCGGAACATATGCGGTCATGCTGCTGGAAGATGAAGCCCGCTTGTCGGAAGCGGCTTTGTTGATCCGTGAAATCAATCTTGGCGCAACGGCAATCGGAACCGGCATCGCTGCCCACCCGGACTATACAACCAAGGTACGCGAATATCTGTCCAGCATCATCGGCATCGATCTGATCACCGCCCCAGATCTGGTTGAAGCCACGCAGGATTGCGGCGCCTTTGTTCAGCTGTCTGGCGTGTTGAAACGTGTGGCCGTAAAACTGTCGAAAGTTTGCAATGACCTTCGACTGTTGTCCTCAGGACCGCGGGCCGGTTTCGGCGAGATCAATCTGCCGGCGCGTCAGGCGGGCTCGTCGATCATGCCAGGCAAGGTCAACCCGGTCGTCCCTGAGGTCGTCAATCAGGTGGCATTCGAAGTGATAGGCAATGACGTCACGGTGACGATGGCCGCGGAAGCGGGCCAGCTTCAACTCAATGCTTTTGAGCCGATCATCTTCTACAGCCTTGATAACTCCATCCGCCATCTGACCGAAGCCTGCCGGACGTTGGAAGAAAACTGCGTGCGCGGCATCACCGCCAACCGTGACCGTCTCAGAGACAATGTCGAGCAGTCGATCGGCCTCATTACAGCCCTTAACCCCTATATCGGTTATAGCAACGCGACGGAGGTTGCGTTGGAAGCTCATCGATCGGGACGCGGAGTCTACGAAATCGTCCTTGAACGTGGCTTGATGGCGAAGGAAACGCTCGACACCGTGTTACGCCCAGAGATGCTAACTCGTCCGCAACAGATATTGGCTTAGACTGACGAACAGCGGTTTCCAATCCTTCTTACCAGTCACATTGGCAGAGCTTATGGCTCCTTTGCAACCAATGTCGAACCTCCCATCGCCTTGAAGGGAATCGAACTTAAATCCTTCCCTTACTTTAATCGCCCCAGAGACAAGATAGCGGTATCGCCGCAAGATTATCACCAAATGGCAGGATCTTGTCGCCGTCGTACAGCACCCAGCCTGCCTTAAAGGTGCGTCCGGTGGCCACGGCTACTTTGCGTAAGCCTTTGAAATCTGCTGCGGTCACCGTTGCCGCGGCCTTGACTTCAAGTCCAACCATATTGCCAGCTTCGTCTTCGAGAAGGATATCTACTTCGTCCTGATCCTTATCCCGATAGTGGTGGCAGGCTGATTGGACTTCGCTCCAGGTCGAAAGCCGGAGGATTTCGCCAGCGACAAACGTTTCCAGCAATGAACCAAATAGTCCTCGGTCACTTGAAATTCGATCGATCGTCATTCCGACAAACGAAGCTAAGAGCCCGCTATCGAGAAACAGGAGCTTTGGTGTCTTAACAAGACGCTTCAAAGGGTTTCGAAACCAGGGCTCGATGCGACGAACTAGGAACAGCTGTTCGAAGAGTCCGATATATCGCCGGGCGGTCTTGTCATCGATGCCGACCTGGCCGGCCAATTGGGTGAAATTGAGCAACTGTCCCGAATGATGCGCGAGCGCCCGCAGAAGCTGCGGCATTTGGTCCAGTCGTTCGACGTCGGCAATTTCGCGCACATCTCGTTCAACGATGGCTCGTATGTATTCTCTAGCCCATGCGGATCGACGGCGGGGATCGCCACGACCGACCATCTCAGGATAGCCGCCGATGAGCACTCGCTCCATCAGGTCGTTTCCGACCGTTGGATTGCGAGGCGCTATGACCGTTCCGGCAAAAGCGGAATCGAGGAAGTTCGACTGGTTGCGTCGAATTTCGGACTGAGCTAGGGGCAACAAGGTAACGACTTCCATCCGCCCGGCCAAACTATCCGAAATCGTCGGGAGTGCGAGAATGTTTGCTGAGCCGGTTAACAAAAATCGCCCAGGCCGCCGATCGTTGTCTACAGCCTGTTTTATGGCACGCAGCAACTCCGGTGCACGCTGCACCTCGTCTATGATGGCGGTATCAATCTGACGAACGAAGCCGACTGGATCGGTCTTTGCTGATAGTAAGGTCGTTTCGTCATCTAACGTGAAATATGGACGATCTGTCTGGAGCAGGGTTCGAGCCAACGTCGTCTTGCCACACTGCCGCGGTCCGTTCACAAGTACGACTGGCGTATCTTTGAGCGCGACCCTAATTCGCTCGGCTGCGCCTCTCGGATAAAGGAGGTCAGAAGGACTTTCCCCTTTCAATCTATTTTTCCTCCTGATCGCTACCAAATTCTAGGATTGCCGATGCGTTCAGGTCGGAGTTTACATGCGTCCAATTCGGATTGCAACTTCGTCCAATCCGGAACTTACTGCCGTCCGTTTCGGAAACTTGATGGGGACGAGCCAGCTGTCGAGAAGAGTGAGCGGAGGCGTGTTGGAGTGAAGATTCAAATCGTATTGCTCTTGATGGGAATCGAACCGATGTCCGGTCACCATAAACGACTGCTTGCATTGTGTTTTCAGCCGCCTAAAGCATATCCTAAGGACGGGACGCACGTTAAAACCGGACACCGGTCTGGTCCATCAAGCCGAATGCCTTCCCCCGCTGCTCCTCGGGATAGGATGGCCGCTTGGCGCTGGGGCGCTGACTGAAACGATCGAACCAAGTCTGGAGCTTAACGCACTCGGGCGGGATCGATACGGCGTAAAAATCGCTCGCGTATTGCAGCGTCGCCATGGCCACGCAGTCAGCCAGCGTGACGTATTGACCGGCAATGAACCGCTCTTCGGGCATCAAGCTTTCGACAAGCCGCAACTGCCCGATATACCGGTCGGCGCCGATTTCGGCGACCTCCCGACTCGATCGCACCGCGCCTTGCCCAAGCACACTGCCGTGGCGCGCCCAAAGACCGAAGAATGTCAGGGCCTCATCGAACATGTAAACGCATTGGCGCACCTTCGCCCGCACAGCCGGCGTTTTCCCCCGCATATCGGGATCCGGAATTGTGTCCTCGATATAGTCGAGGATCGCCAGCGATTGGCCGATGACGGTGCCATCGGCATGCCTCAGGATGGGAAGAGATCCCATGGGAGTAAGAGCCCCGATCTCGGGCGGAGGCATGTTTGCAAGCGTATCCGGCTGCGCATACACTGTCATGGCGACGCCCGCAGGCTGCTTTTCTGCCAGGTAGATATTCAACCTTTGCGGATAAGGCCCAAAGGCGAAATTGAAGATTTCGATCAAGCTGATCCCTCCTTATCAACAGGGCGTTGTTCGCAGCATCAGGCGATCATGACCCAGCCTCGGAACGAAAGAGCGGCGTAGAACAGGCTTGGATGCTTGAAGCCCGCTTCGCGAAAGCACGCTTCTTCCCGGTCCTGCGAAAGCAGCGGCAGCCGCTCGGCCATCGCCTTGGCCGAGGCTGCTGCCTGTCCGGGCGCCGAAGTCGGGCCCACGGCAAATTCCGCAGATCTCTCCAGCCAGAGGTACGCTTGTCCATCGATCTCAGTGTGATGGGCAGCAACCAAAACGCCGCCCGGCTTCAGACGCCCGCGGATCTCCCGGAGAGTCTCCAG